>JBFKQZ010000009.1:0-28029 GCA_041627475.1 Nitriliruptoraceae bacterium | reverse complement strand
CCGGTCCTCCCCGTCGCGTCCCGTCGCCATGCTCCGCGCGCCCTCGGCGATGTCCTCCACGAACCCGGCGAGCTCGATCGGCTCGGGCCGGACGGGCTCGGTCGCCTCGAAGCTCGCGTTGCGCAGCACCTCGTTGATCATGGCCAGCAGGTCCTCGGAGGCCAGCTGGATCCGCGAGGCCGCGTTGCGCTGTCCGTCCGGTCCGAGCGAGTCGGTGCGGGTCAGCAGCAGCTGCGAGTAGCCGAGGATCGAGGTCAGCGGGGCCTTGAGGTCGTGCACGAGTGCCGCGACGAACTCCGAGCGCCGCTCGATCATGTCGGCGAGACGCGACACGTTCTCGCGCTCCGACTCGTAGCGCTGGGCGTTGGTCACGGCCGTCGCGGCGTGGTTGGCGAACAGTGAGACTGCTCGCAGGTCCCACTGCGTGAAGTCGCTGTCGCCGTGCTCGCGCTCGAGCGAGAGCACGCCGATCATCTCCTCGTTCGCGATCATCGGCGCGATCACCGAGGAGCCGCCCTTGCGACGCCTGGGCCGACGCTGCGCCACCTGGCCGTCGGCGATCTCGCCCTTGATGAGCAGGGGTTCACGCGTGCCGGCGACGCGGCCCGCGATGCCGGTGTTGAGCGGCTGTCGGGCCCCCTCGGGCGCGGCGTGCTTGCCGGTGGCGACCTCGACCACGAGCTCGTCGGTGGCGCGGTCGAGCAGCATCACCGAGCCGGTGATGGCGCCGGTCAGCTCCCGCGCACCGCGGAGGATGATCTGCAGGACCTCGTCGGTCGTCAGCACGGAGTTGACGACCTGGCCGACCCGCGACAGGGTCGCGAGGTCACGCACCCGCTCGTTGAGCAGGGAGGACAGCACGCGCTCCTCGACCAGTGCGTGCGACAGCCGTCGCATCCGCCGCTCCTGGTCGAAGACGTAGAGCAGGAAGGCCGCCGACACGACGCCGGTCCCGGCCCGGAGTGCGTTGTTGTCGGGCAGGAACTCGCTCGCGTCCGGCACGATCGTGAGCACGAACACCATCGCCGAGGCTGCGGTCAGCAGGACCGCGGCGATGATCCAGAGGCGACCGCGGCGACGCTCGACGGCCTCGAGCGTCGGCAGCTGACGACGCAGCGACTGGATGTCCGCGTCGAGCTCGGTCGGCGTCAGCTGCTCGAGCGTGCCGTCAGCCGGTCCGGCGTCGTCGTGGTCCACGAGGCCCCTTCCGTGTGTCCGGAGCATAGGGATGGTCGGCGGCGGCGACGAGGACGTGGCGTCGCCTCAGGCCGGTGGTGGTGGCGGCGGAGGAGGCGGTGCCGTGCCCGTCGCCGGGGGTGCCGGCGGCGCGGCCGGCGGGCTCGGGCTCGGCGGTGCCAGCGGCGGCGGTGGTGGCACGTCGCCGGTGTCCGGCAGGCGGACGCGGAACGTGGCCCCGTTGCCCGGCGAGGACGCGACCTCGATGTCGCCGCCCTGCGCGGTCACCAGCGAACGTGCGATGTAGAGGCCCAGCCCGACGCCCTCGGCCTCGCCCGGCCGCTCGCGTCGGAACCGCTCGAAGATCCGCTCCTGGTCCTCCGGCGCGATCCCGCGTCCCTGGTCGCTCACGGCCACCTCGAGCACGTTGTCACGGACACGCGCCTCGACGTCGACGGGACTGCCGGGTGGCGAGTAGCGGACGGCGTTCTCGAGGAGGTTCTGCAGCACCGACCCCAGTGCCGTCGGGTCGGTCCGTGCGCTCAGGCCCTGCGCGATCCGGACGCGGATCGCCCGGGGCTGCCCGTCGCGGGCCGCCGCCATGGTCTGTGCCTCCTCGACGGCCTCGGCCAGGATCGGCTCGACCTCGACCCGTCTGGGCCGGACCGGACGGGTCGGCTCGAAGCTCGCGCTGCGCAGGACCTCGTCGATCATCGCCAGCAGGTCCTCGGAGGCGAGCTCGATCCGGGTCACGGCGGCGCGGCGGCCCTCCGGTCCGAGCACCTCCCCGCGCGTGGCGAGGTGGCGCGTCTGTCCGAGGATGGACCCCAGGGGCGCCTTGAGGTCGTGCACGAGGGTCGCGACGAACTCCGAGCGCTGCTCGACCATGTCGGCGAGCCGTGCCACGTTCTCCCGCTCCGCGTCGTAGCGCTGGGCGTTGGTCACCGCCGTCGCGGCGTGGTCGGCGAAGAGCGAGACGGCGCGCAGCTCCCACTGGGTGAAGTCGCTGCCGCCGAGCTGCCGCTCGAGGGCGAGCACGCCGACGACCTCCTCGTTCGCGACCATCGGTGCGATGACCGACGAGCCACCGGGGCGTCGTCGGGGCCGCCGCTGCTCCACCTGGGTGTCGACCACGTCGCCCTGGATCAGCAGCGCCTGCCGTGTCTCGGCGACCCGACCGGCCACCCCCGTGTGGAGCGGCTGGCGTGCGCCCTCCGGTGCGGCCCGCTCACCGGTCGCGACCTCGACGACCAGCTCGTCGGTGGCACGGTCGACGAGCATCACCGAGCCGGTGACGGCACCGGTGAGTTCGCGGGCCCCGCGCAGGATGATCTGCAGCACCTCGTCGGTCGAGAGCACGGAGTTGACGACCTGGCCGACGCGCGACAGCGTCGACAGGTCCCGCACACGCTCGTTGAGGAGGGTGGACAGCACGCGCTCCTCGACGAGGGCGTTCGCGAGCCGGCGCAGACGCCGCTCCTGGTCGAACACGTAGAGGAGGAAGGCGGCCGGCAGTGCGGCGGGCGCCACCCGCAGGACCGTGCTGTCGGGCAGGGCGGCCGCGGTGTCGGGGGCCAGCAGCAGGGCGACGATGATCAGCGTCGCTCCGGCGAGCAGCACTGCGGCCACGACCCACAGGCGGCGCCGACGGCGCTCGACGGCCTCGAGCGTGGGCAACTGCCGACGCAACGCCTGGATGTCGGCCGCCAGCTCGGTCCGCGCGCCGGGGACGCCCCCTGCCCCGACCTGCTCCCGATGCTCCACGTGACCTCCCGACCGCTGCCGGATGGTAGGCGCGTCACCACGCTCCGGTGGTGTTCCGGGATGCTCATGCGGCGTCGCGCGTCGCCGACAGGGAGCACGATGCCGGCGCGGCATCCAGAGCTCGGTGTGCGAACAGGGGACGCGATGGTGGACGCCACGCCGGTCCCGGTGACCGATGCGCAGGTCGGCGTCCCAGTGCTCCGCCGCGTGCGGCGGCTGTTCCTCCTCCTCGCCGTCACGCTGCTCGTCGCGGAGCTGGTCGAGCTGGTCGACGCCACCACCGCGATGTGGCCGCAGCGCGGCGTGGCCGTCGTCGGCCTCGTCGTCGCGGCCGGGCTCCTGCTCTCGGTCCGGCAGCGGGGCTGGCAACCGGGCCGGGACGACCTGGTCGCATCGGCGGTCATCGTCGCGGTGGGCTGGGGGCTGGGGCGTGTCGGGGCGGTCCTCGCGTTGCTCCTCGGGCTCGGCATCCTGCGGGCGCTCTACGGGTCGCGACGGTCCACGGTCGCAGCCATCACCGCCTTCATCGCCGCCTACGCCGCGATCAGCGTCCTGCTCGACGGACCTGCCTCGCTCCTCGACCTGAACTACCTGGTCGTGGCGCTCGGGCTGGGTGGCTTCGCGACCGTCGTGCGGCAGGTCGCGGAGGTCGTCGCCGAGCACGACGTGGCAGCGACCTCGGACCGTGTGCTCGGTGCCGCCGCGGGACGACTGCTGCAGGCGACCAGCGGCGAGGACATCGACGAGGAGGTCACGTCCGCGGTCGCGCGGCTCGACTGCATCGCACACGAGGCGGCCGACGGCCTGGTGGCCGTCCCCTCGGCGGCCGAGCTCGACCCGGCGGCGGACCCACCCGAGGGCGGCGTCGGCCGCCGGCTCCACGCCGCACTCCGCCGGCTCGCGACCGACGCCCGGCTCGCCCGGTCGCTGCTGGTGAGCGAGGACCGCTACCGCCGCCTCGCGGAAGGGAGCCGTGACGGGATCTACCTGCGCTCGGCCGCGACGGTCACCGCGTTCCCCTACGTCAACGCCGCCGGCCGTGCGATGCTCGGCGAGCTGGACCGCCCCGGCGCCCCCGGCATCGACCTCGGCCGGGTGCACACCGAGGACCGCAAGGTCCTCGTGGAGGCCCTCAAGTCACGCCCGTGGATCGACGAGCCGATCCGGATCCGGCTCGTGGACGCGGGCGAGCCGGGGACATGGCGCTGGATCGAGCTCGTGGAGGCACCTGCCGCGGTCACCGATGGGCGGGTCGTCACCGTCCTGGGGACCGCGCGCGACGTGACGGCGACCCGACGGCAGGAGGCCGCCCTCCAGCAGGCGCTCGAGCGCGAGCAGCAGGCGGCCGAGCAGCTGCGCGCCGTCGATGAGATGCGGGCGACCTTCCTCGCCGCGATCAGCCACGAGCTGCGAACACCGCTGGCGGGTCTCGTGGGCGCGGCCCAGACACTGGCGGCGGGGGACGGCCGGCTCGACACCGGCCAGGCTGGCGCCCTCGCCGGCGTGGTGGTGCGTCAGTCGGAGCGCGTGGTCGGTCTGCTGGACGACCTCCTCGACGTCGAGCGGCTCTCCCGCGGGCGGATGGGGGTCGACCCGGGGCCGGTGGCGCTCCTCCCGCTGGCGCAGGGCGTCGCGGCGCGGCTCGGCGGCAACCGCTCGATCGAGGTGGGGGGCGACGACCTCGTGCTGACCGTCGACCGCACCCACGTCGAACGGATCCTGCACAACCTCGTCCGCAACGCCATGAAGCACGCTGCCTCGGCGACCCGGATCAGCATCGGCGTGCACCAGCACGAGGTCGGCGGGATGCTCGTCGTGGAGGACGACGGCCCGGGGGTGCCGGCGGCGCTGCGCGACTCGCTCTTCGAGCCGTTCGTGCACGGTCCGGGCGCCGGGGCGCTGCCGTCGCCCGGGACGGGGATCGGTCTCGCGCTCGTGAGCAAGTTCGCGGAGCTGCACGGTGGCCGGGCATGGGTGGAGGAGGTGCCCGGCGGTGGCGCGCGCTTCGTCGTGCTCCTCGGGGACGGCCTCGTCGCCGCCGAGCGCGGATCCCGGACGACCGTCGGACGGCCAACCGCCGGGTGACGCGGGCGCATTAGGGTCGACAGCCCCGACGATGGAGGTCGACGTGCGTGCCGGTGTGTTCCGTGGTGAAGGTGACATCAGGGTCGAGGAGGTCCCGGACCCGGTGATCGAGGACCCGAGCGACGCGGTCGTGCGGATCGTGCGGTCGAGCGTCTGCGGCAGTGACCTGTGGTCGTACCGCGGCATCTCCGAGGGCGCGGTCGGTGGCCGGACCGGCCACGAGCTGACCGGCATCGTGGAGGCGGTCGGCGACGACGTGCGCGACGTCGCGGTCGGGGACCTCGTCGTGGCGCCGTTCGCGTTCGGGGACGGCACGTGCCGGCACTGCCGGGCCGGGCTGTGGACCTCCTGCGTGCAGGGCGGCTTCTTCGGCGGCGACGTCAACGGGGGGCAGGCCGAGTACGCCCGCGTGCCCTGGGCGGACGCGAACCTCTGGGTCGCCCCCGCCTCGACCCCGGTCGAGCGCTGGGACGCGCTGCACCTGCTGACCGACGTCCTGCTGACGGGCTGGCACGCCGGGGTGCTCGCCGGGGTCGGGCAGTCCGGTCCGGACGGGGAGCCGGCTCGCACGGCCGTCGTGATCGGTGACGGCGCCGTCGGGCTGTCCGGCGTCCTCTCGGCCCGCCAGCAGGGTGCCGAGCAGGTCATCGCGGTCGGGCACCACGACGACCGGCTCGAGGTGGCCCGACAGCTCGGCGCGACCGAGACGGTCAACCTGCGGGGCAAGGAGCTCCGTGCCCGGCTGCGCGAGCTCACGGACGGCGGCGCGCCGTCGGTGCTCGAGTGCGTCGGCGTCGACGCGTCGCTGCGCGACGCCATCGGGGCGGTCGGACCGGGCGGGCGCATCGGCATGGTCGGTGTCCCCGCCGGGGTCAGCAGCGTGCCGATGGGACTGCTGTTCCGCGACAACATCACGTTGACGGCCGGGGTCGCCCCGACCAACGCGTACATCGACGAGGTCGGGCCGCTCGTGGCCAGCGGCGAGCTGGACCCCGGTCCCATCGCGTCCGACGTGTTCTCGCTCGACGAGCTGCCGGCGGCGTTCGCGGCGATGGACGAACGTCGGACGATCAAGGCGATCCTCCACCCGTCCGCATGACGGGCGAGCCCGGGGACACCTCGACCGTGACCACCCGGCCATGCGCCGCGGACTACCGTTGCAATTGAAACCAATACCGGAGCAGACGTGCAGGACGCCGACGAGACCGCCCGCCGCCACCTCGAGGCGGCCCTGGAGACCGAGGACGTGAGCGGCCTGGCCGGCGCGCTGCGTCGGCCCGTCCGCGAGATCGCGGTCAACGTGCTGATCCGACGGGAGGACGGCACGCCCGAGGTGTTCTCCGGGTACCGCGTCCAGCACGACAACGCCCGCGGTCCCTTCAAGGGTGGGCTCCGCTTCGCACCAGGTGTGAACATCGAGCACTTCCGTGCGCTCGCCTCGACCATGTCGCTGAAGTGCGCCGTGGTCGGGGTGCCCTTCGGGGGTGGCAAGGGCGGCATCGACGTCGACCCGAAGTCGCTGTCCCCGCGCGAGCTCGAGGACCTCGTCAAGGGCTTCACGCGGCAGATCAGCCACGTGATCGGTCCCGATCTCGACATCCCCGCCCCCGACGTCGGGACGGGCCCGCGGGAGATGGCGTGGATCGCCGACACGTGGTCGGAGCAGTCGACCTGGCAGCCGGCGGTCGTGACCGGCAAGCCGCTCGAGCTCGGTGGCTCGGCGTTCCGCGTCGATGCGACCGGCTGGGGTGCGGCGCACGTCGCCGAGCTCGCCGCGCAGCGGGCCGGCCTCGAGCTGGACGGCGCGACCGTCGCCGTCCAGGGCTACGGCAACGTCGGGATCTACGCCGCCCGTGAGCTCGCCCGACGTGGCGCGACCGTGGTCGCGGTCAGCGCGAGCGACGGTGGCAGGTTCGACCCGGACGGCCTCGACCTGGACGCGCTGGACGAGGTGCGCGCGGACGGCGGTGGCGTGACCGACCACGAACAGGGCGAGGAGATCACCAACGACGAGCTGCTCTCCCTCGACGTCGACATCCTCGTCCCGGCGGCGCTCGGGGCGGCGATCCACGAGGGCAACGTCGACGACGTCGACGCGTCGATCATCGTCGAGGGCGCGAACCTGGCCGTCACCTACGAGGCGAACCAGAAGCTCGCGGAGTGGGGGGTCGTCGTGGTGCCCGGGCTCCTCGCCAACGCCGGCGGCGTCACGGTCTCGTGGATGGAGTGGGCGCAGAACCGGCAGGGATTGGACTGGGACGAGGACGAGGTCCGGTCCCGCCTGGCCGAGCGGCTCGAGCGGTCGTGGGACGACGTGACCGCACGCGCCGAGGAGGACGGCGTCGACCTCGTCACGGCCGCCTACCGCCTGGCCGTCGGCCGCGTCGTCGCCGCCCGGGAGCTCCGCGGCGTCTGACGCAGCACGACCGCGCCCCGCACCGAGTGGTGCGGGGCGTCGTCGTGTGTCGGCCGTCGCCAGCCAGTTGCGGGTCCGGTCAGCCGGCGGCCGGCTTGGCTGCGCTGTCGCCGCTCCCGGACGTCGAGCTCTTCTTGCTCTTGTCCTTGGTCGACGAGGTGCTGGAGGAGGTGTCGGACGAGGTGTCCGTGGACGACGAGGAGGAGGTGCTGGAGGAGCCGCCGTAGTCCTTGATGTGCCAGCCGTCACCCTTGAAGATGATCCCGGCGGCGTTGTAGACCTTGCGCAGCTGGTCCTCGGCGCACTCCGGGCAGGTCGTCAGCGAGTCCTCGCTGAACGACTGCACGATCTCGAAGCTGTGCTCGCATGCCTTGCAGGCGTACTCGTAGGTGGGCATCGGTGGCTCCGGCGCGTCGCGGGGGAGGCTGGCACTCGCAGTGCACGAGTGCCAAAGGTACCGCATCACCCGGCGTTGTCACTGCTCCGCCAGACGCCGCGGTCGGTGACGACCACGTCCAGCACCACGTCGTGCGTCCGCAGCGGGACCGCCGCGACGAGCTGCTCGTCGAAGACCGCACCGATCGTGGTCGCGCCGTGCCCCGGGCCCGCGAGGAAGCGGTCGAAGTGGCCGCCGCCGTAGCCGAGCCGCCCACCCTGCCGGTCGAGCACCAGGGCGGGCAGGACGACGACGTCGGGTGGCGCCGGGCTCGGTGGGCCGACCGGCTCCGGCACGTCGTGCCACCCGGGCCGCAGCGGCACGTCGGGGTCCCAGTCGACGGCCACGAGGTCGTCGCCGTCGACCACCGGCAGGGCCACCGTCGTCCCACGATCGTGCAGGCCGCTGCGCGCCGCCGCGAGGTCCAGCTCGTCACCCACCGCGACCGTCAGCAGCACGCGGGTCGCGCCCGCGAGCTCGGGCAGCGAGAGCAGGCTGGCGACCACGGCGCCGGTCGCCCGGGCTCGGTCCGCGCCCGTCACCCGCGACCGCGCGAGGCGGCCGGCGGCACGCAGGCGCCGACGCTGCTCGCTGACGTCGTCCACCGCTGCCTCCCCGTGGTCGCGGCACCGTAGGCAGACAGCGCACCGGGTCTCCACCGGGACGGGTGCGCCCACTAGCGTGCAGTGGCCCGCGACCTCCCGAGAGGCCCCCCACGTGCCCGTCCGCAAGGCCGTCCTGCCCGTCGCCGGCCACGGCACCCGTTTCCTGCCCGCCAGCAAGGCGGTGCCCAAGGAGATGCTGCCGCTGGTCGACCGTCCGGCGATCCAGTACGTCGTCGAGGAGTGCGTCCGGGCCGGCATCGACGACGTCCTGCTCGTGACCTCGATGGGCAAGGTCGCGCTGGAGGACCACTTCGACCGCCGGCTCGACCTCGAGGCCGCGTTGGAGGAGAAGGGCAAGGACGACATGCTGGCCGAGGTGCGACGCATCGCCGACCTGGCCGAGATCAGCAGCGTCCGGCAGCCGGTGCAGCTCGGCCTCGGGCACGCCGTCCTGATGGGCCGCCAGCACGTCGGTGACGAACCGTTCGTCGTGGTCCTCGGTGACGACATCGTGGACCCCGGGGAGCCCTTCCTCGAGCGGATGCTCGAGGTGCACGAGGACAGCGGCCGCCCCACGATCGCGCTGATGGAGGTCCCGGAGGACCAGACGCACATGTACGGGATCGCGACGGTCGAGGAGACCGACGACGAGGACGTCGTGGCGATCACCGGCATGGTCGAGAAGCCCCCGCCGGGCACCGCGCCGTCGAACCTGGCGATCATCGGGCGGTACGTGCTGCCGGGCGAGATCTTCGACGTGCTCGAGTCCACGCCGCGTGGCGCGGGTGGCGAGATCCAGCTGACGGACGCGCTCATGACGCTCGCTGAGGAGGAGCCGCTGCGCGGTGTCGTCTTCCGTGGTGTCCGCCACGACGTCGGCGACAAGCTCGGCTTCCTCAAGGCGACGGTCCACCTCGCGCTGGAGCGCGACGACCTGGGGCCGGAGTTCCGGGACTGGTTGGCCGACTTCCTCGCGGAGGACGCATCGTGAGCGGCTTCGTCGGGCACGGGCGTGCCGAGATCGTCACCGACGACGAGCTGGTGTCGTTCGACGACTACCGCCGGGAGGTCCTGGCGGCGATCGAGCCACTGGACCACATGCAGGTCCGCGTCGGCGACGCGCTCGGGCTCCTGCTGGCCGAGGACGTGGTCTCCACCGAGCCCCTGCCGGGCTTCGCCAACAGCGCGATGGACGGCTACGCGGTGCGGGCCGAGGACCTCGCCGGCGCGACCGTCGAGTCCCCCGTCAGCCTCCGGGTGACGGGGGAGGTCGCGGCCGGTCACCCCGTGGACCACGGGGTCGAGCCCGGCTGTGCCGTCGCGATCATGACCGGCGGTGTCGTCCCGGTCGGCGCCGACGCCGTCGTGCCGGTCGAGCGGACCAGCGGCAGCGGCGCCGAGGTCGCCTTCCACGTGGCGCCGGAGCGCGGTGCCAACATCCGCACGGTCGGGCAGGACGTCGCCGTGGGCACGCACGTGCTCGCCGCGGGCACACGCATGAGCCCGGCCGACATCGGCCTGCTCGCGGCGCTCGGCGTCGCGGACGTCACCGCCGTCCCGACGCCCCGCGTGGCGGTCATCTCGACCGGCGACGAGCTCGTCCCGACCGGCCGCCAGCCCGGCCCCGGCCAGCTGCGCGACTCGAACGGCCCGATGGTGCGCGCACTGGTCCGGCAGACGGGGGCGCTTGCCCAGAAGCTGCCGATCGTCGGCGACGACCGCCGTCGGCTGACCGAGGCGTTGGACTCGGCCACGGGCCACGCCGACCTCATCATCACCTCCGGTGGGGTCAGCGCGGGTCGCCACGACCACCTCGTCGACGTCGTGCGGCAGCTGGGCACGGCCACGCCGCGCAAGGTCGCCATGAAGCCGGGGATGCCCCAGCTGCTCGGTCGCGTCGGGGACACGCCGCTGCTCGGGCTGCCCGGCAACCCGGTCTCCACGTTCGTGTCGTTCGAGCTGTTCGCCCGACCGGCCATCCGTCGCCTGCAGGGGCGGACCGACCTCGACCGGCCCATCGTCCGCGCCACGCTGGCGGAGGACGTGCGGACGCCGAAGAACAAGCGCACGTTCGTGCGGGTCCGGCTCGAGCAGCAGGACGGCCGGTGGCGCGCCACCCCGAGCGGTGGGCAGGGGTCGCACGTGCTGTCCGCCCTCTCCGCCGCGGACGGCCTGGCGATCGTCGACGCCGGCACCGCCACCGCCTGGGCGGGGGAGAGCGTCCCCGTTTTGCTCCTCGTCCCGTGAGCGGCGGCGAGGACGGCCTCACCCACCTCGATGACGAGGGCACGGCCCGCATGGTCGACGTCGGGGACAAGGCGACGTCGCGACGCACGGCGGTCGCCGGCTGCACGGTGCGGCTGTCGCAGGACACCGCGCGGCGACTGGCCGCGGGCGACCTGCCGAAGGGCGACGCGCGGACCGTCGCCCGCATCGCCGGCATCCAGGCCGCCAAGCGCACGCCCGAGCTGCTGCCGCTGTGCCACCAGGTCGCGCTGACGTCGGTCGACGTCGAGGTCGAGGTCGACGTCGAGGCCGGTGAGGCACGCATCACCGCGACGGCGCGTGCAGCGGACCGCACGGGCGTCGAGATGGAGGCGCTCGTCGCCTGCACGACCGCCGGGCTGGCGGTCTACGACATGGTCAAGGCGGTCCAACGCGACGTCGTGCTGACCGACGTGCGACTGCTCCGCAAGGAGGGCGGTCGCTCCGGGACGTGGGTCGCCGAGGACGCCTGAGCACCGGGCCTGCTGCGTGGCTCGTGTGGTTGGTGTGGCTGGTGGTGTCGGGAGCTCTTCTGTCGACGAGGTGCCGACAGAACCGTCGAGCCTCCCACGTCCGCAGGGCGCACGGGCGTACCGTGACAGCGCCGACGAATGGTTCGTCGGCGACCGCCCAGACCCAAGGCCCTGCCGGTGACGACGACGACCGTCCTGCTGCTGGTGGGGTTGTGGGCTGCGGTCCTGGTGCCCGGCGCCTGGCGCGACCGCCGCACGTCCCCACGCTCGACCGTCGACGGCTTCCACGCCGCGATGCAACGGCTGGCGACCTGCGACTCCCGCCGCGTGCTGGTCCACGGCGGACCGGGCTGGGAGGTGCACCCCGCCCGGTCCGCCCGTCAGGACCTCCTCGAGCGACGCCGCATGGTGCTGGCGCGACTCGTTGGCCTCGTCCTGGCGACGACCCTCACGGCCGTCGTGGCCGGCGGTGCCTTCTGGTGGACGCTGGCCGTGCTCGCCGTGCTCGCCTGTGGTGGCTACGTCGCCGCCCTGCGCTGGATCAAGCTGCAGCGCGACCGCGCCCGCGACGTCGTCCACCTCCACCCCGCCCAGCGGGCCCGCGACGCCGCGCGCCGCATGGTCGAGCAGGCCGCGCGTGCCTCGGCCGACCGCTCACGCGCGATCGACGCCCGCCGCGAGGTCGGCTGACCCCAAGGTCAGCGCGGGGCCATGCGGATCGCGCCGTCGAGGCGGATGACCTCGCCGTTGAGCATCGGGTTCTCCACGACCTGCTGCACCATCAGCCCGTACTCGTCGGGGTCGCCGAGCCGGCTCGGGTGGGGGACCTGGTCGCCGAGTGACTGCAGCGCCTCCTCGGGGAGGCCGAGCAGCAGCGGGGTGCGGAACAGGCCGGGCGCGATCGTCATGGCACGGATCTGCCACTGGGCGAGGTCACGTGCGAGTGGCAGCGTCATGCCGACGACCCCACCCTTGGACGCCGAGTAGGCGGCCTGGCCGATCTGGCCGTCGAACGCCGCCGCGCTGGCCGTGTTGACGATGACACCGCGCTCCTCGCCGATCGGGTCGTGCCGCGCCATCTCGGCGGCGGCCAGGCGCAGCACGTTGAACGTGCCGATCAGGTTCACCTCGATGACGGTGCGGAAGTGGCCGAGCTCGGACGGTGACCCGTCCCGGGCCAGGACCCGCTTCGGCGGGCCGATCCCGGCGCAGTTGACGGCGATGCGCAGCTGACCGAGCTCGCCGGCGACCTCGACGGCGGCGGCGACGGCGTCCTCGTCGGTCACGTCGGCCGGGGCGAACGTGGCACCGATCTCCTCGGCGACGCTCGCGCCGTCCGACGACGGCAGGTCCACGATGCACACCGAGGCGCCGGCGGCGAGGAGACGGCGGGCCGTGGCGAGCCCCAGGCCCGACGCCCCACCGGTCACCAGTGCAACGTTCCCAGCGATCTCCACGTCGGCTCCTTGTCGGTCGATGCGCCGACGTCGGAGGCTAACGCCGCCGCCCGTGCCGACGGCCCCGGCGTGCACCCGCCCGCTGCGTGTGCTGTCCTGTGCGTGGAGGAGGTGCCCGTGACCACCACGACGTTCCCGTTCCGCTTCGACACCGTCGCACTCCCGTTGCGTGCCCTCGGCATCACGCCGCGGACCGCCCGGGTGGAGGTGACCGACACGCACCTCGACGCGCGCTTCGGCCCCTTCCGTTGCCGCACGCCGCTGACGAACGTCAAGGACGTTCGCATCACCCGTGACTACACGGCGATCAAGGCGATCGGGCCCCGGGGGTCCTTCGCCGACCTCGGTGCCACGTTCGGCACGTCGACGGTCGGCGGGGTCTGCGTCTGCTTCCACGAGCGCGTCGCCGCACTCACGCCGGCCGCGGTCCACCCCGGCATCACCTTCACGGTGGTCGACCTCGAGGGCTTCGCCGAGCACCTGCGGGAGCGGTGTGGGCTCACCCCCGGCGAGGCTCCAGGGTGAAGGGCTGCGCGATCCGCTCCTCGTCGAAGCCGAGCGAGGCGTAGAGGGCGCGGGCGCCCGCGTTGCCGACCCGCACCGTCAGGTAGGCGCGGTCGACGCCATCGGCGGCGGCCCGACGGAGTGCGGCGGCGACGAGTGCCCGGCCGTACCCGCGCCCCCGCGCCCCCGGGTCGACCCCGAGGAAGTCGACGTACACCGAGCCGTCGCCCTGCACCTGGGTCGCGACGTAGCCCACGGGTGGCTCACCGACGACGAGCACGCTGGTCCCGTCGTCCCGCACCAGGCGCCGGCCGGGTGTGTGGGTGCCGGGGAACAGCCGGTCGTGCAGGGCGGCGACGTCGTCGCGGTCCTCGGTGTCCAACGGCAGGACCGTCACGGCGTCCGGGGGGTCCTCCCACGTCGTCAGGTCCAGGGCGAGGATCGCACTCGCCTCACGGGGCCCGTAGCCGAGGTCCGTCGCGAGGTCCGCCTGGACGGTGTTGCGCGCGTCGGGGGCGAACTCGCGGCGGTGCAGGTCGGCCACGAGCGGCGCGGCGGCGTCCAGGAGTGCGCGGGCGGTGGCCTCGTCGTCGGCCCAGGGGCCGAGCCACCAGCAGCGGCCGAGCTCGTCGTCGGTGTCGACGAGCAGCACCCCGACGACGTGGCCGTCCGGTCCGGTCGCGACGAACGTCTGGTCCCGCCAGTCGTCGATCGCCGTGAGGTCGTTGCGGACCGAGGCGGCACCCACCCCGACGAAGGTGACGTGCCGTGCCGGGTCGTCCTGCGCGGTCGTCACGTACGCCACGACGTCCGACTCGTCGCTGTCCCCGAGCGGGCGGATCGTCGGCGTCACGACGTGACCGTCGGCACGAGCTCGCGCTCCAGGTGGGCGCGCAGGTCGTCGGGGATCGGTCGGGAGCGCTGCTCGCCCGGCACGACCACCACGTAGGTCGTCGTGATCGTGACGGCCGGCCGGTCCCCGACCCGGGCGGCGTACCGCAGGTCGAACGACGAGGTGCCGATGCGCACCGGCGCGACGTCGAGCGCGACCTCCTCGTCGAAGTGCGCCGCGCCGACGAAGTCGAGCGACGACGCCCGCACCATGATGTCGAACGGGGCGTCCTCGCCCGTCCACAGGGCAGCGGGGTCGTAGCCGAGGTGCTCGAACCAGCGGGTCGTCGCGTCGTCCGCGTAGGTCAACCAGTGGGCGTTGAAGACCACGCCCTGGGCATCGACCTCCGCGTAGCGCACACGGACGGTGTGGGTGAACGGCATGGCGGCCTCCCTGACCGGGCGGAGCATGCCACGCCGGCGTGGGTCCCACGAGCAAGGGGACCTTCGCCCCCTGCCTGCCCGGTCGTCCCCCCACACGCTGCAAGCGAGGGACACGAGGGAGACGACGATGGCCGCGCAGATGAGGGACCGGTCGGGGCTGGAGATCCTCGACCAGGAGGAGTGCATGGAGCTCCTCGCCACCGTGCCGATCGGACGGGTCGCCATGATCGACAGCGGTGAGATCGCCGTGCTGCCGGTCAACCACGTCGTCCTGGACGGCCAGGTCTGCTTCCGGTCCGCGCCGGGTGCCAAGCTCGACGCGGGGATCATGCAGCACGTGGCCACGTTCCAGGCGGACCACTACGACGAGCGCAACGGCACGGGCTGGAGCGTGCTGCTCAAGGGGCGCGCGGACCTCGTGACCGATCCCGACAAGCTCGAGGAGCTGCGGGCCTCCGGTGTCCGGCCCTGGTCGAACCCGACGTACCGGACCAACTGGGTGACGATGCACGCGACGTCGGTGACCGGCCGCCGCATCCGGCCGGAGGACCGCTGACGACCACCGTTCCGGGGCCCACGCTGGGAGGAGTGGGCCCCGGACGGTCACGTCCTGCTCGTCAGACCGCGCAGACCCCGTCGACGCACGTCTCGCCGGGGGCGTGGGCGTGGTCGTCGTGGGCTGCGGCGTCCTGCGTGGGCGCGGCCGTCCGCACCTGTTCGAGCGCGGCGCGCAGGTGCGACGGGGGCTGGGCGCCGGAGATCCCGACCTGCCGGTCGACGACGAAGAACGGCACGCCGCCGATCCCGTACTCGTACGCCTGGGCCTCGTCGGCACGGACGGCGTCCGCGTGGTCGTCCCCGGCCAGCACCCGCGTCACCTCGCTGCGGTCCAGGCCGGCGTCGACGGCGAGGTCGGTCAGTGCGCCGTGGTCGGCGATCGCGACGCCCTCGCTGTGGTAGCCGCGCAGGAAGCGGTCCTTCACCCGGTCCTGGATGCCGCGGTCGGCGGCGAGGTGCAGGAGGCGGTGCGCATCGAACGTGTTGCCGGGTCGGGCGATGTCGAAGCGGAAGTCGATGCCCTCGGCGGCGCCGGCAGCCGTCATCCGGTCGATCATCGACTGCGCCTCCTCGCGGCTGGTGCGGTACTTGCCGGCCAGCAGGTCGACGTAGTCACCCTCGACCGTGCCGCTGCGGTTCGGGTCGAGCTCGAAGGAGCGCCACCGGACAGTGACCTCGTCGGCGTGCTCCCAGCCGTCCAGGGCCTGCTCGAAGCGGCGCTTGCCGATGGCGCACCACGGGCAGACGACGTCGGACCAGATCTCGACGAGCACGATGACCTCTCGGGACGGGGGAGGGGGGTCGGCACAACGGTGCCAGTGCCGTCGACCTTCCGCGACGTCCGGTGGACGGACACGGGTGCGTCGCACGGCTCGCTTACGCTGCCGGCCCGACGTGCTGGAGGACCGTGGCCGAGGACGAGCGGACGGCGATGCCGACGTGGGCCCCGTCGGACCTGTTCGCCGTGGCCGAGGAGGTCGTCGGCGCGGCGATCGAGGGGCCGGTGCACGTCCGCGGTCGCGTGGTCGACACCGGCGCGTCGCGCGGTGGCACCCAGTTCGTCACGCTCGTGGACGAGGACGTCACGGCCCCGTCGTGGGACACGCCCCGGCTCGGCCTCGTCGTCTTCGCCTGGCGTGCGCGGTGGCTGGAGCGCCCGCTCGGGGGACCGGTCAGCGAGGCCCTGACGACCGGCACGGTCGTGGACGCTGTCGGCGAGCTCGGCATCGCGCCGGGCGACGGCAGCCTCCAGCTGCGGACCCAGACGATCGCGATCGCGACGGCCTCGCGTGACGCTGCCGCGGTCGAACGGCTGCGGCAGCGGATCGTCGACGAGCAGTGGGTCGCGGCGCGTCCGCCGCTGCCGCCCGTGCTGCGCCGCGTGGGCGCGCTCATCTCGGTCGCCGGCGACGGCGACCTGGACGAGGCGCTGCGCGTGCTGGAGCACGACGCCATGGCCCCGGCGTTCTGCCGGCACCGCATCCACCCGCTCTCGGCGACGGCCACGGTCGACGTGCCGGCCCTCCTCGACCACCACGTCCGGGCTGGCGTCGACGCGGTGCTGATCGCCTTCGGGGGGCACCTGCCGCCCGTCAGCGCGTGGGACGCCGAACCGGTGCTCGAGGCCATCCACCGTGCGCACCTGGCCGGCGTGCCCGTGGTCGCCGGGTTCGCGCACGGTCGCGACCAGCCACTGACCAAGCTGGTGGCGCACAACCACGCGCAGGCGTCCGCCGCTGTCGCCGCGCTCGTGAACCACAACCACCGGCTGCTGGGTCGGCTGGCCCCGGCCGTGGCCGCCACGGTCGGCCAGGTGGACGGGGCGACGGCCCGGGTCGGCGCAGCGGCGGTCGGGACTCTCGAGCGGACCGGGGCCGCGACCGAGGCGGTCGCCGCGCGGGCGTCCCGCACGACCCTGGCCGACGTGCGCCGGGTGGCCGCCGTCGCCGACACCCTCGCGGGCCGCGACCCACTGCTGGACCGCCTCCGGGCGACGCTGGACGCGATCGGCGACCCGGGCCCGGCACTGCGCCGGGACCTCGCTGCCGCTGTGCAGCACACCGATGCCGTGGTCGGCCGGCTGCGCCGCGAGCTCGCGACGGCCCACGAGGCAGCAGGCCGGCTGCCCGGGCTGCTGCGGCGGGGGTTCGCCCTGGTCACCGACGACGACGGCCAGCCCCTGCCGCCCACCGGACCGCGACCGGGCGCGCACGTCCGCGTCACGACCGCCACGACCACCTTCGGCGCCACCGTCGACGAGGAGGACCCCCATGACTGAGCACGAACCCGTCGACGCCGCGGCCTACGCGGCCAACCTCGAGCGGCTCGACCGGATCGGTCGGGAGGCACTCGCGGCCGACCCGGCCGAGGCCATCCGGCTCGTGCGGGAGGCCAACGAGCTGGTCGGCGAGCTCCTGCCGATGCACCGCCAGCTGATGGACGAGCTCGCGACGCACCGCACGACCCTGCAGGCCGCGTGCGAGGAGCTCGCCGCGGAACAGGGGGACGAGGCGCCGGACGACACCGGCGACGACGGTGGCCTGGACCGTCTCGACGGTGTCGGTGACGATCCGTCCGCCCCGTTCTGAGGACCGCACGGCCCTCGCTGTGGCACGCTGCACCTGGCGACGACCGGGGGGCGTCCGCCGCGGGGGTGAGGGTCACATGAGCCAGGGTGCGGTGCGGGAGACGTCGCTCGCCCATGCCAGCGAGCGCCTCATCAGCTGGTTCCGGATCATCGGTGGCGTCGTCGGGATCCTCCTCACGGTGACCGACCAGGTCGTCCACCCACCGCTCGAGGAGGTGCTCGAGGTGACCAGCCTCGGGCTGCTCGCCGTGCTCGGCATCGTCTCGCTGCGGTGGCTGCGGAGCGCACCGGACGCGGCGGCGTTGCGGCGCTGGATGCGCCGGACCTACGCGCTGGACGCGCTCGTGCTGCTGGCGCAGGCCCCGCTCCACGCCTTCGTGGCGCTGGAGGCACCGTCGCCGGCGCTGCTGGTACCGCTCTTGGGCGCGGTGCGGTTCGGCTACCGGGGTGCCCTCGGTGGCACGGCGGGCGTGGCCGTCGCCTACGTGCTGCGGGGCGTCCTGGCAGTCGGGGTGTACGACCTGCCGTTCGGTGTGGACCCGGCCGTCGTGACCGTCCTCATCGCCGGCATCGTCGGGATGATCACGGCGCACCTCTACGAGACGGCTGCTGCCGGCCGCCTCGCCGCAGATGCGGCGACCGCCGCGGCCGAGGAGGCCCGGCGGGTCGCCGAGCACGAGCACGACCGGGCTGCCGCCGTCCACGCCGTGCTCGCCGGTGGTGTGGGCGGCAGCGTGCTCGACGTCAGCCAGCGTCTCGTCGACACGGTGCTGCAGGTCACCGGGGCGAGCGCCGTGCAGCTCACGCTGGAGCTGGAGGGGGTCGGTCCACGGGTGGACGTCGGCGCCGGTGACATGGCGGACGTCGGGGCGTCGACGGCGGTGCCCGTCCGGCACGGTGAGGTGGCGCTCGGGACGCTCGTGGTGGGCGACCCGTCCCGGCTCGAGGACGACCTCGAGGAGTTCGCGACGCAGGTCGGTCTGGCCGTGCACGCGGCCCGGTTGCTGGACGAGGAGGCCGAGCTCGCGGCCCGCCATCGCGCGCTCGACCTGCTGCGGACCGACTTCGTCGCGCTGACCAGCCACGAGCTGCGCACGCCGGTGGCGGCCATCGTCGGCGCGGCGGAGACGCTGCGCGACCACGCCGCGACGCTCGACCCCGAGCAGGAGCAGGAGCTGCACGAGCTGGTCCTGCGACAGGGCAACCGGCTGCGCATGCTGGTCGAGGACCTGCTGACCGTCGGACGCAGTGACGCCGGCACGCTCGACTACCGGCCGACGTACGTCCACGTGGCGGACCTGGTCGCGGAGGTGCTCCACGAGCTGGGCCGCACGCCCGAGGTCCGCGGCGACGAGGGGGTGAAGGTCTGGCTGGACCCCGATCGCGGGCGACAGGTGCTGCTCAACCTCCTCGACAACGCCTTCGTCCACGGGGAGGAGCCGGTGGTCGTGGACTGGGACGTCACCGAGAGCCACGCCCTGCTGTCGGTGACCGATGGCGGGACGGGGATCCCCGACGACCACCACGAGGCCGTGTTCGAGCGCTTCGTCCAGCTGGGGTCGATCACGAACCACTCCCGCGGGACCGGTCTCGGTCTCGGCATCAGCCGGGACCTGGTGCGGGCCATGGGCGGCGACGTGCGGATCGACCCGGACGCGCCGACCACCCGGTTCGTCGTCGAGCTGCCGACCGAGCCGATCGGCGCAGTCTCGGTCTGAGGGCGGACGCCGGTGTGCGGCTGGCGCAACACGGGACGCGGTCCGCGGGTCGTGACTGGCGACGTCGTCGGAGGCTGCCGATGCAACTGACATGCACCACGTGAACTCGTCGTACCCGCCACCGCTCTCGGCACCGCCCACGGTCGAGACGCTGGAGCGACTGCTCGCGGGGCTGTCGCGGCCGATGGAGCGCGCCGTCCCGACCGCGCCGGTCGTGGACCTCACCGACGACGTGCTCTTCGGTGACGATGGTGACGACGACCGTGCCGGGGGCTGGGGTGCTGCCCCACAGCCGCAGGGGACGTGGGTCGCGGCCGACGTCCAGCGGGCCCCCGTCAGGACCCCGACGCTGACCTGGTCCGCCCATGGTCGCCGCCGTGCGGGCATGGCCATGCTGGGTCCGTCGGCCGGCCTGGTCGCGACGACGGTCGCGGCAGCGCTGGCCACCGCACTGGCCGCAGGCGTGCGCCTGCCCTGACGGTGTGACCCGGTCTCCCGCTCACACGAGCATGGCCGGGTAGAAGGCCGCGTACAGGAGCAGCAGCGCGATGCCCGTCGCGACGGTGTGGCGGCCGCGTGCTGCGAGCAGCAGGGTCGCCAGCCCGATCACGACGGCCGCGGCGATGCTGCCCCGGACCGCGAGGTCGGCCGTCACCAGCGTCGGTGCGACGAGCGGGCCGATGCCGATCGAGAGGGTGGCGTCCACCATGCTCGAGCCGAAGATGTCGCCGACCGCGAGATCGGCCTGGTGCCGACGCAGGGCCGTGACGTCCACGACGATCTCCGGCAGCGACGTCCCGATCGCCGCGCCGAAGAAGCTGACCAGGTAGAGCGGGACCGCGAGCTCCTCGGCGATCCGTACGAGACCGGTCACGACGGCGGCGGCACCGGCCCCGAGCAGCGCGAGCCACAGCAGCGCCCGGACCCCGTGGCGCCAGCGGTGCCCCGTGGCCAGTGGCAGCTCTTCCTGCCCGTCGACCGGGGCCCGCAGCCAGACGACGACGGTGCTCACGATCCACAGGCCCACGAGCACGGTCGCGTCGAGTCGCGACAGGTCGCCGTCGCGCAGCAGCAGTGCGCCGACGGCCAGCGCCACCACGGTCAGGCCACCCACGATGCGCACGCGCGCAGGGCGGACCACGAACGCACCGGCGAGGAGCGGGAGCAGGCCCAGCCCGAGCGTGACCTGCGTCGCCGCGGAGCCGATCGAGTCACCGACGTTGAGGTCGCCGTGCCCACCCACCGAGGCCACGATCGAGTTCGCGATCTCCGGCAGGTCCGTCCCCACCGCCATGACGGTGATGCCGACGACGAAGGCCGGGATGCCGAGCGACGACGCCAGCCGCACCGCGTGGTCGACCGCGTGTCGGCTCGACACGACGGTGACGTAGAGCCCGGCGACCGCGACCGCCGCCCACAGCAGCATGGCCGTTCCTCGGACGGGGGAGTCCAGTCTTCCGTGGCACCCGGCTCCTGGGGAGTGCCGAAGGCCCCGCACCGGGGGCCTCGGAGGTGTCAGTCGTCGGCGAACTCCGGCGGGACGCCGCCGGTCGCGATCGGCCCCCAGTCGGTGATCTCGACGTCGATCGCGACCTTGCTGCGGTCGCGCATGGCGGCGCGGTACTCGTCCCAGTCGGGGTGCTCGCCGGCGGCCGCCCGGTAGTAGTCGACCAGGCGTTCGACGCCCCCCTCGCCGTCGTGGACGGTCGCGGTCCCGTACAGCTGGACCCACGGTCCACCGAAGTCGTCCGACAGCACGACGACGGCACACTCGGGCCGCTTGCGCAGGTTGATCGTCTTCGCCCGTGTCGGGTAGCTCGACACCAGCACGCGGCCGTCGTCGTCCAGCGCCCCGGTGACGGGGGAGACCTGCGGGCGACCGTCGTCGCGCGTCGTCACGAGCAGCAGGTTGCGGCGCGGTCGCACGAACGCCTCGAGCTCGTCGCGTCCCACGCGGTCCTCTGTCGCGACCTGCATGACGTTGCCTCCTCGTTGCGCGTTCCCACGGTAGAGGTGCGGGTCTGGCAGGGTGGCCACGTGTCCGTGCTCGACGATCGCACCTGCAACCGCGCCACGTTGGCGCGGCAGCTGCTGCTCGGCCGCGTCGAGCTCGGCGTCGAGGACGCCGTCCGGCAGGTGCTGGCACTGCAGGCCCAGGAGCCTGCGTCGCCCTACCTGGGCCTCTGGGCACGCGTGGCCGGGTTCGACCCGGCCGACCTCGACGCGGCCTTCGCGGCCGGGCAGGTCGTGAAGGCCACGCTCGCGCGGATCACGCTGCACGCGGTCCATGCCGCCGACCACCGGACGTTCCACCTGGCGATGCAGCCGACGCTGCGGGCAGCGAACCTCGACGACAGACGGTTCACGTCGACGGGGCTCACGGCGGCGGACGCTGACGGCGTGGTCGACGACCTGCTGGGCTGGCTGCACGAGCCGCGGTCGAACGCCGAGGCCGAGGCGTGGCTGGCCGAGCGTGGCTACGACGACCCGATGCTGTGGTCGTCGCTGCGTCGCTACGCCCCCGTCCGGCACGCCCCGACCGGGTCGCCGTGGGCGTTCGACCGTCGTCCCGTGCACGTGGCTGCGGGGTTCGCACCGCCCGCACCGGACGACGTGGCCGCGGCGGACGAGGCGCTCGGGGTCCTCGTCGAGCGCTACCTCACTGCCTTCGGGCCGGCGTCGGTCGCGGACATGGCGCAGTTCCTGCTCGTCCCACGTCGTCGCCTGACGGTGGTCGTCGAGGGGCTCGGAGACCGTCTGGTCCGGCACGAGGGGAGCGACGGTCGCGTGCTGCACGACGTGCCCGGTGCGCCGCTGCCCGACGGTGACGTCCCGGCGCCGGCGCGACTGCTGCCCATGTGGGACAGCATCCTGTTCGCCTACCACGCTCGGTCGCGGGTCGTCGACGACGACGTGCGGCCGTGGGTCATCCGCCGCAACGGCGACACGCTGCCGACCGTGCTGGTCGACGGCCGCATCGTGGGCGTCTGGCGACCGGCGCCGGACGGCGACGGGGTCGAGGTGACGACGTTCCGACCGGTCGCCGACGACGCCTGGGTCGGGCTCGCCGAGGAGGCGGCGAGCCTCCTCGAGTTCCTCGGCGACCGCGACCCGAACCTGTACGGGCGCTACCGCCGCTGGTGGGGCCGCATGCCCGACGACGTCGAGCGCGCCGTGCTCCCCGGTGCCTGAGCGGCTCAGGTCGGGGTGATGCCGAGCTTGTGGAGGAACGCGGTGTTGTCCGGCTCGCGACCGAGGAACGCGCGGACGCTCTCGGCGGCGTTGCGGCTCCCGCCGACCTCGAGGATCTCACGGCGGTAGTCCATGCCGACCTCGGGGCTGGTCGGGCCCTCCTCGGCGAAGCGGCGGAACAGGTCGTCGCCGATCACCTCGGCCCAGAGGTAGCCGTAGTAGCCGACGTCGTAGCCGCCCATGATGTGGGCGAAGGTGCCCGGCCAGAACGTGCCCTCGGGATGCGGCATGAGCGTCACCTCGGCGACGCGGCGTGTGACCTCGTCGAGGTCGAGGTCCGGCGCCTCCTCACCGTGCAGGTGCAGGTCGAACTGGCCGAAGTGCACCTGCCGGAGCTTCATGATCGCCACGTCCAGGTTGCGCGCCGCAACGAGCGCGTCGACGAGCTCGACCGGGATCGCTTCGCCCGTCTCGTGGTGGCGGGCGAACGTCGCGAGCACCGCGGGGTCCCAGCACCAGTGCTGCATGATCTGGGACGGGGCCTCGACGAAGTCGCGCTCGACGGCCGTGCCGCTGAAGCGTGCGAGCTCGGCCCGCGTCAGCACCTGGTGGAGGATGTGCCCGTACTCGTGGAAGAGCGTCTCGACCTCGGAGTGCTGCAGCAGTGAGGGGCGGTCCTCGGTGGGGCGGGTGAAGTTCGCGCGGATGCACGACGTCGGCTGCTGGTAGCTGCCGTCGGGCAGGCGCCGTCCCCGCGTCAGGGTGAAGGCGGCGGCGTGGCCGTACGTGCCCTCGCGGGGGAACAGGTCCATGTGGACCGAGCCGATGCGGTCGCCCGAGGCGCGGTCGCGGATCGTGAACGAGCGCACGTCCTCGTGCCAGACCTCGGCGTCCAGCGGTTCGTGGTCGATCCCGAAGACGTCGCCGGTCAGGGCGAACAGGCCGTCGAGCACCTGCTCGAGCGGGAAGTGCGCGGCGACCTCGTCGCCGTCGATGCCGTGCTCCTCACGCTGCAGGCGCGTGTGGAGGTACTGCCAGTCCCAGCGCTGGACGACCACGTCCTCGACACCGGTCTCCTCGGCGAGCAGGCGCTGCATGACCGCGATCTCCTCGTGGCCGGCGGCGGTCAGTGCGGGGACGAGCCCCTCGTACATCTCCCACACCGCCGACGGCTGCCGCGCCATCCGCTCCTCGAGCTTGTGGTGTGCCCACGAGGGCTGGCCGAGCAGCTCGGCGATGCGGGCACGGTGCTCGACGGCCTCGGCGAGGATGACGCGGTTCGGCTCCTCGGCGCGGGTGGTGAAGCGGCGGTCGAGCTCCTGGCGGAGGTCGCGTCGCTCCGCGCGCTCCATGAAGGGCACGACGTCGGGGTAGGCGAGCGTGACGAGGTACGTGCCCTCCTCGTCGCCGGCCGCGAGTCCCTCGACGTAGGCGTCGGGCAGGCCGACGAGGTCGTCGCGGGTGACCGTCAACGGGTTCTCGTGGTCGGCGAGATTGCGCTGGAACGCGACGCCGAGCTCGACCAGCCGCTCGCTGCGTTCCTGCATCTCGGCCCGGGCGTCGGGGTCGAGGTCGTGCCCGGCCCGGCGCAGGTCGCGCTGCACGAACGCCAGCATGCGGGCCCGTTCGCCCTCGAGCTGGGCCGCGTCGTCGGTCGCGGCGTAGGCGCGGACCGCTGCCGCGAGGTCGTCGCGGAACACCAGGCCGACCTGCCACTGCTGGATGCGCTGCTCGGCGGCCCGGGCGGCGTCGCGCAGCTCCGGGTCGGGGTGGACGTTGGCGAGGAAGGCGCCGCGCCCGTACGCGGTGCCGAGGACCGCCGTTGCCTCGTCGAGCGGCCCGAGGACGGTGTCCCACGTCAGCGAGGACTGGTCGACGGCCGTGGCGACGAGGCGCTCGGCCTCGGCGATGGCGTCCTCGGTCAGGGAGGTGACCTCGTCGGCGGTACGGGCGAACTGCACGGTGGGGCTCCGGGAGCGTCGGTCGGCAGACCGACGGTAGGCGCTCGACGCGTCAGGCCGTCGCGCGCCACCGCCCGTCCGTCCGTGCCACGGTGACGTCGAGGCCGTAGGTCCGTGACACCAGCTCCGACGTCAGCGTGGCGGCCGTCTCCCCAGCAGCGACCAGACCGCCGCCGCGGAGCAGCACGGCCTGGCGCGCGGCGCGCGGTACCTCCTCGAGGTGGTGGGTCACGAGCACGGTCGTGGGGCCGTCGGGGGCGCCCAGCAGGTCGTCGAGGAGCGCGAGGAAGTGCTCGCGCTGCGCGAGGTCCAGCCCGGCGCACGGCTCGTCGAGCAGCAGGAGGTCCGGGTCCACGACCAGCGCCCTGGCGAGCAGGGCGCGCTGCCACTCGCCGGCCGAGAGGTCCCTGCCGGGTCGGTCACCGAGCGCCCGCATCCCGACGCGGTCCAGGGCCGCGTCGGCCCGCGCGAGCCCGTCGCCGTCGAGCTCGCGTCGGGTCGGTGCCGTGACGGCGTGGATCCCGGCGGCGACGAGATGGCGGATGGGGGCGCGCCGGTCGATGAGCCGGTCCAGCGCGTCGCTGAGCACCCCGATCCGGCGGCGCAGGGCGCGCACGTCCACGCGACCGATGCGGTGACCCAGCACGTCGACCGTTCCCGACGACGGCAGCCGGTAGCCCGACAGCAACCGCAGCATCGTCGTCTTGCCGGCACCGTTCGGCCCGAGGACCACGGCGTGCTCGCCGACGTCCAGCGACCAGGTGACGTCGCGCAGGATCGCGGCACCGCCCTCGACCACGGTGGCGTGGGCCAGTGCGACGGCGGGGGCGTCTGCTCGGGGACCGTGCGGCATCACGCGTCCCGGTCGACGCCGAGCCGCTCCCAGTGGGACAGGCCCGAGAACTCCTCGACGACGCCGTAGGGGTACGGCGGCAGCAGCGGCGCCGAAACGTCACCGAGCGCGGCGACGTCCTCGTCGGACAGCTCGAGGTCGATCGCGCCGATGGTCTGGTCGAGCTGCTCGACCGTCCGGGCCCCGAGCAGCACGGTCGCGACGGTGGGACGGGTCAACAGCCAGGCGATCGCGACCTGGGCCATCGGTCGGTCGTGCCGCTCGGCCACCTCGCGGACGACGTCGAGGACCCGCCACGTCCGCTCGGTGTTGCGGCGGTCGTACGCCTCGACGCCGCGTTCCGGGTCCTCGCCGAGGCGGGTGGCGCCGGTGGGGCGCTCGTCCCGGTCGTACTTGCCGGTGAGCCAGCCGCCGCCGAGCGGTGACCACGGCGCCGTGGCCAGGCCCTCGTCCATGCAGCAGGGCAGCACCTCGAGCTCGATGCCGCGGTCGAGCAGGTTGTACTGCGGCTGCACGACGCACGGCGCGACGTACCCACCCAGCCGGGCCGTCGTCATGATCCTGGCGAGCTGCCAGCCGGTGACGTTGGACCACCCGAGGTGGTGGATCTTCCCGGCCCGGACCAGCGCCGAGAGGGTGTCGAGCGTCTCGGCCAGGTCGGTGTCGTCGTCCCAGCCATGGACGTAGTAGAGGTCGATCGCATCGACGCCGAGGCGTTCGAGGCTGGCGTCCACCGAGCGGACCAGGGACCGGCGTGACGCCCCGGCGGAGCCCGCCGGCGGTGCGAAGCGGCCCTTGGTGGCGACGACGACGTCGGCCGGGTGGCGCTGTCGCAGCCACCGGCCGATGATCCGCTCGGACTCGCCATCCCCGTAGACGTCCGCCGTGTCGATGTGGGTGCCGCCACTGTCGACGAAGAGGTCGAGCTGGTCGATCGCCTCGTCCGGTGGGGTCTCGTCGCCGAAGGTCATGGTCCCGAGCGCCAGGCGGGACACCTCCAGACCGCTGCGGCCCAGCGGGGCGGTCGGCATGGGCGGGACGGTGTCGGACACGGATGGTCTCCTCGGGGATGCTGCCCCCCAGCGTGCCAGCGTCGTCACCGGGGTGGTCGTCCATCGGGTCCGTCCCGCCCGGTGCACCGTGTGACTTCTGGGGGGCCTCGCGGCCTCGGGCGGGAACCTTCACCAGGCGCCGTCCGTTCGCCCCGCCGTCCGCTCGCCTCCCAGGAGCAGTGCACCATGACCGCCTCCCCACCCACCTCCCGCCGCCGCACGACCCTGTTCGCCGTGCTCGGGCTGGTCGCCCTCGCCGCGGTCGGTGCGGTCGTCTGGTTCCTGTCCGGCGACGCGCCGGGGTCGGTCGACATCGACCAGGCCGCCAGTGCGATCGCGGACGACTCCGCGACCGGGGACGACGACACGGACGTGACGGAGGGGGACGACGGTGCCGACACGGCCGTCGCGTCGGAGGGCCTGGACGGCACGTGGACGGTCGACACGACCATCGGCGAGTTCTCGGTGCTCGACACCACCGGCACGTTCGTCGGGTTCCGGATCGACGAGGAGCTGTCGACGATCGGCGAGACCGAGGCGGTCGGGCGGACGCCCGGGGTCGAGGGCGAGCTCGTCATCGAGGACGGGACGATGACCGCGGCCACCTTCTCCGCCGACATGACGCAGATCGTCAGCGACGAGTCACGCCGCAACACCAGGATCTACAACGCGCTCGATGCCGGCGCCTTCCCGGCAGCCACGTTCACGCTGACGGAGCCGGTCGAGGTCGGCGACCTCGCGGAGGGCGAGGTCGTGGAGGTCGAGGCAGTGGGGACGCTCGAGGTGAAGGGCGTGACCAACGAGGTCGTCGCCCCGCTGCAGGCGACCCTCCAGGACGGCGTCGCGGTGGTGACCGGCGCGTTCGAGATCACGTTCGCCGACTACGACGTCGCGGTCCCGACCGCACCGATCGTGCTGTCGGTCTCCGACGTCGGCGACGTCGAGTTCCAGCTCTACCTCCGCCGCGCCTGACCGAGCCCGGCCGCGGTCAGGTGGCGAAGACCTGGCCGTCGTCGGCGAAGGCCTTGCACTCGATGGCGTTGCCGGCGGGGTCCGTGAAGAACATCGTCCACTGCTCGCCGGGCTGCCCGGCGAAGCGCAGGTACGGCTCGATGACGAAGTCGGTGTCGTCCGCGCGCAGGCGCTCGGCCAGCGTGTGGAAGTCCTCGACGGTCAGGAGCACCCCGAAGTGGGGGACCGGCACCGCGTGGCCGTCGACCGCGTTGTGGGCGGCCGGACCGGGGTGGTCGTCGACGAGGTGGGTGACGAACTGGTGGCCGTACATGTTCCAGTCGATCCAGCGGTCGTCGCTGCGGCCCTCCTCGAGGCCGAGGACGTCGCCGTAGAAGCGGCGCGACGCGGTGAGGTCGTCGACCGGGACGGCGAGGTGGAAGCGCGGGATGTCGGGGCGGTCGGCCACGTGGGTGCTCCGTCGTCGGGGTGACGGACAGCGTGCCACGGTTCACTGCGCCCATGGCCACGCTCCTCGCTGACGAACCGGTCCTGACGCTGTTCCTCGTGGCGGCGCTGGGCTCGCTGCTGGGTCGCGTCCGCGTCCGTGGGGTCGCACTCGGGGTCGCGGCGGTCGTCTTCGCCGGCCTGGCAGTGTCCGCCCTGGTGCCCGCCGCGGCACTGCCCGAGATCGTCGTCGT
>JBFKQZ010000008.1:0-28984 GCA_041627475.1 Nitriliruptoraceae bacterium | reverse complement strand
GCGGGCTGTGGATGCGGGTCTTCGAGGAGCTCGGCGACGCCGAGTTCGCAGACGTCGAGCGCGACTACGTGCACGTCGACGCGATGTGCCTCTACCTCGTGACCCAGCCCGAGCGCTTCGACACGGTCGTGACCGAGAACCTGTTCGGTGACATCATCACCGACCTCGGCGCAGCGGTGCAGGGCGGGCTCGGCCTGGCGGCGAGCGGCAACATCGACCCGCAGCGCCGCGGCCCGTCGATGTTCGAGCCGGTGCACGGCTCGGCGCCGGACATCGCCGGCAAGGGCATCGCTGACCCGGTCGCCGCCGTCCTCAGCATCGGGATGCTGCTCGACCACCTCGGCGAGACCGCTGCCGCGACCCGCGTCGAGCGCGCCGTCGCCGGTTGGCTCGTCGAGCGCGGGGACCGCGAGGTCACGACCGGTGAGGCCGGCGACCGGATGGCCACCCTCGCCACCGCGTGACCGTGCCACTTCGGGACACCTCTCGGGTGGACCGCCGACGGAGGAGTGCCCAGTGCTGAGCGTCCGAGCCCGCGTGGCACGCGCGACGTTCGGTGCCGCCGTGCGCGGCCTCCGCCGGTTCCGGGAGCGCGGCACCGGCCCGATCACGGGGGAGTCGCCGGTCGAGCTGTTCGAGGAGGGCGCACTCACCGTCCGCGAGAGCCTCGACCTGCTGACCCGGGGCAACGTGCTGCCGACGGGGGTCACCTCGACGCGCGCCGACGGGGCACCGGTCCCGACCTGGTGGTTCGACGACGGCAGCCCGACCGAGGGCCGCGTCGTGCTCTACCTCCACGGCGGGGGCTACGTCGCCGGGTCCCACGCCACCCATCGGGGGCTTGCGGCCGCGTTCGTGCGCTTCGCCGGCGCGCGCGTCCTGCTGCCGGACTACCGCCTCGCGCCCGAGGACCGGTTCCCCGCGGCCGTCGACGACGCGCTCGCGACCTACCGCTGGCTCCTCGAGGACCAGGGCGCCGACCCGGCCCGCGTGGTGTTCGCCGGGGACTCCGCAGGGGGCGGTCTCGCGGTGTCGCTGGCCCTCGCGGCCCGCGACGCCGGGCTGCCCCAACCGGCCGGCCTGGCCCTGCTCTCGCCGTGGGTCGACCTGACGGGCACCGGGGCCTCGGTGGTCGACAACGACCATCACGACATCTGGCTCGACGGTGGGCTCATCGCACCTGCTGGTCGGCTCTACGCCCCCGAGGATCCCGCCCATCCATTGGCGAGCCCCCTCTTCGCCGACCTCACCGGTCTGGCACCGATGCTCGTCCACGTGGGCACGCACGAGGTGCTGCTCGACGACGCGCGTCGGCTCGTGACGCGGGCACGACAGCACGGCGTCGAGGCGTCGGTGGGGGAGTTCGACGGGTTGTGGCACGTGTTCCAGGCGATTCCCGGCCTGCCCGAGGGGAACCGCTCGCTGCGAGAGCTCGGCGCGTTCGTCCGCCGCGTGACTGCTGCGCTCGTCCGGTCGGCCGCCTGACGCGCACACAACGGACGACCCAGCGCGGTCACCTGCGGGCGGTGGGTGATGGCGTGACCGGGATGTGGCCGTCTCGTTGGGCCCGGCGACGCCGCACCGCCGACCGGAGCCCACGATGACCGCCGCAGCCGCCACCGTCGACAACCGCCCCGAGTGGGCCACCCGCGCCGTGCCCCAGCGCCACGAGCGTCGGAGCGTGTCGTACTGCGACATCTGGGACCTCGTCGCCCCGGGCGAGCACTGCCCTGCCTGCGACGACGACTTCCGGGACCGTCTCGCCCGCGCGAGCCGGTGAGCCCGCGTCATCAGCGCCCGTCGCGTTAGTGTCGCCCGTGCCACGCACCGCGCGTGGCACACGCGACAGCAGGGCGACGGATGTCGAACGTCTACAAGAAGATCGAACTGGTCGGCTCCTCGATGGACGGCGTCGACGCCGCCATCCGAGGTGCGATCGCCAAGGCCTCCGACTCGGTCCGGAACCTCGACTGGTTCGAGGTCAAGGAGATCCGCGGCTGGATCAAGGACGGGCAGCCGCAGCACACGCAGGTGACCCTCCAGGTGGGCTTCCGGCTCGAGGACGGCGACGACGCCGCCGACGCCTGACGGCATCGCGTGCACCTCGGGCCGGCCGGGGCGTAGCCTCGCCGGGCACGCGAACGTGAGGACGCACGCGTGGGTGACACTCCCCTCCCCGTGGGCGACGACCGCGTCGTCCTCTACGACACGACGCTGCGTGACGGCACGCAGCGTCCCGGGATCTCGCTGACCGTCGACGACAAGCTGACGATCGCCCGGCGGATGGACCAGCTCGGCGTCGCGTTCATCGAGGGTGGGTGGCCGGGTGCGAACCCGAAGGACACCGAGTTCTTCGCCCGGGCCCGCGACGGTGAGCTCGCACTGTCGACCGCGCAGCTCGTCGCGTTCGGCATGACGAGGGGCCCCGGCCGCGCCTGCGAGGACGACCGGCTCCTCAACGCCCTGCTCCAGGCCGGGACGGATCACGTGACGCTGGTCGGCAAGTCGTGGGGCTACCACGTCGACGACGCGCTCGAGGTCTCTCGCGAGGAGAACCTCGCGATGGTGACCGAGTCGATCCGCTACCTCCGCGGCCTCGGTCGCACCGTCTTCTTCGACGCCGAGCACTTCTTCGACGGCCACCGCCGTGACGGGGACTACGCCCGCGAGGTGGCGCTGGCCGCCGCCGAGGCCGGTGCCCACACCGTCGTCCTGTGCGACACCAACGGCGGCACCATGCCGTGGGAGGTGGCCCGCATCGTGGACGAGCAGACCCGGGCCGTCGCCGCCCACGGCGCACAGGTCGGTCTGCACTTCCACGACGACGGCGGCTGTGCCGTCGCGAACACGCTGCTCGGCGTCGAGGCCGGCGGCGTCCAGGTCCAGGGGACCGCCAACGGCATCGGCGAGCGGTGCGGCAACGCCAACCTGTTCTCGATCCTCGCCGACCTCCAGCTCAAGCGCGGTCTGCAGCTCGTCCCGCCGGCCGAGCTCGAACAGCTCGTGGACCTGTCGCACCACGTCGCCGAGCTCATCAACGACCCGCCACCGCGGGCGCAGCCCTACGTGGGCACCAGCGCCTTCGCGCACAAGGCGGGACTGCACGCCAGCGCCGTCGCCAAGTCGCCCGACATGTACAACCACGTCGACCCGTCGCTGGTCGGCAACGACATGCACCTGCTCGTGTCCGAGCTGGCGGGCCGGTCCAACGTGGTGCTGAAGGCCCGCGAGCTCGGCATCGAGGTCGACGACACACAGGCGGCCAGGGTGCTCGAGGTCGTCAAGGAGCGGGAGCAGCTCGGGTGGACCTACGAGGCCGCCGACGCATCGTTCGAGCTGCTGCTGCGGCGCACGCTGGGGCTGCTCGGTGACGAGCCCTTCCACACCCAGCACTTCCGAGTGTCTGTCGGCGGCGGCACCGGCGGCGTCTCGCCGCACCTGCCCGCGCCTGCCACCGACATCCCCGCCGAGGCCATCCTCGCGGTCGTCGTCGACGGGGAGCGAAAGCTCGGTGCGGGCGAGGGCAACGGTCCCGTCGACGCGCTCGACCATGCCTTCCGCAGCGCCATCAACGGCTCGTTCTCGGGCCTCGCCCAGGTCCACCTCGTCGACTACCGGGTGCGTGTGCTCGAGGCGTCGTCGGGCACCGACGCCGTGACCCGCGTGCTGGTGACCTCGACCGACGGCCACTCGTCGTGGACGACCGTCGGGGTCCACCCGAACATCGTCGAGGCGTCGTGGAAGGCGCTGTCCGACGCCTACACCTACGCGATCGTGCGCGCCCGGGACTGAGGGGCGGCCGACCGTCGGGGCTACCGTCGTGGGGCCCCCTGCTTGAGGAAGCCCGTGCCCCGCTACGTCCGTGTCGCCACCGACGCCGGCCCCCGCTTCGGCGTCGTCGACGGTGCCGAGGTGGCGCTGCTCGACGGTCATCCGTTCGGCGCGACCGGGACCGTCGTGCCCACCGACGAGCGGCTCGGCATGGAGGGGCTGCGGCTGTTGGCGCCCGTCATCCCGAGCAAGGTCGTGGCGGTGGGACGCAACTACGCCGCCCACGCTGCCGAGCTCGGCAACGACATCGCCGACCAGCCCGACGACCTCCCGCTGTTCTTCCTCAAGCCGTCGTCGTCGGTGATCGGTCCCGGGGACCCCATCCGGCTCCCGCTGGACGAGTCCGAGGAGATCCACCACGAGGCCGAGCTGGCGGTGGTGATCGGGTCCCTGTGCAAGGACGTCGGGCCGGAGGAGGCCGCCGCTGCGGTGTTCGGCTACACCTGCGCCAACGACGTCACGGCCCGTGACCTGCAGGCACGCGAGTCGCAGTGGTTCCGGGCGAAGGGCTTCGACACCTTCTGCCCGCTCGGGCCTGCGATCACGACCGACCTCGACGTGAGCGACGTGGCGGTGCGCTGCCTGGTCGACGGCGAGGTGCGGCAGGACGGGTCCACGGCCCAGATGCTGCTCGGCGTTCCCGAGCTCGTGAGCGCCGTCAGTCGCATCATGACGCTCCTGCCGGGCGACGTGCTGCTCACGGGGACACCGGCCGGCGTGGGGCCCCTCGCGCCGGGACAGACGGTCGGGGTCGAGATCGCCGGCATCGGTGCCCTGCTGAACCCGGTGGTCGATCGCACCGACTGAGTGTGCGCTTCCCGCGCGATCTCTGCGGCAGGGGTCAGGCCCGGGCGAGGAGTGGCCGAAGGGCTCCATGACGAGGAGTTCATAAATGTCGATACAGATGAGCGCGGGGACCACGACCATCCGACGGGACCGTCGAGCGACGTCCTACTGCGACATCTGGGACATCGTGGCCCCCGAGGTGCCCTGTCCGATGTGCTCCGGCGAGTACGAGGAGCGTCTCGCCGCCGGCGCGGACGACGCACCGAGCGCCTTCGTCGCCGAGCACCTCGCCGTCGTCGAGGACACCGCTCCGGACGTGACCGACGAGGCCGGGGACGTCGCGGACCTGCTCGACCACGGGGCGCCGGCACTCGGTGACGTCAGCGCCGAGGCGAGCGCCCTGTTGTCGCTCCTGGCCAGCTGACGACGCACACCTGCTGCGAGCGGCCACCGGTGACGGTGGCCGCTCATCAGTTCGTGGGGCACGTCCTCGATGCCGTTGCTGTGCGATGGCGCTGTGGCCGCCCACTACAGCGAGCGACCGGCGCACATATCGGGAGGCCGCGTCACGTCTCGCCCACCCACGGCGATCACAGCAGTACGGAACGTGACAAGGACGCCCCCCGCCATGTCGAACCACCACCTCAGTGACGACCAGCTCGACGCCCTCCTCGACGGCAGCGTGCCCCCCGGTGCCGTCGGGACCCCCCTCGCTGCGCACCTCGCGCAGCTCCGCGAGGACGCCGAGGCTGCGACGCCGGCCGCCACCACCGCTCTCGCAGCGGTCCTCGACGAGGGCCTCGCCCTCACCGAGGTCGCGTCCCCGGGGATCCTCACCTTCTCGACGAAGGGTGCGGAGAAGGGGATCCTGACCGCCTCCGCGGACAAGGGGATCCTGACCCGCGGGATCCTCACGGCGTCGACCGACAAGGGGATCCTGACCCGCGGGATCCTCACGGCGTCGACCGACAAGGGGATCCTGACGCGCGGGATCCTCACGATCCGTGCGCGTGGTCGTGCGTTCTCGCGCGTCCTCGTGACCCAGTTCGCGGCCCTCGGTCTGCTGTCCAAGGCCGCCGTGGCTGGCGCGACCGTCAGCGTCGCGGCAGCGTCCGCTGGCGCCGCCGGGGCGCTGCCGCCGCCCGCGCAGGTCGCCTTCGACGACGCCGTCGGCCGGCAGGTCGAGCAGGTCGACGAGGACGCGGAGGGCGAGGAGGTCCGTGACACGGGTGTCGACGGGAGCCAGGTGGCCGACGACGCGACCGGCGAGAGCGACGGTGTGCCGGGCGTCGACGGCCGTGCCGTCGCCGACGAGGCCTCGGACGGCCGGGCTGGCGGTACTGCAGGGGAGGATGCCTCCGAGGGTCGGGCCGGTGGCGCTGCCGCGGACGACGCCCAGGGTCGCGACGACGCCGACGAGGCCACGCAGCGCGGCCCTGGGAGCCAGGGCGCCGACGAGGACGCGGCCCGCGGTGGCGACCAGGCCGATGACGACGATGATGCCGACGACGACGGTGTCGCTGGCGACGACGACCTGACCGACGAGGACCAGGACGACGAGGACTGACCGTCGACACGTCTGCGCAGCCGCGGGCACGATGTGGTTCGCTCGCCAGGTGGTGACGGGGGGTCAGGTGCTCGGACAGGCATTCGATGACGTGCTGCTCGCAGCGCAGACCGGCGCCGGCTGGGCCTTCACGAAGCTCTACCAGGAGCTCGCGGGGGTGGTGACGGGCTACCTGCGCAAGCAGGGCGCCGTGGAGCCCGACGACGTGGCCAGCGAGACCTTCCTGCACGTCTTCCGCAACATCCGCTCGTTCGAGGGCGGTGAGGCCGGGTTCCGGTCGTGGGTCTTCACCATCGCGCACCACCGGCTCGTCGACGAGCGGCGCCGTGCCTCCCGACGTCCCGCCACGGTGGACCTCGACGCCCTCGACTGGATGGACGGCCTCGATGGCGACACCACCGCGAGGGTCGTGGACGACGTCGCCTCCGACCAGGAGCTGGACCGTCACCTGGTCGTGCTGACCGACGAGCAGCGCGACGTCGTGCTCCTGCGCGTCGTGGGTGGGCTGTCGGTCGCCGAGACGGCGGCAGCCGTCGACCGGTCCGAGGCGGCCGTCCGGCAGCTCCAGCGCCGCGGGCTGCGCGCGCTCGAGGAGCACCTCCGCGGCGAGAGGCTGGACGTCGGCGGCCGGTAGCGTCCAGACGCGCCCCGACTGCAGGAGCGACCGTGACCGAGGCGACGGACGACCACGTCCCGAACGTGCTCGCCGAGCGCTACGCGACGTCCGCGATGCGGGCGATCTGGTCGCCCCGCGGCAAGGTCGTCCTCGAACGGCAGCTGTGGCTCGCGGTCATGCGAGCACAGGCCGACCTCGGCGTCGACGTGCCGGCCGAGGCCGTGGCGGCGTACGAGGCCGTGGTGGACCAGGTCGACCTCGCGTCGATCGCCGAGCGGGAGCGGGTGCTCCGGCACGACGTCAAGGCGCGGCTCGAGGAGTTCTCGGCGCTCGCCGGCCACGAGCACGCCCACAAGGGCATGACCAGCCGCGACCTCACCGAGAACGTCGAGCAGCTGCAGGTCCGGCGCGCCCTCGAGCTCGTGCACGACCGCGTCGTTGCGACGCTGGCGCGGCTCGCCGAACTCGCCGAGCAGCACCGCGACACCGTGATGGCCGGCCGGTCCCACAACGTCGCTGCGCAGGCGACGACCCTGGGCAAGCGGTTCGCCAACGCGGGGGAGGAGCTGCTGCAGGCGCACGGACGGCTCGTCTCGCTGCTGGAGCGGCAGCCGCTGCGGGGCATCAAGGGGCCCGTCGGCACCCAGCAGGACATGCTCGACCTGGTCGGCGGGGACCACGACCGCCTCGAGCGGCTCGAGCGGGCGGTCGCCGAGCACCTCGGCTTCACCGAGGTCCTCGACGACGTCGGTCAGGTCTACCCGCGCTCGCTGGACCTCGACGTCGTCTCGTGCCTCCTGCAGCTCGGGTCGGGGCCGGCCAACCTCGCGACGACGATCCGGCTCATGGCGGGACAGGAACTCGCCACCGAGGGCTTCCAGCCGGGCCAGGTCGGCTCGAGCGCGATGCCGCACAAGATGAACTCGCGTTCGTGCGAGCGCGTCAACGGCTTCGTCTCGATCCTGCGTGGCCACGTGACGATGGCATCGAGCCTGGTCGGTGACCAGTGGAACGAGGGCGACGTGTCGTGCTCGGTCGTGCGCCGGGTCGTGCTGCCCGATGCGTTCCTCGCGATGGACGGGCTGCTCGAGACGTTCCTCACGGTGCTCCGCGAGTTCGGCGCCTACCCGGCAGTCATCGAGCGTGAGCTCGACCGCTACCTCCCGTTCCTCGCCACGACCAAGGTGCTGATGGCTGCCGTGCGCGCGGGCGTGGGACGGGAGACCGCCCACGCGGCGATCAAGGAGCACGCGGTCGCGGTGGCGCTCGAGATGCGCGAGCAGGGCCGGGCCGACAACGACCTCGTCGACCGCTTGGCGGCCGACGACCGGTTGCCGCTGACACGCGACGAGCTCGACACCCTGTTGGCGGACCGTGGCTCGTTCACCGGTGCGGCGGCCGAGCAGGTCGACGCGTTCCTCGAGCGGGTCCGCGGGCTGGTGACGGCCTTCCCCACTGCAGCCGCCTACCGCGGTGGCACCATCCTCTGACACGAGGGTCCTTGGCCTCTTCCGAGGGGGCTCCGTGTGCGGTCCCCTGAGAGATGGCGCCCCGGGGAGCGGGGTCGGGATGCTGTGGACGCGGCAGTTCGCACTGCTTGCTGCACTCCTGCTGCTCGCAGCAGGACTCGTCGTCAATGCGCTGCTCGGTCCGCTGTTCCTCGGGGTCCTGCGCTACCACTTCTCCGAGCCGATGCTCGTCCAGGTCGCCGGGATGGACGCCGTCGGTGCGTTCGTAGCAGCGCCGACGGCCCTGCTCGCCGCGTGGTTGGTCCGGCGCGGTCGCGTGGGCGGCCCCCCGCTCGCCTTCGTGCCCGGAGCGTTCGCCGCCTACATGACGCCTCATGTGGTGATCGGACCCGAGTACGGGTCGCTCGGCGGCAACAACGAGTACTTCTTCCCGTTCCACGCGGCACTGTTCCTCCTGGGCCTCGCAGTGTTCGTGCTGGCGTGGGAGCACATCGACCGGCTCCAACTGTTGTCCGGGGGCCGTGCCGTCGACCACCGCCACGCCTGGCTGCTCGGCCTCCTGGCGGCACTCGTGCTGGTGCGCTGGCTGCCGCTGCTGCCGGAGGTGCTGACCGGAGCGGTGGACGACCCGATCCACGCCCACCATCCCGCGGCCCTGCTCCGACACTTCGTGCTCGTCGACGTCGCGATCGTCGTGCCGGGGACGTTCGCCGCCGCGTTCGGGCTGTGGACGGGTGCCGTCTGGGGGCGTGCCGCCGCGTACGCACTGATCGGCTTCTACGCCATCGCGCCGCTGTCGTTCGCTGCGATGGCAGTCGCACTCGTGGTCACGAGTTCGCCCTTCGCATCGATGCCGGTCGCGTTGGCCCTCTTCGCCGTGGCCACCGTGGCCGTCGTCGCCGCCGTCTTCGCCTACCACTCACTCGGCATCGATCGCCCCTTGGTCGTGCCGATGTCCTGGGACGCGCGGTACGGCTCTGACCCAGACGCGGCCCGTTAGCCTCACAGGCGCTCCCTGTCTGTGTCGAGGTCCCTCTCGTGCCCGCTCCCCGTGTCCGTTTCGCGCCTGCGCCGTCCGGCTGGCTCCACGTCGGCTCGGTCCGTACCGCGCTCTACAACTGGCTGCACGCCCGCGGCAACGACGGGACCTTCGTGTTCCGCATCGAGGACACCGATGCCGAGCGCGCCACCGACGAGTCGATGCGTTCCATGCTCGAGGGCATGGGCTGGCTCGGCATCACCGTCGACGAGGGCGTGACGCTGGACGGCGACGGCAACGTCACCGAGGTGGGCGAGCACGGGCCGTACCGCCAGTCGAAGCGAGCCGAGCTGCACGCCGCCGTCGCCCGTCGTCTGCGGGACGCCGGCCACCTCTACGAGGACGACCGCACGCCCGACGAGCTGAACGCGTGGCGGCAGGAGCGGCGCGATGCAGACCTGCCCCCGATCGTCAAGCAGTCGACGGTCCCGGCTCCGACCGGCGACCGGCCGTCGACCCTGCGCCTCGCGCTGCCGGAGACCGGCAGCATCACCGTCCACGACGAGGTCCGCGGCGACGTCACCTGGGAGTGGGCCAACGAGTCCGACCCGGTGCTCGTCCGCTCCAACGGTGCGGTGACCTACCCGCTGGCGAACTCGACCGACGACCTCGCGCAGGGCATCACGCTGGTGTGCCGCGGTGAGGACCTGCTGTCGGTCACACCGCGCCAGGTGTTCCTCTACGACCTGCTGCTCGCCGATGGCCTGCTCGACGCCGCGCTGGAGGAGGTCGGGCTGCCGCCGCGCGAGGCCGACTGGGGCGCGCCGACCGGGTTCGCCCACCTGTCGATGATCGTCGGCGCCGACCGCAAGAAGCTGTCCAAGCGTCACGGCTCGGTCGCGATCCAGTCGTTCGAGGCCCGTGGCTACCTGCCCGAGGTGATGCTCAACTACATCGCCCTGCTCGGGTGGGCACCGGAGGACGGCAGCGAGCGGCTCGCGGTCGACGAGCTGGTCGCGAAGTTCGACCTGTCGCGGGTCGGTCGAACCGCTGCGATGTTCGACACCGACAAGCTCACGGCGTTCAACGGCGAGCGGATCCGGGACCTCGACACCGACGAGCTCACCGCACTACTGCTGCCGTTCCTCGACGGCTCGCTGCCGGTGGTCGGCGACGACGACGAGGACGACACCCCGGCCGATGCCGTGATCGACCGCCCGGCGACCGACGCACAGCGGGCGACGGTCCGCGGTCTGGTCCCGCTGGTCCAGGAGCGCATGCAGCGCCTGGACGAGGTCCGGGACTACGCCGGTCCGTTCTTCTCCGACGGTGTCACGATCGACGAGGAGCAGTGCGCCAAGGTGCTGCGCAAGGCGGGTGGCGCCGAGGCCGTCCGCCGGGCGGCCGAGGTCGTCGCCGAGGTCGAGTGGACCGTGCCGGCGATCGAGGAGGCGCTGCGCGGGCTCGCCGACGAGCTCGACATGGGCTTCGGCAAGGTCGCCCAGCCGGTGCGGGTCGCCGTCACCGGCACGACGGTGTCGCCGCCCCTGTTCGAGACGATCGAGCTCCTCGGTCGGGAGGAGTCCGTCTCGCGGCTGGAGGCGGCCGTTCCCGTCTTCGAGCAGCACGCCGGCTGACCGCCGTCCGCACACACCGAAGCGACGTTTTCGCGGCCTGCCGTCTCGGTCGGTACTGTCATCGACCGCCCTTCGGGGGTGGTGTAATTGGCAACACGGCTGGTTCTGGTCCAGTTATTGAGGGTTCAAGTCCTTCCCCCCGAGCTTCGCGTCCCGCGCCTCACGTAGGTACGATTCGCGCACGGCCGCCTCACGAGGCGGCCGCTACAACGCCCGACGGTCCCCGGACCTGACGGCCGCATCCGTCACGCCTCGGCGTGACGCGTCCTGCCCCCGTCGTCTAGCGGCCCAGGACGCCGCCCTCTCAAGGCGGTAACGGCGGTTCAAATCCGCTCGGGGGTACCAACCAGGACCGCCCCGCAGCACAGCTGCGGGGCGGTCGTCGTTCGTCGGGCGGTGTGCGGTCCGGGCACGGGGTGGTCGCACACCACGGTCCGCAGTTACCCGTCCCACTCGCTGGCCACGTCGCATCGCAGACGAGTTCACCCCCGTTCACCCGATCCAAGGGCACAACGCGACCGGCCGCTCACCTCCCACCGAAGGTGGCGCACAGGCTGCGTGACGCGCGACGACGCGTCCGTACTGCCACGTCGCCGGGCCAGTCGGAGGCCGACGCGCGCCGCAGGCCAGCGATGACCCCGCCCCCGACGACGAGCAACCTCTTGACGCGGAGCAGCACCTCGACGCAGCGACGTCGATGGATCGCCACGATCGTGGCATCGACCCTGACCATCCTCCTCATCCCCCTGACGGCCGCAGCCGCCGAACCCGACTGGCCGACCGTCGTCCGTGACGGCCAGTGGCACCTGCGCGAGGCGCAGAGCGGCGGGGACGCGACGCAGTCCTGGAGCTACGGCGCGACGACCGACATCCCCTTCTACGGGGACTGGGACGGCGACGGCACGGCGACGCCCGGGGTCTACCGGGACGGCCACTGGTTCCTGTCCAACGCGTTGGGCGGCGACGCCGAGATCCAGTTCTACTACGGGGGTCGCTCCGGCGACTTCCCCCTGGTCGGTGACTGGGACGGCGACGGCGTGGACACGGTCGGCGTCATCCGCGGTGGCACCTGGCACCTGGTCAACACCTTCCGTGGCGGCGACGCCGACATCACCTTCACCTACGGGCGCGTCGCGCCGCGTGGTGACGACGTCCCCCTGGTCGGCGACTGGGACGGCGACGGCGTGGACACGGTGGGCATCGTCCGTGAGGGCGAGTGGCACCTGCGCGACGCCAACGCGGGTGGGCCCGGTGACAACGTCTTCGTGTACGGCCGCGTCGGACCCCGCGGGAACGACAACGCGATCATCGGTGACTGGGACGGCGATGGTGACGACACGGTCGGCGTCGTCCGCGGCACGACCTGGCACCTCCGCAACGCCAATGCCGGCGGCGCTGCCGACGTCAGCTTCGAGTACGGCAGCGACGGCGACTGGATGACCGTCCAGGGTGGCTTCGCGTACACGATCCGCCAGGACCCCGCCGACCTGGCACCGACCGACGCCATCCGGGCCTGGTTCCCGGACATGGCGGACAAGGCGATCTCAGTCGCGGACTGCGAGTCGGGGCTGAACCCGGCAGCGGTCAACCCTCGCGGCTTCCACGGCCTGTTCCAGATCTCGGAGAGGTACCACCGTGCCGCGTTCGAGGACGTGACCGGACAGCAGTGGGAGGACGGCATCTACACGTCCTACTACAACGCTCAGTACGCCCGCGACCTCTATGACCGGGTCGGTCACTGGGGCCCGTGGCCGGTCTGCGGATCCTGAGCCGCCAGACCTCCTGCCCCTCGTCGCCCCCGGCTCCGGCCGGGGGCGACCTGCGTCGTTCGGCGTCCGCGCCCACGTCGCGCGTTTCGGTGCGGACCGCGGCCACGGACGGCGCGGCCCTTGGTCCGGCCGTAGGTTCCCGACCCCGCCGGGAGGTCCCACGTGCGTCGTCGTGCCATGGTCGTCGTGCTGGCCCTGGTCGTGCCGTCGGTCGTGGTCGGCCCGGCCGGAGCCGCCGGGGAGCGACTCGTGACGGTCGACATCGCGACCGAGAGCGCTGCGCTGCTGGTCACCGCGCCCCGTGGGGACGATCGGCTGTTCGCCGCCGAGCGGGCCGGCAGGATCAGCGTGCTGCTGCCGAGCGGGGTCACCCGTGAGTTCCTCGACTTCTCCAGTCGTGTCGGCACCGCCGGCGAGGGCGGCTTCCTCGGGCTGGCCTTCTCGCCCGACTACGCCCGGGATGGCCACCTGTTCGTCCACTACACGAACACGAGCGGCGACACCCGGATCGACCGTTACACGGTGAGCAGTGACCCGGACCGGGCCGATCCCGGCTCACGGGTGGAGGTGCTCGCCGTCGACCAGCCACGCTCGAACCACAACGGGGGATCGATCGAGTTCGCCCCGGACGGGACCCTGCTCGTCGCCCTCGGGGACGGTGGAGGTGCCAACGACCCGTTCCGAAACGGGCAGGACCGCTCGACCTGTCTCGGCGGGATCCTCCGCATCGGCGTCCTCGGCCGGTCCGGCGGCGGCCACAGCATCCCGCCCGACAACCCGTTGGCCGGGCAGTCCGGCCGCTGCCAGCAGCTGTGGGCGTGGGGCCTGCGCAACCCCTACCGGATGAGCCTCGACGGGGACGACGTGTGGATCGCGGACGTCGGCCAGGACGACCGCGAGGAGATCAACCGCCTCCGCTTCCGGGCACGCGGCAACTACAACCTGGGCTGGCCCCGCTACGAGGGGACGCTCGACCGAGGTGGTTCGGTCGTCGGCGGGGAGTTGGTCTTCCCGGTCGAGGAGTACGCGACGAACGGGTCGGCATCGGTCACAGGCGGCTACGTGTCGCGGTCGCCGTCGCTGCCCGACCTCGCCGGCCGTTACGTCTACGGCGACTTCGTTCGCGGCTTCGTGCGTGTGTACGACCCTGCCACGGACCGCTCGAGCCCCCTCTTCGACGGCGTCGGCAACATCGTCTCGTTCGGCCGGGACGGGCGAGGCGAGCTGTACGTGCTGACCTTCGGCGGGGTCCAGCGCATCGTCGGGCCGTCGACCCAGGCCCTGCGCTGGTACCTCGGCGACCGCATCCCGCCGCGAGCGGCCGTCGGCACCCTCGTGTTCGGCAACACCAGACTCTCGAACCGTGTGCCGCTCCTCGGCGACTGGGACGGCGACGGCATCGACACGCCCGGCCTCGCGTTCACCGACGGGAGCCGGCTCTTCTTCGCGCTCGACGACGACCTGCAGGGCGGGGCCGCCTCGCGCGGCAACATCGGCTATGGCCGAGCCGGGGACGTCCCGCTGGCGGGCGACATGGACGGCGACGGCGACGACGACATCGTCGTGCGTCGCAGCAACCGGTTCCACGTCGACGCGGCGACCGACGGTGGGCAGGCGACCTCCTCGTCGACGTTCGGGCGGGTCACCGACACCCCGCTGCTCGGTGACGTCGACGGGGACGGCATCGACGACATCGTCGTCCGTCGCGGCAACACCTGGTTCGCGGACACCGACCGCGATGGTCGCGCCGAGCTCACCGCGAGCTTCGGCCGCGCCGCGGACACGCCCCTGCTCGGTGACGTCGACGGGGACGGTGACGACGACATGGTCGTCCGCCGCGGCAACCGCTGGTACGCGGACGACTTCCGCACGGGCGGCGGGAACGCCGCGACCACGTTCTCCTTCGGTCGTAGCTCGGACGTGCCGGTCCTCGGTTCGCACCGCGGGGACCGGACCGACGAACCGGTCGTCGTGCGTTGATCGACGACCACACCGTGAAACGGTGGTGGCAACCCGACCGGCTCGTTATGGTGGGTTGGTTCGCGGGGTAGCGGGGGCGTCATGAGTCGGCGGGCGTGGGTCGGGCTGCTGGCGGCCATCGGGCTGCTGGGACTGGTGGCACCGGCACAGGCGGCGGATCCACCCGGGCGTGCCGTGTCCGCCGAGGCGCGTGCCAGGCATGCCGCGGCCGTCGAGTACTGGACCCCGGAGCGCGTCGCCACAGCCGTGCCCGCGATGCCGATCCGCGTCCCGTCGGCGATGGCGCAGCCGCCCGGCGACGGCGAGCTCGACTGCTCCCTGCCGAAGAACCGCAAGAAGCCCGAGTGCGACACCGGCGGTGGCGGCGATGGCGGCGGCGGTGACGGCGGCACGGTGAACTGCAAGAAGAAGGAGAACCGCGACCTCGACGTCTGCGCCGGCGGTGGCGGTGGCGGTGGTGACCTCCCGCCGGGCCCGCCGGACCCGAGCACGGGATCCCCGTGGACGGGGTCGATCTACGACGACCCGGGTGACGACGTCCGCGTGCTCGTCGGCAAGGTCCTGTTCACGCTCGGCGAGACCGACTACGTCTGCTCCGGGAGCGTGGTCGACGACGGTGCCACCGACGGGCGGGCACTGGTCATGACCGCCGGCCACTGCGTGCACCAGGGTGACAACGTGACGTGGGCGACGAACTGGACGTTCTTCCCCGACTTCGACAACGACGTCGACGGCAGCGTGTTCACCTGCGGGGACAGCCCGTACGGCTGCTGGACCGCGTCCGCGCTCGTCGTGGCCGGTGACTGGGCGCTCGCGGGCCACTTCGACTACGACATCGGGTTCGCGGTCCTCGGTCCCGGCGGGCACGAGCCCGACCTCGGACCGATGGAACAGCTGCTCGACGTCCAGCAGGCCGCACCCGCCACCGTCGGGTTCCACCGCGAACGGGGCGAGTTCGTGAGCATGTTCGGGTACCCCCACGCGGATCCGTACGACGGGACGGAGCTGTCGTACTGCGCCGGTGACGCGATCCCGTACCACTGGCTGTTCCCGAACGTCCTGCTGTACTCCTACGCCCAGGGGCTCACGTGCAGCCACACCGGCGGCACGTCTGGGGGGCCTTGGTACGGCGACTTCGACGCCGTGACCGGCACAGGAACCGTGATGAGCGTCAACAGCTACAAGATGAGCAACGACCCCAACACGATCTACGGCACGTTCCTCGGCAACTACGCGAGGGACACCTACGAGGCGGCGAAGGACGCGACCGTCAACACGCGCGTCCCGCGTCCGCCCGTCGTCCCCTGATGCCCGTCAGGGTGCGGAGACGATCCGGAGCACCACCACCCGCAGGTCGACGTCGGTGTCGAGGTTGCGGCTGAGCTCGCGCTCGGCGGCTCGCAGCTCGGCGTCCGCGATGTCGCGCTCGCTGCGAATCGTGGCCGTCACCACGGTGCGGTCACCCTGCGGGTCGACCTCCACGTCGAGCAGCTCGACGTCGTCGCTGATGGTCAGCTCCTGCTCGACGTCGAGCCGCGCTGCCTGCTCGACACGTTGCGCCTCGACGAGGCCGACCGTCGCCGTGACGACGACGAAGGCGAGACCGGCGGCGAGCAGCGCCGACGTCAGCTGTCGGGACGTGGCGTGGTCCTGCTCGACGGGACGGAGGCCGAACCACCAGAAGGCGGCGGCGCCGGTGGCGACCACGGACGCGATGTTGACGAGGAACAGCAGCAGCGCACCGAAGGCGAGACCGGCGTCACCGAACGCGAAGCCGAGGCCGACCGTGGACAGCGGCGGGACCAGTGCTGCTGCGATCGCCACACCGGCCAGCGCCGCGGGGATGTCCTTGCGAGCCGTCGCGAAGGCACCGACCAGCCCCGAGGCGACGGCGACGCCGACGTCGAGCAGCGACGGCTGGCCGCGCAGGAGCATCTGCTCCGTCGGTTCCGCCAGCGGCAGGACCCAGCCCACGAGGAACGACAGGACCATCGCGGCGAGCGTGCCGACCCCGAGGGTGATCGCACCGCGGCGGAGCAGCGGCATCCTCGCCGTCACCAGGCCGATCGACATGGCCGACAGCGGCCCGAGCAGGGGTGCGACGAGCATGGCGCCGATGATCACCGCGACCGAGTCCTGGACGAGCCCCAGCGTCGCGAGGATCGCGGACACGCCCAGCAGCGTGACGTAGTCGATCGTGATGGTCGCCTGGCGTCGGGCGTTCCAGCGCAGGGTCTCCTGCTCCACCTCCGTCAGGCCGGGGCGCAGCCAGCCCTGGAAACGCTCGAAGCGGCCGCTGAAACCCTCGGCCACGACGTGCCGGGCGACGACGAGCACCGGACCCCTGGCGTCGCTGACGAGCCCGCTCGCGACGGACCCGAAGAGCCAGTTGCGCAGTCCTGCCCCCCGACGGAGGCCCACGACCAGCAGTTCGGTGACGGCCGTGCTCGCGATGAGCACACCCGCGACGTCGGGCCCCTGGAGCAGCCGGGTCCGGCACCGCTCACGACCGTCGACCCCGTCGAGCGAGCGGGCGAGGACCGCGAGGCCGTCCCACCGCGGCCGGCCGCGGTCCTGGACGTGGACGACGTCGACCCCGAGGCCCAGTCCCTCGGCGAGCACGATGCCGCTGCGCGCGGCGGTCCGTGACGGTTCACCGCCGTCGACGGCGACGACGACCTTGCGCAGGTCCGCCACGTGCTCGTCGTCGCTGCCGGGCCGCAGCACCACGACGTCGCAGGGGGCGACCTCGATCACGGCCTCGGCGATCCGTCCGAGCGGTGGGCCGTTGCTCGACGCCGCACCGGCCGAGGCGACACCGAGGACGATGAGGCCGGCGTTCTCCTCGCGGGCCAGCTCGACGATCCCGCGTGCGACCGACGTGGCCGACCGGGTCACGAGCTCGAGCTGGTGGCCCGGATGGTGGTGTCGGGCCTCGTCCAGGACCTCGGTGAGCCGGCCGCTCATGTCCGCTGCGGCCTCCGCCTGGGCGTCGTCGGTCGCGATCATGACGCCGATGACCTCGCCACCGTGCTCGCAGAACGCCAGCCCCAGCGCGAGCAGGTCGGCCGCGGTCTCCGGGTTGGCGAGCGGGACGACCACCGTCCCCACGTGGCCGGGGAGCTCGTCGACGGAATCGGACTCGTCGCCCTCCGGCGCACCGTTCCCGTTGCCGTCCGGTGACGCGTCGACGGACGTGGGCACGCGTTCGGCGATCTCGTCGAGCTCCTCGGTGGAGATCTCCTCCTCGTCGACCTCCGACGGGTGGACCGTCGGCGTGGTCGGCTGCTCGTCGTGCTCCACACGTGGCTCCGCTCGGGTGCCGCGGAGACTACGCGCTGGCCTCGGTGAGGAACCGACCCAGTCGCTCGGCGACGTCGAGGAGGGCGTCGACGGCGACCCACTCACCGCGTTGGTGCGCCTGGTCGGTCCGGCCCGGCCCGTAGTTGACCGCCGGGACGCCGAGCTCGGCGAACCGTGCGACGTCGGTCCACGCCTGCTTGCCGGCGACGGTGGCCCCGGTCGAGGTCAGCAGTGCCTGCACGATCTCGTCGTGGGTGTGCGGCGGCGCCGGCGGGGCGACGTCGACGACGGTGACCTCGACCTCGACGTCGGCCGGGTCGACGGTCAGCCGCGCGATGGTGTCCCGCAGTTCCCGCTCGGCCTCGACCGCCGTCCGGGACGGGGCGAAGCGGAAGTTGAGGTTGACCACGAACTCACCGGGGATCACGTTGCGCGCGTTGGTCGTGGCAGCCGTCGTCGCCGACCAGACGTCGTGGAACGTGATGCCGTCGACGTCCACCTCGGCCGGCGCCAGCTCGTCCAGTGCGGCGAGGAACGGCCCTGCTGCCGTCAGTGCGTTGCGGCCGTGCCACGGGCGCGCGGAGTGCGCCTGGCGTCCCGAGAAGGTGACGATCGCGTGCAGGCCGCCGAGGCAACCGGCCTGGATCTCGCCGTCGGTGGGCTCCAGCACCACCGCGAGGTCGAGGTCGCCGAGCCAGGGGACGGCCTCGAGCACGTCGGTGAGCTCGTTGTCGTCGGCCGGCCCCTCCTCACGGGCGTAGAGCACGAGCACGACGTCGTACGGCCGGTCCTCGTCGTCGTGTGGGTACCCGGTGAACAGGTCGAGCGCGACGGCGTTGCCGCTGTGCATGTCCGACGTCCCTCGGCCGACGGCGACCTCCGCCCCGTCGCGGTCCTCGAGCCGCAGGTGGCGGTCCTCGTCGGTCGGCGGCACGACGTCGAGGTGGCCGACCAGGGCCACGCAGGGGCGGGTGCCCGTCCGGGTCCCGACGACGAGCGAGTCACCGACCCGGACGAGGTCGTGGCCCCCCGCGAGCGTGTCGGCCAGGTCACCGGCGAGCGCCGCCTCGCCGCCGGTGACGGCGCTCGCGTCCACGAGCAGCCGCAGCCACCGGACGAGGCGCTCCCGGTCCGCCATCAGTTCGCGTGCAGGTCGGCGTTGAGCGAGCCCCAGTCGCCCTCGCGCTGCAGCACCTCGACCCGGCCGGTCATCGAGTTGCGCCGGAACAACAGGCCCTTCGCGCCGGACAGCGTCCGCGCGGGGACGACGTCGCCGTCGTCGGTGGTCACCTTCGTGCCCGCCGTGACGTACAGCCCGGCCTCGATGATGCAGCCGTCACCGAGCGAGATCCCGACGCCGGCGTTGGCGCCGACGAGGCAGCCCTCGCCGATGCGGATCACCTCGGAGCCGCCCCCCGAGAGGGTGCCCATGACCGAGGCCGACCCGCCCAGGTCGCTGCCGGCACCGACGACGACGCCGGCCGAGATCCGTCCCTCGATCATCGCCGGGCCGAGCGTGCCGGCGTTGAAGTTCACGAAGCCCTCGTGCATGACCGTCGTGCCCTCGGCGAGGTAGGCGCCGAGGCGGACGCGGTCGGCGTCGCCGATGCGGACACCGCTCGGGACGACGTGGTCCACCATCCGGGGGAACTTGTCGACGGACCGCACGCGGATCGGCACGCCCCGCATGGCCAGCTCGATCCGCACGTCGGCGAGCTCCTCCGCCGGCACCGGGCCGAGCTCCGTCCAGGCGTTGTTCTGGAGCAGGCCGAACGCGTTGGTGAGGTTCGCGCCGTGGGGCTGGATCCGGCGGTGCGACAGCAGCGACAGGCGGAGGTAGACGTCGCCGGCGTCCTGCGGCTCGCTGTCGAGGTCGTCGAGCACGGTCACGATCGGGTGCGCGCGCAGGCGGGGCAGCGCGTGCTCGTGCCGCGAGGTCACGAGCATCTTGTCGAAGAACTCGCCGAGCTCACCGTCGAAGGGGTTGTGGGTCAGCAGGTGCGTCCCGGTGCCGCCGACGGCCTCGCTGATGCGCTGGACCTCGTCGGGGTCGATGGTGTTGTGTGGGAACCACACCTCCAGCAGCCGTCCGTCGTCGTGCAGGCTGACCAGCCCGACTCCTGCGCCACTCGTCGTCACGTCGTGCTCCTGTCGGTCGACCGCGTCGCTCGCGTGCCGTCATGTGGCGAGCCTACGTCGCGGGCGCTGCACCCCGCCGGTGTGGCGTACCGTCCGCTCCCATGGACACACCGATGACCGACGACCACCCGCATGGCCCGCACGACCACGTGGTCGCGCCGCAGCCGCGGCTCCCCGTCCGCGCCTACCCCCGCATCCTGGCCACCGGGTTCGCTATGGGCAGCGCCGACATCGTCCCCGGGGTCTCCGGTGGCACGGTCGCGCTGGTGCTGGGGATCTACGACCGGCTCGTCGGTGCGATCCGTCAGGGGACGCGGGGCATCGCCGCACTGCTGAAGGGGCGTCCCCGTGACGCCTGGCAGGCGCTGCTGGCGGTCGACTGGGGCTTCCTGCTGACGCTGTTCATCGGCATCGGTACCGCCGTCGTCGTGCTGGCGGGGCTGCTCGAGCGTCTCCTCGAGGAGCAGCCGGTGCTGCTGTCGGCCGCGTTCCTCGGGCTGGTGGCCGGGTCGGTCGTGGTGGCTGCCGACGAGGTCGACGAACCGTCCGCCCGCGTCTGGGTCATCGGGACGGTCTCGGCCGTGGTCACGTTCCTCGTCCTCGGTCTGCGTGCGGGCACGCTCGAGGACCCGTCGCTGCTCGTCCTGTTCGCCGGTGGGGCGCTCGCGATCTGCGCGATGATCCTGCCCGGGATCTCCGGGTCGTTCCTGCTGCTGCTCGTCGGGCTCTACCAGGTGGTGCTGGCCGCCGTGGACGACCGGGACCTGGTGACCATCGCCACGGTCGGCGTCGGCGCCGTCGTCGGTCTCGCCCTGTTCTCGACCCTGCTGCACTGGCTGCTCGACCACCACCGCGACACCGTGATGGCGGCGCTGCTCGGCCTCATGGTCGGGTCGCTGCGCGTGCTGTGGCCGTGGCCGGCGGGGGAGGCCGGGGTCGGCGACACCCGTCTCGGGCCCCCCGAGGAGCAGGTGCTGTCCGCCTTGCTGCTCGGTCTCGGTGCCGCGGTCGTCGTGGTCGTCGTGGCCCGCGTCGCCCGCAACCTCACCGACTGATCAGGTCGGGAGCTCGCCCGCGTCGATGGCGGCGCCCCACGCGGTGACGGCAGCGTGGCACGCCTCGACCGTCGGGACCAGCGCGAGTCGCACCCAGCCCTCGCCGCCAGGGCCGAAGGCCTCGCCCGGCGAGGCGATGATGCGGGCCGTGAGCAGGGCCTCGGCGTAGGCCGCGCTGTCCCCACCGGGGGCGCGGAACCAGACGTAGAAGGTCGCGTCGCTTCCGGACACCTCGATCCCACGTTCCCGGAGGAACCCGAGCACCACCTCGCGCTTGGCCGCGAACACCGCCCGGCGTTCGTCCACGTGGTCCTGGTCGCCCCAGGCCGCGGTGGCGGCCTCCTGCACGAAGTCGGGGGAGGCCGTGCCGATGTTCGGGCGCAGCGTGCGGAGACGGCCGACGACCTCCGCGTCACCGATGATCGCCGCGGACCGGTAGCCGGTCATGCCCGACCGCTTCGACAGCGACACGAACGCGAGCACCCCGCGCGGGTCGACGACGCCGTCCGCGTCCGCGATCGCCTCGAGGACCGACGGTGCGGGCTCGTCGAACCACACCTCCTGGTAGCACTCGTCGCTGCACAGCAGGACGTCGTGCTCGCGTGCCGTGGCCACCTGCTCGCGCAGCCAGCCGACGTCCACGGTCGCCCCCGTCGGGTTGTGCGGGTAGTTGATCCAGGCGATGCACGCCCGCTCGAGCCGCTCGGTCGGCATCGTGGTGAGGTCGAGTCGCCAGCCCTCCTCGGCCGTCAGCACGGTCGGGTCGCAGATGCCGCCGGCGAACCGCGTGCCGCGGTCGTAGACGGGGTAGCCGGGCGTGCCGAACAGGACGTGACGCTTCGGGCCGTCCCGGTCGACCATCGCCAGCGGGAGGTGGAAGATCGCCTCCTTGCTCCCGGCGGCCGGCACGACGTGGACGTCCGGGTCGATGCCGCCGGTCACCCCGTGACGACGCTGCAGCCACGCCACGACGGCCCGCCGCAGCGCCGGCTGGCCGGCCGCCGTGGGGTAGCGCGACACCGGCCCGACGGCGTCGGTCAGGGCGTCACGGACGAACTGTGGGGTCGGTTCGTCGGGGTCGCCGATCGAGAAGTCGTGGACCGTCTCGCCGCTGGCGCGCAGCTCGCCGGCGAGGTCCTGCAGCCGGGCCAGCGGGTAGCCGCCCAGCTCGTCGAGCACCGGGTTGGACGTCAGTGCCACACGCGTCTCCTTCGACCTGGGCACGACGCTATCGGCGGCGTCCTACGCTCCGGCCACCCGACCCGGAGTGACCGCGTGGCGACCGCGTACCTCGGCCCGGCCGGCTCGCTGAGCGAGCAGGCCGCCCGTGAGGCCGCCGAGCGCGGCGTCGTCGACCCCGACCTGGTCCCGACGCCGTCCATCACCGCAGCGCTCGACGCGGTCGAGCGCGCCGAGGCCCGCTGGGCGGTCGTCCCGCTGGAGGACGCCATCGTCGGCGGCGTCCGCGAGACCGTCGACCACCTCGTGCACGAGATCAGCGAGGCCCTCGTGCTCGGCAAGGTCGAGGTGGCCGCGACACTGCACCTCGCGGTCCTGCCCGGCGTGACGGTCGACGAGATCACGACCGTCGCCAGCCACCCGCACGCGCTGGCGCAGTGCGCCGGACACCTGCGCCGCCTCGGCATCGAGCTGCTGGAGGGCGTCGGGTCCACCAGCCTCGCGTGCCAGCAGGTGGCCGAGCGCGGGCAGCGCTCCACGGCGGCGCTGGCGACCCCGGCCGCCGCCGAGGCGGCGGGTCTCGAGGTGCTCCCCGACGACCTCACCGACGGCGACGACGACCACGTCGCGTTCGCGATCGTCGGCCGCGGCGCGCCGGAGCACCACGACAACGGCAAGGTGCTGTTCTTCGCGGTCCCGGGTCGCAACCGCCCGGGGGCCGTCCACGAGCTCCTGGCACCGTTCGCCGTCCGCCACCTCAACCTGTCGCGGATCGAGTCACGCCCGCTCAGCCGGGCGCTCGGCGAGTACGGCTTCGTGCTCGAGTGCGACGGCGGCATCGACGACCCCGACCTCCGCGCCGCCCTGACCGAGCTCCTCGAGGAGCGGACCACCGTCAAGCTGCTCGGCGTCTACCCGGCGCTCGAGCAGCGCTGGGGCCGGGTCCACCAGCGGCCGCTGCGTGGTCGTGTCGCCGACCGTCCGTCCGCCCTGCCCGACCTGCTCGGCCCCGGTCCGAACGTGGCGACCTGATGCAGACCGGGACGATCGCCGTGGTCGGCCTCGGCCTCATCGGGGGGTCCGTCGCGCTCGACGCCCGCGCCCGTGGCTGGCCGCTCGTCGCCACCGACGTGGACCCGGCGCAGCGCGAGGCCGCCGCGGCTGCCGGCATCGCCGTCGTGGCCGACGTCGCGACGGCCGTCGAGGGTGCGGACCTCGTCGTGGTCGCGACCCCTGCACGACAGGTGGCCCACGTCCTGCGCGAGGTGGACGACGCCCGCACCTCGCGGGTCCTGGCGACCACGGTCGCCTCGGTGCAGGGCAGCGGCGTCCTCGGCATCGACGCGCTGGCCCTGGAGCACGTGGTCCACGTCGGCGGCCACCCGATGACCGGTACCGAGCGCAGTGGCTTCCGGGCGGCGCGGCGCGGCATGTTCGACGGCTCGCCCTGGATCGTCACCCCGCGACCCGGGGACCCGCGTGACGCCGTGGCCGCCGTGGTCGACCTCGCACTCGGCATGCGTGCGATGCCCGTCGTGCTGCGACCGGACGAGCACGACCGCACGGTGGCCCTGCTCAGCCACCTGCCGCACGTGCTGGCCTACACCGCCTACCGCCGCCTCCGACAGGTCGACGACGCCGGCACCGAGCACCTGGCCGGCGGCTCGTTCCGCGACGCCACCCGCGTGGCGGCGACGCGGCCGTCGTTCTGGTCGGAGGTGCTCCACCTCAACCGGGCCGCGGTCGCGGACCTCGTCGCGGACGTCCGGGCCGACCTCGGTGCGCTCGAGGACGTCCTGCGCGACGCCGACGGCGCAGAGGCGCTGGAGGCGCTGCTGGCCAGCGGGCACCGGGAGGTCGGGCGTCCCCGCCCGACGGTCCCTGCACCGACCGTCCTGCCGGCCGGGCCGCTGGCGGCCGACGTGCTCGACGAGCTCGAGCTGCACACCCGGGCCGGGCTCGCCATCGCGGGCTGGACACCGGACGGCTCGGCCGTGACGTGGACGCCGCTGTGACGGCGGCGGGGTGCCGTCGTCCTACGCTGCCCGCGGCGCAGCCCGTCGCCCGTCCCCTCCGCTGGAGCCGTCCGTGACCGCCCCGAGCACCGTCCTGGTCCACGTGACCGGCCGTGACCACCCGGGGATCACCGCCGGCCTGCTGGCCGTGCTCGACCGTGGTGGCGCCGCCGTGCACGACATGGAGCAGCTCGTCGTCCGCGAACGGCTGACCCTGAACATCCTGATCGGGGTCAACGGTTCGACGGGCGTGCTCAAGGACCTGCTGTTCTGGGGCTGGGAGAGCGACGTCGACGTCGACTTCGAGGTCGTCGAGGACGCTTCGACCCGCGCGTCCAAGCCCCGGACGGTCGTGACCGTCCTCGGTCCGACGCTGTCCGCGGCGGCACTGGGCGGCGTCGCCCGCGCCGTCGCGACCGGGGGCGGCAACATCGACCGCATCGTCCGGCTGTCGCGCTACCCGGTCGTGTCGTACGAGCTGACCGTCGTCGATGCCGACGTCGACGAGATGCGCAGTGCGCTGGTCGACGCGGCCGCCGCGCACGCGATCGACATCGCCATCCAGCCGGAACGGCTCGAGGCCGGCGTCAAGCGGCTGGTGCTGCTCGACGTCGACTCGACGCTCATCCAGGACGAGGTCATCGAGCTGCTCGCCGAGGAGGCCGGCTGCCACGACCAGGTCCGCGACGTCACCGAACGGGCCATGGCCGGCGAGCTCGACTTCGAGGCGTCGCTGCGCGAGCGGGTGGCCCTGCTGGCGGGGCTCGACGAGGCCGCGATCCAGCGGGTCCGTGAGAAGGTGCGGCTGACCCCGGGCGCGAGGACGTTCGTGCGGACGCTCAAGCGGCTCGGGTTCAAGGTCGCGATCGTGTCCGGCGGGTTCACACAGGTGACCGACCACCTCGCCGCCGAGCTCGGGCTCGACCACGCCGTCGCCAACGAGCTCGAGGTCGCCGACGGCCTCCTCACGGGCCGCACCGTCGGGCCGGTGGTCGACCGCGAGCGCAAGGGCGAGGTGCTGCGCGAGCTCGCCGAGGCCGAGGGGCTCACGCTCGGCCAGTGCGTCGCCGTCGGCGACGGCGCGAACGACCTGGCGATGCTGTCGGCCGCCGGGCTCGGCATCGCGTTCAACGCCAAGCCCGTGGTGCGCGAGGTGGCCGACACGAGCGTCAGCGTCCCGTACCTGGACGCGATCCTCTTCCTCCTCGGCATCCGTCGGGACGAGGTCGAACGGGCCGACGCCGCCGCGGGTGTCGTGCACGACGAGGTCGAGGTGCCGGGCCTACCGCCCGTCTGAGACGGTCCGCCGCAGCACGACGGTGTGGTGGACGATCTCCATCCCGGCGCGCTGGTAGAGCCGCAGGGCGCCGTCGAGGGTGACGTCGTCGACCTCGAGGCCGACCCGCTCGACCCCGAGGTCGGCGAACTGGCGGAAGCACTGCCGGAGCAGGGCGGTGGCGAGGCCCGCGCCGCGGTGGTCGGGCACGACCCCCAGCTCGACGATCACGCCGAGGCCCGGGTCGCCGTCGCCCCCCACGTGCCCGAGCGCGACCCCGACCACGTCGTCGCCGGCGTCCAGCGCTGCGACCGACGCCCGCAGCTGGACCCGCCCGCGCTCGACCGCGAGCTCCTCCCAGGTCTCGAGGTCGTCGGTCGCGCCGAGGTGGTGGTCGGCGAACGCCGTGACCAGTGCCGAGTGAATCTCCGCCACGGCGACACGGTCGGCGCGGACGCCACGGGTCCCGGCGGGCCAGGCCGGCGCCGGCAGGTCGCCGTCGAGGTCGATGCGCAGCTGCAGGAGGTGCCGTTCCTCGCGCAGCCCCCGCGCGGTGAACCAGGCGATCGTCGCAGGGTGCGGGTCGACCAGCGTCGTGCGGAACACGACCGGCAGGCGCGGGTTGTGGTCGCCGACGTCGTGGGCGCGGTCGAGCGCGCGCCCGAGCAGGAACGCGCCGATGCCGCGGTCGCCGTGTGCCGGGTCCACCCGCCCCTCGGCGAAGGTCTCGACGCACGGTGTCCAGGGGTCGAGCTGCTCGTGGAACTCGAGGTAGCCGGCGAGCGCACCGTCGAGCTCGACGACGAGGGCGTCGTTGCGGCGCGCCGCCCACGTGCGGCGGAGGTCGGCGGTGGTGCGCAGCGCACCACGGCCGGTCGAGCCGTCCAGCGCCAGCGGTGCCGCCCGTTCGTACAGCGCGGCGATCCGTTCGAGGTCCTCGTCGTCCGGGCGGCGCACGGCGTACGGCGGCGGGGGCTGGCGGTACTGCGGGGCGCTCGCATCGCTGCCCTCACGGACCAGGCCGTCGACGTGCGTCTCGACCGCCGCGTCGAGGTCGGTCGCGTCGGTCGTGCCACGGTCGGCCGGCACGCCGTCCTCAGTAGTCTCGCCCATGGGCCGCACTGTGCCGCGCGGCCGCCGTGGTCGCCACCACGAGGAGCGGGGACGTGTCCGACGAGGAGTCGCTGGTCGACGCCGGCGCCCTGCTGTCGTTGGCGGCCGAGCTGCGCGAACTCGCCGACCGGCTCGAGAGCGCCGCGATCGGTGACGAGCAGCGCCAGCGCTGGCAGCACACCCTCGGGGCCATCGCCGAGGGCGCCACGGGCGACCTGGAGCGCGCCCGGGCCCAGCTCCGGCGGCTCGCCGCGACCGTGGACCGGGCCCTCGACCGGGGCTGACGGGCACTCGCCGGTCGGCAGTACGCTCGCTCGCCGCAGCACAGCCAGGAGCTCCCGCGTGGCGCAACGAGTCCTCGTCCACCACCTCACCCAGCCGCACCGCCTCCCCCTCATCGAGGAGGAGGGCCTGCGGACCCGGGGAGAGCTGTCCAGCGCACTGGGTGGACTCACCGAGATCGACGAGGCGGCCCGGGGCAAGTTCGCCCACGGCCGCCGCGTGAGCGGCTGGCTGGACGAGGGCCACGCCCTCGCGCAGACCGAGGTCCACGGCCCCGGCCACGTGACCTGGGAGGTCGACCCGAAGCGTGCCCTCGCCGCCCCCGCGTCGCTGCGCGACGAGCTCGACCCGGCGGCCTACTGGGAGGCGGCCCGTCCGCTCCAGGCCTGGCTCGCCGAGGACGACGTCCCGACGGACCTCGAGGTGCACGTCGACCGCGGCGTCCGCGCCAAGTACCTCCAGCTGCGGGCACCCAAGTTCGCCGACGACGCGCTGGGGGACTGGGCACCGCTGGTCGCCGAGATCGCCGACGAGGACCGGCTGTCCGCCAAGGCCCTGATGCACCTCGCCATCATCGACTGCGACGCGGACTTCGCCTCCGAGCCGTTCCTCGCCGCCTGCGCGCTGGCGTGGCGCGACGAGCCCGACGAGGACGGCCTCATCGGCGAGCTGCTCGAGGCCGACCCGGACAAGGTCGCGTCGGCGGCACTGGCGATGTACGCGGGCGCTGCCCCCGAGGTGATCGAGCGACTCCGGACGGTGCTGGAGGAGACCCGCGAGTGGTCGGACGCCCAGGGCGCCGACCACGGGCAGGGCCTGCTCATGCGGACCGCCGTGGTGCTGGACCAGCTCGAGCCCTGAGGGTCTCGGACCTGCGGTCCGTCCCCCGAGGCAGGCCCGCCCTCGTCACATGCTGACGATGGCCAGGTTGGTCACACGGGGGGCGCCGTCGGCGTCCTCCTCGAGCTCGAAGCGCACCCGCTGCCCGAGCCGCAGCTCGAGGACGCCCGACGCGGCGATGGCCTCGCGATCGACGTCGAGCTGGACGAGCTGGTCGTCGAGCAGCACGGCCGTGCGGCTGTCGTGGTCGTAGCGCTTGACGGTGCCCTGCGGCATGCGGGGAGCTCCATGGGTGCGGACGGCCAGCGATGCTACCGAGGCCACGGGACCCTCAGCGCGGCAGCGACGGCTCCGGCCGGGGGCTCCGACCGAGCAGGCCACGGTCGACCGCCTCGGCGCCCTCGACGACGTCCTGCACGACCGCGAGGAGGTGCTCGGTCTCGAACGGCTTCGTCACGTACGCGTCGGCGCCCGCGGCGTAGGCCTGGGCCAGATCGTGGTCCGCCACACGTGCCGACAGCATGATCATGACGACGTCGCTCACGTCGGGCCGGGCCCGGATCTGCCGCAGGGCCTCGAAGCCGTCCATCTCCGGCATCATCACGTCGCAGACGATGACGTCGACCGAGGGGTCCTCGTCGATCTTCGCGAGGAGGTCGCGGCCGTTCACGGCGCTCCGCACGTCGTGCTCCAGCGCGACGGTCACCTCGAGCAGGTCACGGATGCCCGGGTCGTCGTCACAGACGAGCACGCGGGCCATGATCTGCCTCCGGAGGTTTCGAGGCGGCGGTCCGCTGGTGGGACCCCGTCCTGGGCATCGGCACTCTAGGCCCCGCCGTTGAGCCTCGGGGTCACCCCGGACCACGAGTCCACGAGCGGCACTAGCGTCCCGGTCGACGCCGACGGACGGACCCCCGCATGACCACGCTCGCGCTCTCGGGCCTCCCCGTCCCCAGCATCGACCCGCGGGACGGCATCGACCTGGCCCGCGAGCTCCAGGACCGTGGCTACGGCGCCGCGTGGCTGGCCGAGGTCCAGGGACCGGACGCGTTCACCCAGCTCGGGGCGCTCGCGGTCAGCACCGACCTCGAGCTCGGCGTCGCGGTCGTCCCCGCCCAGACCCGGACACCCATGGTCCTCGGGATGTC
>JBFKQZ010000007.1:0-29162 GCA_041627475.1 Nitriliruptoraceae bacterium | reverse complement strand
GGGACTCGTCAGCCGTTCCAGCGGGGCGTGAGCTCGACCAGCGTGCAGGTCTGCCTCCAGCGCTCGGCGGCGGCCTCGCCGTCGGGCAGGTTCAGCCGGTTGCCCATGCCGAGCTGCGCGATCTTCTCGAACTCCTCGGAGTCGTTGTCGACCACGCGGACGTCGGCCGGCGCGTCGGCGATGGCGGCCTTGACGTCCTTCGACTTGACCGTGATCGTCACGGACGCGTTGTTCTCGAGGTTCGGCAGCTCCTGCTCGTCCGGGCCCTTCATGACGAACAGCTTCTTGCCCTGCTGGACGTACCAGGCGGGACGTGTGGCCTCGCCGCCCCCCGGCTGGGGGATGGTGAGCCACATGATCGAGCCCTTCTTCAGGGCCGTCTCGGCAGCGTCACCGGCGACACCGGCGGCCTTCAGGGACTCCGGCGCCTCGATGAAGACGGGGATGCGGCCGGCCTCCTCGCCGTCGACGAGGAACACCATCGTGTGCTCGTCGGTCGACTCGATGAGGATGTCCTCGGTGACCGTCGCCTTGAAGAGGTCCTCGAACATCATCCCGCGCAGCTCGATGAAGCGGCCCGGGCGCTGCCAGATGACCTTGTCGTCCGGGTCGAGCAGGAGGATGACCTCCTCGACGGTGCCCTGGGGGCCCTTGTAGACCCGGTCGAGCTGGAACGGCTGTGACATGCCGGGCAGCTCGCCGAGGACCTTGATGATCGGGTCCGCGAAGTACTCGGTGTCGAACGTCTGCTTGTCGAACGCCATCGCTGACAGCAGCTGCACGGCCTTGGGCATGCCGGGGTCCTCTTCGGGTCGTCCTGCGGCTGTGGAGGTTAGCGCTGGGGCGACTGGCCCATCCGGCGCGCGTTAGCGTGGTGGGCCACCACCTGCCGGGAGCACCAGGACATGCCGCCGATCACCGTGGACGACCCCACCGAGGAACTGCGTTCGCTGCGCCAGACCGCGCGCGCCTTCTGTGACGACGAGGTGCGCCCCGGTGCACGCGACCGGGACCGCGACGAGTCGTTCCCCGCAGACCTGGTCAAGAAGATGGCCGAGGTCGGTTTCCTCGGCGCTGCCATCCCCGAGGAGTACGGCGGGATGGGTCTGGACGCGCACGGCTACCAGGTGATCGTCGAGGAGATCGGCGCGGCCGACTCGTCGATGCGGTCGCTGGTGAGCGTCAACCTCGGCCTGTTCTCGATGAGCCTCCTGAAGTGGGGCACCGAGGAGCAGAAGGAGCAGTGGCTGCCCGGTGCGGCCGCCGGTGAGCTCGGTGCGTTCGGGCTGACCGAGCCCGACGCCGGCTCCAACCCGTCCCAGATGCGGTCGAGGGCCGAGCGCGTCGATGGCGGCTGGGTGATCAACGGCAGCAAGGTCTACATCACCAACGGCTCGCTCGGCGCCTGCACGATGATCTTCGCCCGGGCCTTCCAGGACGGGGAGGACCTCGGCATCACCTGCTTCCTGACCCCGCAGGACGCCGAGGGCTACGACGGCAAGCAGATCCACGGCAAGCTCGGCCTGCGCTCGGGTGACACCGCCGAGATCGCGCTGACCGACGTGTTCGTGCCCGACGGCTCGATCCTCGGTGACGTCGGTGGCGGCATGAAGGTCGCGCTGTCGGCGCTGGACAACGGTCGTTTCTCGCTGTCGGCGGGCTGCGTCGGCCTTGCCCGCGAGGCGCTGGAGGTCGGGCTCGGCTACGCGCTGGAGCGCGAGCAGTTCGGGAAGAAGATCGCCGGGTTCCAGCTCGTGCAGGAGCTGCTCGCCGCGATGCACGTCGACTACTCGGCCGCCAAGGCGCTGGTCGACAAGGTGGCGGTCAAGAAGGAGGCCGGGGTCCGGTTCACGCAGGAGGTCTCGACCGCGAAGCTGTTCGCCACCGAGGCGTCGGTGCGCTGCGCCGACCGTGCCGTGCAGATCCACGGCGGCCACGGCTACATCGACGAGTACCCGGTCCAGCGGATGCTCCGCGACGCCCGTGTCACCACGCTCTACGAGGGCACGAGCCAGATCCAGCACCTGATCCTCGGCCGAATGTTGACGGGCGTGTCCGCCTTCAACGGCTGAGCTCGCTCGGCGCTGCGGCCCCGCTCACAAGGTGTGCCCCTCCCGACCAACATGCTGGTCGGGAGAGGCACACCTTGGTCAGCGCTCGCAGTAACGGGTGGCGCCGAGGTCTCGGAGATGGTCGAGCGCCACGAACCCGCTGCCGTCGTCGGCCCGCGTCGTGACCGTGCGGTCCACCTCGTCGAGCGTCGCACCCCTGAGCTCGTACTCGACCGTGGTCACGGTCACCTCGCCGTCCTCTGCCACTGCGCGCACGGTGAGGAAGGCCACGTCGTCCCCCACGGCCCGACACCCCCAGGTCGCCGAGCCCTGCCCGCCGCCGATGAACCCGTCCTCGAAGCCGGCCGCCTGCGGCTCGTCCGGCAGCACACACACCGCCTCCGTGCAGCCGAGGACGACCGGCGTGAGACGGTCGTTCATCCAGAGCAGCAGCTCCGCCACGGACGAGCTCACGAGCGTGCCACCCACCGCCAGGACGTCGGCGCCGGTCCCCAGGTCCGCCACGGTCGCGAACTCGACCGGAGGCGTCTCGTACCGGGACTGCCCACCGTCGGCGAGGCAGGCGGTCACACCCGCCCCCAGCAGGACGCGGTCCAGCTGGCCGTCGCCGTCGAGGTCGACGTCGTCGATCGACGCCGTCGCCTGCTCCGCGGCGTCCGGTTCGGCGCAGGTCGCGGCGACGTCCCGGCGTCGGGCCTGGGCGCGTGCCACCTCGTCGAGGTCGGCCGTGAAGCGGTCCCAGTAGACGACCGGGTCGGTGATGGCGTTGAGCAGCTGCGGGCCGTCCGCGGTCAGTGCCCAGATGCCCTCGTCGACGCCCTGTGCGTCACCGCACGAACCCGCCGCGACCTGGGCCAGTGGGACGGCACCACCAGGACCCAGCGCGACCGTGCTGCCGAGCAGGGTCGAGGTGGGACCGCCCTCCCAGGACGCGGCGCCCCAGGGGTCCTCGACCGTCCCGTCGTCGCGCAGCAGCACGACCGCGGGGACCTCGCACTCCAGCGACAGCTGGGCGACGACCCCCAGTGGGCCGAACAGCGCGTCCCGGAAGTGACCGATCGTCGGGATGTCCGCGGGCTGCCCCTCGTAGCGGGGGACGGGCCACTGGCGGTCGCCGTCGACGAACCGACCGACGACCGCCGGTTCGGAGGTGTCGGTGCGGAAGCAGACCTCGAGGCTGTTGAAGTCACCGAACTTGTCGGTCGCGACACAGCCGGGCTCCGACACCCCGACCCCGCCCATGTCGAGGTCGACGATCGTGGGTGCCGGGCAGTCGCGGCCCTCGCAGCGGGGCCCGGTCACCAGTGCGCCGCGGTTGGCCACGCGCAGCGGCCCCTCCAGCGGCGGTGGGAAGTCGCCGTCGGACTGCCACGATCCATCGGCCTGCTCGACGTAGTCCCCGGCGAGCGTCACCCCCTCGGCAGGCATCGTCGTGCCGTTGGACGGGGCGACCCAGCGCTCGGTCCCGTCCGCGTCGCGGAGCAGGAAGGCGCCGCCGTGCCCGTCCCGGCCGTCGACGACCAGCTCGGCGCCGAGCACCAGGCCGAGCGTGGTCCCGTCGAGATCGGCGAGCTCGACCCCAGCCTCGGTCTGCAGGGCGAAGCCGGCGTCACCGAGCAACGGCAGGGCGTCGAGGTCGAGGAGCACCCGGTCGTCGGCGACCTCGTCGAGGTAGCGCTCGAGCTCCTCCGGCGGCAGGCCCGGTTCGTCGCCGAGCAGGCGTGCGGGGGTCGGGTACCACCACAGGTCGGGGTGGAGCGGCTCGTGGAGGACCAGGTCATCGAGCAGCGTCGGGTCCGCCGGCGGCATGTCGGGGAACAGCTGGTCGCGGCCGCTGCAGCCCTCAGTCGGGAGATCGCCGTCGATCGTCAGCTGCTCCTGGACGTCCGCGTCGTCCCATCCGAGGTCGACGCGGGGCAGCGGTGGCAGCACCCCGGACGCGACCGTGACCTCGACCGCCGAGCCGGTCTCGCGCACCTCGAGCACGGGGAACCGCGACAGCCCGGTCGGGGCCGGACCGCCGGTCCATCCTCCAGCCGGCACGGACCGTTGGACGCCGTCCACCTCGACGATGCGCCCCACCGGTGAGAACTCCGAGAGGTACCAGGGGTCGTACACGACGCCCCACGAGTCGGGTATGCGTCCGGCCGATCCGTACACAGTGGCCTCGGTACAGACCGTCAGCGCCGTCGGGCCGAACTGCACGTGCGGGTTGATGCCGTCCAGCACCGTGACACGGACGACGCCGTCCTCGCCGGCCCGGGGCACGAGGAAGGCAGGACGGTCACCGACGTGGCGGGCGACGATCTCGTCCGCAGTCGGCAGCACGACCGTGACCGGCTCGCCGGCGACCGGGACCTGCGGGTCCTCGGGGAGCAGCAGGCCGCAGCAGTCGTCGTCAGGTCGCTCGGGGTAGAGCAGACCCGCCACGCGGACGTCGGTCACGTCGGTGTGGATGACGAGTGCCTCGAGGTCGGTCCCGCCGTCGACGCCGTCGTCGTGGCACGCGGCGCCGGTCGGCTCGGTGCCCTGCAGGACACCGCGTGCGGGGGCGGACCGCAGCGTCCCCACCGTCAGCGTGTCGGCACCGACCTCGACGACCTCGTGCGTGGCGAGGCCGTACGGGGCAGGCCCGCCGACCCAGGCGCCGTTGTCGGAGAACGCCGATCCGTGCCACGGGTCCTCGAACCAGCCCGAGGTGGTGCAGTAGGCGAGCACCTTCATCGCCTCGGGATAGGGGTCGTGCGGGCTGAGCGCGTCCAGCACGCGGACGTCACCGTCCTGCGCGTGGACGACGAAGACCGGGCGTCCGTTGGCGTGGGCCGGCAGGACCTCGCCCGGTTCGGGCAGCGGGAGCACGGTCGTGCCGTCGTCCTGGACGACGCCGTCCTCCACCTCGTCGATGATCGGGACCTCGGGCGTCGAGGGCCAGGTCTGGACGCCGATGGCCACGGCGGCCAGGACCGCGGCGACGGTCGCGCCGATGCGGCCGGTGCGACGGCGAGCGGCGCGGGCCTCGATCGCGTCGAGGTCGAGTTGGCCGGGGTCGCGCGGGGCGCCCTCGGCCAGCAGGTCGTTCAGGTCACGAGGCATCGTGTGCCTCCTCGCGTGCGGGGAGCACGACGTCGAACGTCGTGCGGAGGGTGTCCAACGCCCGGCTCGTCGCGGACCGGACGCTGCCGGGCGCCACGCCCATCGCGTCGGCGACCGTCGCAACGTCCTCGTCGAGGAAGTAGCGCCGGACGAGCACCTCGCGCTGTCGTGCGGGCAGCGACGAGACCGCCTCGCGGACCGCGAGGCCGTCGGCGCCACACGGGTCGTGGTGCGTCGTCTCGACCCCAGCAGCCACGCGGCGCAGCGCGCGTCGCTCGGCGCCGCGCCGGCGGAACCGCGAGTTCGCGAGGTTGATCGCGATCCGGCGTGCGTAGGCGCCGGGCCGGTCCGCGGCCGCGACCCGGGACCACTTCTCGCGGCAGCGCACCAGCGTGTCCTGCGCGAGCTCCTCGGCCAGTGCCGGGTCACCGCAGTACAGCGTCAGGGCGCCCACGAGACGTGGGTGCTCCGCGCGTGCGAAGGCGGCGAACTCGGGCGGCGGCGCCAGTGGTCTGTCTCCGTGACGATCGGGTGGACACCCACCCGACGCACGGCAGCATGCCAGCGCTGCTCGCACTGACGAGCATCCGTCGAGACGCGCGGCCCCCGCACACGCATGCCGTCCGCCCACGGTGTGCCTCACCTGGCCAGCATCCGAGCCGGCGGACGCACACTGCGGGGCGCCTAGCTTCGGTGGTGACTGCAACCGGCCGGGCAACGGTCCACGGGGACCACCAAGGGGACGCGACGATGTGCCGATCGATCAGGACGCTGCGGCCGCCGGCGCAGCCGGACGTGACCACCGGTGACGTCGAGGCCGCCGCGCGGCAGTACGTCCGCAAGATCTCCGGCTTCCGCGAGCCAGCGGCCCACAACCGCGAGGCGTTCGACGCGGCGGTCGCGACGATCGCAGCGACCACGCGCGACCTGCTCGAGTCGCTCGAGGTACGCGGTCAGGACCCCGTCGAGGTCGTCCCCGGCCCCGAACGCAAGCCGCCGCGCCGGCCGCGGACCGACTGAGGACTTCGGGCCCTGCCGCGCCCCTTCGGCCCCTTCGTACGGTCGAAGGGTCGAACAAGGAACGTCCCGTGCGCGTGAACAACAAGGTCATGGTCGTCACCGGTGCGGGGTCGGGCATCGGTCGGGCCGTCGCGCTCGAGCTGCTCGCACGCGAGGCGCGGGTGGTCGCCGTCGACCTCCGGTCGGAGGGGCTCGCGACCCTCCGCGAGGAGGCTGCCAGCACGGACCTGTTCACGATCACGCTCGACGTGACCGACCGGGACGCCGTGCGGGCGCTGCCGGCGAGGGTCATCGACGAGTTCGGGGTGATCGACGGCATCGTCAACAACGCCGGGATCATCCAGCCGTTCGTCAAGGTGCTCGACCTCGACGACGAGGCGATCGACCGCGTGCTCGACGTCAACCTGCGGTCGCAGATCACGATGGTGCAGGCGTTCCTGCCGCACCTGCTGGACCGTCGCGAGGCGCACATCACGAACGTGTCGTCGATGGGTGCGTTCCTGCCCGTGCCCGGCCAGGTCGTCTACGGCGCGAGCAAGGCCGGCGTGCTCCTGCTCACCGAGGGTCTCTACGCCGAGCTGCTCGGCACGCCGGTGGGCGTGTCGGTCGTGCTGCCGGGTGGTGTGGCGACGAACATCACGGAGAACTCCGGGGTGGAGGTCCCGGCCGGCGCCGACGCAGCCGACTCGCCCCTGCCGGTCACCACGCCGGCGGCTGCGGCCAGGCGGATCGTCGACGGCATCGAGCGCAACGAGTTCCACGTGCACGTGGGCAAGGACTCGGTCGCGATGCACGCGCTGCAGCGCCTGGCGCCCAAGCAGGCCACGAAGCTGATCACGAGGCAGATGGCGTCGTTGCTCGACTGACGCCGGCGTCCGCCCTCAGGCGTCGTCGCGTTCGGGTGCGACCTCGACGAGCTCGACCTCCTGCACCAGCAGACGGGTGTCGTCGTCGAGGTCGAGCCCCTCCTCGGCGAGCCCGGCGTCGAGCGTGGGGCCGGCGAAGCGCCGCCACGCGTCGACCATGCCGTCGTAGCCCTCGCCGGCCACGAGCCGGGGGTCGGGGTCGCCCCAGGTCGTCTCGAAGACGTCCGTGACGCGGACGTTGGCCGCCGGCTCGCCGTCGCCGTCGACGACCGTGAGCAGGTCGCCCTCGGCGGCGCGCATGGTCGCGACCTCGTCCTCGTCGAGCAGGTCCACCGGCTCCCACAGGACCCGGAGACTGCCAGCCTTCAGGCGCTCGAGGAGCAGGTCGCCGAGCCCGTCGTCGCCCTCGAACCCGAGCTGGACGACGTCCTCGCTGATCTCCACGTCAGTGCTCTCCTGCTGTCGGGGCGGTGACCGTAGTCCCGGGTCCGTGTCGGCAGCGCATACGGTCGCGGACGCTCCCGAGACGAGACACCCATGCCCGGCTACGACCTGCACACCCACACGACCCACTCCGACGGCACCACGTCGGTCCAGCACAACGTGCTGCTGGCGGTCGAGGCCGGGCTGACCGGTCTCGGGGTGACCGACCACGACACGACCGCACCGTTCGAGGAGGCGTTCGCGGCCGCGGACGGCACCGGGCTCGTGATCGTGCCGGGCGTGGAGTTCTCGGCCGAGCTCGACGGCTCGTCCGTGCACGTCCTCGGGTACTGGATCGACCCCCACGACGAGCCGCTCCAGGCCGAGATGGACCGGTTGCGCAACGAGCGCGAGCGCCGCGCCGAGCAGATCGTCGAGAAGTTCCGGGGGCTGGACGTCCCGGTCTCGATCGACCGGGTCCGCGAGCTGGCAGGTGAGGCCCCCATCGGTCGCCCGCACATCGCGCGGGCCGTCGTCGAGACCGGCGTGGTGTCGTCGATGCAGGAGGTCTTCGACCGCTACCTCGCCGACGACGGGCCCGCCTACGTGCCGAAGTACGCCGTCGACCCGGTCCGCGCCGTCGAGCTGCTCGCCGGGGCCGGCGGGGTCGCCGTGGTCGCGCACCCGGGCCTGTTCGGCGCCCGCAACCAGGACGAGCCGGGGCTGTCCGACGACGCGATCGAGGCGATGGTCGCCGCGGGGATGGCCGGCATCGAGGCCGACCACCCCGACCACACCGCGGAGAACCGTGCGCACTACCGGGACCTCGCCCGGGCACACGACCTGGTCGTGACCGCCGGCTCGGACTTCCACGGTGCGGCGAAGGATCTGCAGCTCGGTCAGGCCACGACGCCCGAGCGGGCGCTCGAGGAGCTCGAGGCTCGCCGCCGATAGACGCTCGCACGGCATGCCCGACGGGTCGTCACCGTGCGCCCCGCACGCCGACTCGACGAGAACGCGCGCTGCACGCCCGAAATACGGTCGGACACTGTCCGTTGGGATTCTAAGCAATCCACGAGGCACTCCTCTTCCGAACCCCGGGCACACACCCTGAGGAGCAACCGCGTGACCGTCCAGAAGGCAGCGAAGGTCGTCCCCGTCCCCACCCTCCAGTTCAGCGCTGGTCCGCTCGCCGGCACCACGCTGCGTGTCGAGAGCGACCGCGTGCTGATCGGGCGCCGCCAGGACAACGACCTCGTCATCGACAACCGGCACGTCTCGCGCGTCCACGCAGAGATCCGTCGCGACGGCAACCTGCTGCTCCTGACCGACCTCAACTCGACCAGCGGCACCAAGGTCAACGACGAGGAGATCGTCGGCACCGCGGTGATCCGGCACGGCGACGAGATCGAGTTCGGCCCGGTGACCGCCCGCTTCGAGGACCCGGCCTTCCCTGCGGTCGGCGACGAGCCCACCGAGGCGTTCGACGTCCCGGCGATCCAGACCGGCCCGCACCTCTCGCCGCGCCAGACCGAGGTCATCGAGCTGATGGCCGAGGGCATGACCAACAGCGAGATCGGCGCCCAGCTCGGCGTCACCGAGCGCACGGTCAAGGCCTACGCCCAGGAGCTGTACGACCGGCTCGGCGTGCGCAACCGCGCCGGCGCCGTCGCCGAGGCTGCGCGCCACGGCCTGCTCTGACAAGTCTCCCCGGCTGACCACCCTTCCCGCTCCCGGTCAGCCCCCGACGGACCCTCTCTGTGGCCGTCATGACGACACCCCCGCTGCCCCGCGGGGGTGTCGTCGTTCTCGCGCCTCCGTGCGCCCGGCCACTGCCTGACGCCGCGTCGTGACTACCGTGCGCCTGGACTGGGAGGAGGGCCCGTGGCCGACACGGACGCACTGCGTGAGGAACTGCTCGACGGCTACTCGTTCGCCAAGGACGACGGCCCCGAACCACCGGCCGCGCTCTTCGGTCGCCCGCTCACCGGCGACCTCGAGTCGGTGCTCCCCGAGGTGCCCGTGCGGCTCCCGCTGCGGATGTTCAACCGGCACGGCCTGATCGCCGGCGCGACGGGTACGGGCAAGACCAAGACCCTGCAGCTGTTCGCGGAACAGCTCTCCGAGCAGGGCGTGCCGGTGTTCCTCGCCGACCTCAAGGGCGACCTCACCGGTCTCGCCGAGCCGGCGCAGCCGGCCCACGTCGAGGGCTTCCTCACCGAACGCATGACCACGATGGGCTTCGAGGTCGCTCCGGCCACCGACGAGCGCACGCCGGTCGACGCCCCGGACGCGAGCAACGACCCGCCGCTGTGGCGGCCGCGCCCGTTCCCGGTCGAGCTGCTCAGCCTGACGGGCAACGAGGGGCACCAGATGCGGGTGCCGTTGCGCGAGTTCGGCCCGCTGCTGCTGGCGAAGGTGATGGACGCCTCCGAGGTCCAGGAGTCGGTGCTCCAGGTCGTCTGGCAGTACGCGGCCGACCAGCACGCCGACGGGAAGGGCGAGCACTTCGCCCTGGGCACGATCGAGGACCTCGACCAGGTCCTGCGCGGGCTCACCAGCGACGAGGGGGACGCCGCCCAGCAGGAGTACGGCGGCATGAGCACGCAGACCCTGAACGTCCTGCGGCGCGAGCTCGTCGCGCTCAAGGGGCAGGGTGCGGACGCGTTCTTCGGCAGCCCCGGGTTCGACGTGACGCGGCTGTGGGAGCCGCGCGAGGGTGAGCCGTTCGGCGTCATCTCGATCCTGCGACTGGTCGACGTGCAGGCGCGCCCCCGGGTCTTCTCGACCTTCCTGATGTGGCTGCTCTCGGCCGTCTACGCGAACGCCGAGGAGCTGGGGGACCCGGACCGCCCGAAGCTCGTCTTCTTCTTCGACGAGGCGCACCTGCTGTTCGAGGGGGCCAGCAAGGCACTGCTCGAGCTGGTCGAGCTGACCGTCCGGATGATCCGCTCCAAGGGCATCGGCGTCTTCTTCGTGACCCAGCAGCCGACGGACCTGCCCGACGACGTGCTCGCGCAGCTCGGCACGCGGGCCCAGCACGCACTGCGTGCCTTCACGCCGAAGGACCAGGCCGCGCTGAAGGCGACCGCCGCGACGTACCCCGTCACCGACCACTACGACGTCCGCGAGACCCTGACCGGCCTCGGCATCGGCGAGGCGCTCATGGTCGGACTCGGGCGCAAGGGCGCGCCGACGCCGACCGTCGCGACCCGCCTGGTCGGCCCGCGGTCGTCGATGGACCCGGTCGACGACGACCGACTCGCCGAGCTGGTCGCGGAGAGCACCGAGCGGCTCGCCGGTGCGGAGGCAACGGCGCCGACGCCGTCGCCCGACTCGGCCGAGGACCTCGTCGCGAGCGCCGCCCCGACGCCGGCGGTCGCCGCTGCCACGGACGCGGTGACCGCCGGGCCCGGCGAGCTCTTCCGGGCCCTGTCGCACCGCTGCGCCCTCGTCCGCCCGCAGCAGCCGGTGAAGCGGACGGCCCGGGCCGTCCGCACCGCCGTCCCGGGTGCCGCGCCGATGCGCAAGGACCTGACCAGGGACGTCGTCGCGGTGCAGGGCGGCCTCGGCGAGCTCTCGCTCACCGCCGGCGAGCTCCGCTTCGCGTCGTCGGCGGGTGCCTTCACCGTGGCGCGCAGCGACATCGACGAGCTGCAGTGGCTCCACGGGCTGGTGGTCGTCGGCAACGAGGCCTTCCTGCTCGACCCCGACGACCAGCTGGCGTTGCTGGCGGCTCTCGACCCGGCGTGGGGCGGCGAGGACCTGGCTGCGCTCTCGCTGCCGCCCGACGACCTGCTCGACGAGCTCGCGGCGCTGGACGACGACGCCGTGCACGCCGCCACCGACGCGGCCGAGGCGGCCATGCCGCCACCGCCGGACGCGACCGACCGGATCGACGCCCCGGCCCCCGAGGCCGACGCGACCGCCGGGAAGAAGAAGAGGAAGAAGGACGAGGTCGCCGAGGAGGAGACACCGGGGGCAGGCAGCGTCGTGGCCGATGTCGCCTCGTCGCCGGTCGCCGAGGAGGTCGCTGCCACGCTCGGCAAGATGCTCGGCGTGAACAAGGGCACGACCCGCAGCCTCTTCCGTGCCTTCCGCAAGGGCCGCCGCTGACCCCGCGGTCCCGACGTCGCGGTGACGGTGGTTCACTGCCCGGCACGCACCAGGCAGGAGGGCTGCCATGAGCGCCCGCGTCATCGCCGTCGCCAACCAGAAGGGCGGCGTCGGCAAGACCACGACGACGATCAACGTCGCCGCGGCGATGGCCGAGCTCGGCCTCGCGGTCCTGACGGTCGACCTGGACCCGCAGGCCTGCATGACCTTCTCCCTGGGCTACGACCCGGACACGATCGAGCCGTCGCTGCACGACACGGTCGTGGGCCGCGCCGTCCTGGCCGAGACCATCCGGCAGCACGACGAGGTCGACGTCGTCCCCGCGACGATCGACCTCGCGGGCGCGGAGGTGACCCTGCTCAGCCGCACCGGGCGCGAGTACCTGCTGCGCGGGCAGCTGGCCGACCTGCTGCCGTCCTACGACGTCGTGCTCATCGACTGCGCCCCGTCGCTGGGGGTGCTGACCATCAACGGGCTCACCGCTGCCGACGAGGTGATCATCCCGGTCCAGTGCGAGACGCTCGCCCACCGGGGGGTGTCGCAGCTGCTCGACACGATCGACGACGTCCGACGACTGACGAACCGCGGGCTCACCAAGCGGGGGCTCGTGGCGACGATGTTCGACTCGCGGACCAACCACGCCAAGGAGGTCCTGCGCGACCTCATCGCGCGGTACGAGCTGCCGCTCATCGGGGCGCCGGTGCGCAAGTCGATCCGGTTCTCGGAGTCGCCCACGGGTGGCGAGTCGCTGCTCGCGTCCGGCGTCGAGGTGCCGGGTGCGGCGGCGTACCGGGCCATCGCCCGCGACCTGCTCGGCATGGAGGTCCCCGAGGAGCTGCTCGCCGAGGCCGGCTGGGACCCGGAGCGGCGCGATGCCGTGCTCGCCCCGCCGGCGGAGCAGGGGGAGGTCGCGGCGGCCGTCGACCGTGAGGACGCGGGCTCGGCCAACGGCCGCGCCGGCAGGGACCTGCGCAGCCACGACGACGGCGAGCTCAGCATCCGCGAGCTCCAGCCGTGAGCGGGGCCGACCGCCGCCGCGAGGGCGGGACCAGCGACCGCCTCGGTCGCGTCAACCCGGGCCAGCGGCGTCCCCGCCAGGCCGACGGCAAGGAGGCGCTGTTCTCCACCTCGCCGCTCGCGCCGGAGACGTCGCAGCTGGACGTCGACTGCCGTCGCTGCGGCGCGCAGACCGGCGTCGACCTCGTCGACGTCCCGAAGCTGCTCGTGCCGCCGTTCCTGTGGAACCCGGCGTCGGGCGTGCTCTGGGGCCGGTGCCCGGCGTGTCGGCACCGGGCCCGGCTGCACATCAGGACGGGTCAGGCGCTGCGTGCCGTGTACGACATGCTGCCCTTCACCGACCGCAGTCGGTAGGACGCTGCTCGACGTCGACCCGTCAGGGGAGCTGCTCGATCTCGACCCGGCGCTCGAGGCGGGGGCTGCCCTCGCCACGGGCTGCGGCGCCCGAGCGCGTGGTGCGGACCTTGCGGGGGAGGTCGACCGAACCGGCGTCGCTGCCCTTGCTCCGGTCGTCGTTGCCGCGGCCGCGGTTGCCACCGCTGCGGTTGCCGCTGTCGCGCTTGCTCCCGCCCCGGTTGCCGCTGCGGTCGTTCTTCCCGCCCCGGCCGCTGTTCCGGTTGCGGTTGCCCCCGCCGCCCTTGCTCCCGCTGCCGCTGCTCTCGCTGCGGCCGCCCTTGTCGCTGCTGCGCTTGCGGTCGCTGGTGCGCTTGTCGCTGCTGTCACGGTCCGACCCGTCGACCGGCTTGCCGCCACGCGCGCGCACACGGCCGCCCGAGGTCGAGCGGGACGAGGACGACGAGCCGCCGTCGTCGTTGCGCGACCGTGAGCGGGACCGGTCGCGGTCACGCGAGGACGACCCCGACGAGTCCGAGGAGCGGGCGCGCGAACGGCTGCGGCGACGGTCGTCGCTGCTGCCGCGGTCGTCGCTGCGACCTCGGTCGCTGGGGGTCTCCTGCGGCTCGTCGGCACTGTCGTCGCGCTCACGTGCGCGCTCCTCGATCCTCGCGTCGAGCGAGCGGCCGCGCCGGCGGGTGCGGTCCCGGTCGCGGTCATGGTCCGACTCGAGGTCCGCGTCGTGCTTCTCGCCGCGCGGGCTGTCGAGGCTGCCGCGCGAGCGGCTCCGCGACCCGCGGCCACCGGACCCGGAGCCACCGCCGGAGCGCGAGCCGCCCGAGCGGCCCGACGACTTCGCGAGGTGGCCCCACGGGGTCTCCTCGGGCAGGTCGAACAGCTCGTCGAGCTCGTCGGAGGTCGAGAAGATCTCCAGGGTCTCGTTGTCGCCCTGGTCGACCGCCTTCTTGATCATGTGCAGCCGGGCGAGCTCGTTGTGCTCGGCGAACGTGATGGCGGCGCCCTTCGCGCCGGCGCGGGCGGTGCGCCCGATGCGGTGCAGGTACATCGTCTCGTCGTCCGGCAGGTCGTAGTTGACGACGTGCGTCACGTTCTCGACGTCGATGCCGCGTGCGGCGACCTCCGTCGCGCACAGCACGTCGACCTCGGCCGACCGGAACTTGTCGAGGTTCTTCTCGCGGGATGCCTGGCGGATGTCGCCGTGGATCGCGATCGCGCTGACGCCGAGCTCGTCGAGCTCACGCACCAGACGGTCGGCCATCGCCTTCGTGCGGCAGAAGACCATTGCGTTGCCACGGCCCGGCTGCTGCAGGATGCGCGCGAGGACCCGCGGCTTGTCCATGCGGTAGACCTGGAAGAAGTACTGGTCGACGGTCGGCGCGGTCTCGTTGTCCGTCGAGTCGGCGCCCATGAACAGCGGGCTGTCGGTGTAGCGACGGGCCAGCTTGACAACGCTCGCCGGCATCGTGGCCGAGAACAGCATCGTGTGGCGGCCCTCGGTGTTGGCCGAGTCGAGGATGCGCTCGACGTCGGGCAGGAAGCCCATGTCGAGCATCTCGTCGGCCTCGTCGAGGATGACGCAGCCGGCCTTCGAGAGGTCGAGGTGGCCGCGGCCGATCATGTCGAGCAGGCGGCCGGGCGTGCCGACGACGATGTCGACGCCGCCCTCGAGCGCCTCGATCTGCTCGTCGTAGCCGACGCCGCCGTAGACGGTGCAGGAGGTGTAGCCCATCGCCTCGCAGACGCGGAGCTCCTCGTAGACCTGGATCGCGAGCTCACGCGTCGGCGTGATGATCAGGGCCTGGGTGTGCGCGGCGTCGGGGTCGAGACGCTGGATCATCGGCAGCCCGAAGCCCAGGGTCTTGCCGGTCCCGGTGCGGGCCTGGCCGATGATGTCCTGGCCCTTGAGCGCGACCGGGAGCGTCAGCTCCTGGATCGGGAAGGGATGCGAGATGCCCTTGGCCTCGAGCGCGTCGACCAGCCGGTCGTCGAGCGGGTAGTCGCGGAACGACTTGTCCGGGACACGGTCGAGGTCGTTCTCGATGAAGTTGGGGTTGGACGGCTTGGCACTGGTGGTGGTGTCAGTCAAGTCTTCAGTTTTCTCTGCGGTGTGGCACGGGCGCCCGTCCGTGCGGGTCGCCCTCTCGACAGGTCCCGCGCGAGCTTTGCGGTGCGTCAGGACCGGGGGCGGCGGCAGGGCCACAGGGGCCGAACGAGTGCCGCTCCGTGGTCAGGACGGTACCGGTTGCTCCGCCATTCCCCGGAAGCCCAGCCAGACGAGGTCGGTGAGCTGGTTGGCGACCTCGTCGACGCCCACCTCGTGCTCCTGGAGCCAGTGGTCACCGACCTGCTGGACCATCCCGACCAGGGCACGGGCCCACGTGGGCGCGGCCGCGACCGCGGCCTCGTTCGCACCCGCGCGCTCGAGCTCCTCACGGAGGACCTCGGCGACGGCGATGACGATCGTCTCGACGACGTCCACGACCGGCCCGCCACTGGGGTCGTCCGACGTGACGGCCCGCCGGGTGACGAACCAGTAGCCGATCGGGTCCTGCTCCAGCGCGCTGAGGTACGTCGTGATGGTCGCGCGGATGCGGCTGCGCGGGTTGCGCTGCCGCGCGAGCTCCTCGGTGATCCGTGCCCCCAGTGTCTGCGCCTGTCGCTCCGCCCAGGCGGCGAGGAGCCCCTGCTTGTCGCCGAAGTGGCGGTACAGGACCGGCTTGGTGATGCCGGCACCCGCGGCCAGCGTGGCCATCGACGCCTCGGGCCCCTCCTCGCGGAGGACGGGTTCGATGGCGTCGAGCAGGCTCGTGCGGCGGTCCGTCGTCGTCAGGGTGGCGTCCCCGGTGCGCAGGTGGTTACCAACGGTAACGTCGGAGCGTTGCCGTGTCCCCGGCCAGGAGCGCTCGATGACCTTCTCACTCGCACTGACCGAGGAGCAGGAGGCGGCGCGCGACTGGGCCCGGGACTTCGCCGTCAAGGAGATGCGCGAGGCCGAGGTCGAGGGGATGCGGGCGCACCGCTACTACGACGAGACCGAGTCGTTCCCGTGGCCGATCGTGGAGAAGGCGGCCGAGGTCGGCCTGTACGGCATGGACTACTACACCATGGCCGGTCAGGACCCGACCGGCATCACGTCCGCCCTCATCATCGAGGAGCTGTTCTGGGGCTGCGCCGGCATCGGGCTGGCGATCTTCGGGTCCGGGCTGGCGCTGGCCGGTCTCGCCAGCAGCGGCACCGGCGAGCAGATCGGCACCTGGGCGCCGCGCATCTTCGGCACGCCGGGCGACGTCAAGGTCGGCGCCTACGCGGTGTCCGAGCCCGGCGCCGGCTCCGACGTGAGCAAGATCCGGACCCGCGCAGAGCGCGTCGACGGCGGCTGGCTCCTCAACGGTGAGAAGATCTGGATCACCAACGGCGGCATCGCCGACGTGCACATCGTCGTCGCCACCGTCGACCCGAACCTCGGTCACCGCGGACAGGCCTCCTTCATCGTCACGGGGGACGCCGAGGGGTTCACGCAGACCAAGAAGGTCCCCAAGCTCGGGATCAGGGCATCGCACACCGCCGAGCTCGCGCTCACCGACGTCTTCGTCCCCGACGACCAGCTGCTCGGCGGGCAGGAGAAGCTCGACGCCAAGCTCGGCCGGGCGCGCGACCCGGAGCAGCAGCGGCGGAAGGGCGGGTCCGGTGCGCTGTCGACCTTCGAGGCGACGCGCCCGATCGTGGGGATCCAGGCGGTCGGCATCGCCCGCGCCGCCTTCGAGGCGAGCGTCGAGTACGCGACCCAGCGCGAGACGTTCGGCGTCCCGATCATCCGCCACCAGGCCATCGCCTTCAAGCTCGCCGACATGGCGACGCAGATCGACGCGGCGCGGCTCCTGTGCTGGCGCGGCATCAACATGGGCACGACCCAGACGGCGTTCCGGTACGGCGAGGGCTCGATGGCCAAGCTCCACGCGGGGCGGACCGCCGTCGCCGTCACCGACGAGGCGATCCAGATCCACGGTGGCTTCGGCTACAGCCGTGAGTTCGACGTCGAGAAGTTCCACCGCGACGCGAAGATCTACGAGATCTTCGAGGGCACCAAGGAGATCCAGCAGCTGGTGATCAGCCGCCAGATCGCACGCAGCTGGGGTGCGCGCGGGGCCTGAGCCCTAGTCGCTGACGAGGCGGTTCGTCGCGTCGAGCGTCGCGCGAGCCATGGCGTCCTCGACGTTGCCACGGACGATCGCCGAACCCGTCAGGCGGTGCCGGCTGCGGCCGTCGGAGACGCTCAGCGTCGCGATGGCGATCTGGTCGCCACCGGCTTCGACGACGTCGGCGACGACGGTGGTCAGCTGCTCGCGGATGCGCTTGCCGAGGGCGTCGATCGTGGCGTCGACGACGCCGCTGAGGACGCCGGTCGCCGGGACCGGGCCGGCCGTGCCGCGCAGACGTTCGTCGCCTGCCAACAGGTCGACCCCGACCGACGTGCCGTGCGCTCGCAGCGCCAGGTGCACCGTGTCGAGGACGAGGCGGTGGGTGTCCACGGACGTCGACATCTCGTCCTCCTGACTGCGCTCGGCAGGGTCCGGCGCGGCGCCCACGACGTCGAGCAGGTCGTTGGAGATCTGGAGGCTGAAGCGTTGCAGCAGCACGGCCTCCACGTCACGACGCACGGTCTCGACGGGCCAGTCCGGGTTGGCCCGGACGTGGACCGTGCCGAGGCGGCCGTCATCGGAGCGCTCGACCGAGGCGGTGACCACGCCGTCGAGGCGGGTCAGCTCCTCCTCGATCCGCGCGTGCGACCGCGCACCGACCGTTGTGCTCGGCGTTCGGGGCGACAGGGGCTCGCGCAAGGCCGACGGTCCCGGGTGCAGTGACAGACTCCGATTGTGGGCACGTGACCACGCTGCGTCAAGGCGTCCGGCGACCAGATCCCGTCAGGGCCTCAGCCGCGGTGCAGTCGGTTCGTCGCGTCCAGGACTGCTCGCGCGACGGCGTCCGGCTCGGAGTGGCGCACGACCGCGGACCCGGTCAGGAGCTCGCCCGTGCGGCCGCTCGTCGCGTGGACGGCGGCGACCGCCACGAGCTCCGCGCCGATCTTCACGGCGTCGGCGCCCAGGAGGCGGAAGCGCGTGCCGCCGAGGCGCTCGGCGAGGGCGTCGAGGGTCGCCTCGGCCGTCGCCTGGACGGGTCCCTCGTCGCCGATCGGGCCGGCGCAGCCGCGGATGGTCTCGTCGCCGTCGGCGAGCAGGACCGTGACCGAGGTCTCGCCACCGCGGACCTCGATCTGGACGGTGTCCAGCACCAGACGGGGGAGACCGTCGTTGAGGCGCTTGCCGGCATCGCGCGGCAGCTGGACGACGCTGATCACGCGGCGGTCGATGTCGAGGTCGAAGCCGGCGCGCAGCAGCGAGTGGATGTCGCGGACCGTCTGCTTCGGGTCGCGTTGCGGGGTGACGACGACGTGCAGCTCGTCGATCGGCCGGTTGCTCCCCGGGACGATCCGGACGGCCTCGATGTCGTCGAGGCGACCCACCGCCTGCTCGATGTTGAAGACCGCAAGCTCACCGTCGACGTCGATGTCGACCACGCGGTCGTCCATGTGTCTGCCCCCGGGATCCGATGTCGGTCGATGACGATACGGCAGCGATCGGGCGGACCCGCGGAGGCGTCACGACGGCCGTCCCGAGGAGGGGCTGTCAGGGCCGTGTCGAGGGCTGGACCGTCAGGACGCGCGAGGGGGTGCGTTCATCGCGCATTGACGGCCGGTCAGTACAGAACAGGTCATTGCCGCCGACTGTTGGCTTCAGTGCCCGAGATCCGGGAATCATCGTGGAGGAGCGGGGCGTGTGACCTGAGGTGCCACCGACAGCGTGTCACATTCGCCACACAAACCACTCCTTCATCAAGTACAACACCAGCCACACCTACCACACAACTGAAGAGCGAATGGTGAGGGGGGACGGTCGCGTCGTATGGCGGGACCGGCCTCCGACCAACGGAGCCAGGTCCCGGCAGGACCAACCGAGCGAAGCGAACGAACGCACCCGCAACCAAGCGAGCGGGTGAGTCCGGAATAGACGACTCGGAAGGGGGGACGCTATGACGTTCCTGTCTCTGCTCGCCGACCGGTTCAGCGTTGCGCTGAACCGCGGCTCCCACCACAGCTGGTACTGACCCGGAAACGCGTGGCTCGACCACGCTCCTGGGCCAGCACCTGAAACACCGCCGGGCAACCGGCAACCGTGGCCGTCCGCCCTCACCATTCGCCCTCGGTCATCCCGGACGGACGCGAACCATGCAGCAGCGGCTCCACCGCGCTTCGGTGCTCGTGGGGATCCCGCTGCTCGCTGCCGGCCTCACGCTCGCGCACGAACCGTGGCAGGACGGCTGGATCATCGTCTGGCTGATGGCCGCCGGGGCGATGCTGGAGGCGTTCCCCGTCTCGCTGCGCCCTGACGTCAAGACGTCGCTGTCGAACGTCGCGATCTTCGTGGCGCTGCTGCTCCAGGGGCCGGGTGCGGCTGTCGCCGTCGCGGTGGCCAACGGGCTGGTCGTGGTGGCGCTGCTCCCGCGGGAGCGACGCCTGCTCAAGGGCCCCTACAACGTCGGGATGTTCGTCCTGTCGACGATCGCCGGGAACGTCGCCTTCCTCGTGGTCGCCGGCGCGCCGAAGGGGCCGGAGACGGTCGAGCTCGGCTTCTGGCTCCTCGGCGTCGCCGCGGCGCAGGTCGCCTACTACCTCGTCAACATCCTGCTGCTGTCACTGGCGATCCACGCCACCGGCGGACCGCGCCCGGTCGAGTCGCTCCCGGGTCTGCTGCTCTCCGCCTGGTGGGGCCAGGTCCTCTTCCCGGGGCTGGCCGTGCTGGCCTTCGTCGTGCAGGTCGAGAGCGGCCCCGTCGCCCTCGCGCTGCTCCTCGTGCCGCTCGTCTCGGCCCGTCGTTCCCTCGCGGGCGTCGAGGCGCAGCGCAGCTCGCTGGACCGGGCCGTCCGCGCCCTCGTGCGGCTCGTCGAGGTCAAGGACGCCTACACGCGCGGTCACGCGGAACGGGTCGCCGACCTCTCCGACCGGGTCGCCGCCCGGATGGGGCTGTCGACGACGGAGCGGTTCTGGATCCGGATCGGCGCCGTCCTGCACGACGTCGGCAAGATCTGCGTGCCGATCGAGGTGCTCAACAAGCCCGGTGGCTTCACCGACGAGGAGTACTGGACCATGCGGCGGCACCCCGACCTGGGGGCTGACCTGCTGGAGCGCGTCGACGCGCTCGCGCCCGCCGTCCCGCTCGTCCGCCAGCACCACGAGCGCATCGACGGCTGCGGCTACCCGCGCGGCCTCGCCGGCGACGAGGTGCCGCTGGCCACGCGCATCGTGTCCGCGGTCGACTCCTGGGACGCCATGACGACCACGCGTCCCTACCGCGACGGCCTGCCGATCGAGGTGGCGGTCTCCGAGCTGCACCGCAACAGCGGCACGCAGTTCGACGCCGACGTCGTCCACGCGCTCCTGCTCGAGGTCGCGCCGCACATGGTCATGCCGTCGGCCGCCGCCGAGCGTCCCGCCGCCGCGGCGGCGCCGCGCGAGGTCGCTGCGCCGCGCACCGCGGTGGAGGCGACGTCGTGAGCCCGGTCCGCCGACTGCGCCGGCAGCTGCCCTGGATCGAGGTCGGGGTGCTCGCGGCGCTCGTGCTCGCCTGCGCCGGCTTCGGGACCCTCGCGGCCGGTGCCGGGCTCGGTGCCGACGCCGGTGCGGAGGCCGCAGGGCGCTTCGGCCGGGGCGAGCTGCTGGGCTGGGGGGTGCTCGCCCTCGCCACGGGGGGACTCGGCCTGGGGGCCAAGGACCGCACCCCGGCGCTGGTCGCCTCGGGGCTCGTCGGGTCGGCGGCCCTGCTCGGGGCCGACGCCGTGACGTGCGCGATCATCGGTGCGCTGGGCGGCATCGGCGGCCTGCGTCGCAACCGGGACCTCGCCGTGCCACGCGTCCTCGGGGCTGCGCTGCTCGGCTGGGCCATCCCCGGCGTGCTCGTCGCCAGTGCGCGGCTCGGCGGGCCCAGTCTCGAGAAGCTCGAGCCGACGCTCGCCGTCGCCAGCCTCGTCGCGCTGTGGGCAGCCTTCGTGCTCGTCGTCCCGGTGATGGAGTCGCTCGTCACCCGCGTCGCGCTGCCGCCGCAGGAGGCGATCGACCCGGTCCACATGGTGCTGCGGCGGCTCGAACCACAGTCCGTCCTCGCGGCGCTGGCCGTCCTCGCCGCCATCACCTACGCCGCGGTCGGGCCGGCCGCTGCGCTGATCGTGCTGCTCCCCGGTGCTGCCGCGGGCGTGGGTTTCAAGCTCCACGACGAGGGGCTGCGCGCCGTCTCGCAGACCCTGGCCGCGATGACGATCCTCCCCGAGTGGGTCGGGATCGTCGACGCCGGTCACACCGAGCGCGTCCGTGACGTGGTCGAGCGCGTCTGCATCGACCTCGAGCTCGAGTCGCGGATCCGGCGCGACGTCGTGCGGGCCGCGGAGCTCCACGAGCTCGGTCACCTCGACGGTGGCGTCGTCTCCGGCGACCGGGGGCGCATCGCCCGCAGTGGTGCCGCGGTGCTCGAGCAGGCCGCCGTGCAGGACCGCGTGGTCCGCATCGTCCACGCGACGGACCCGGAGCGGCTCGTCGCGGCCCGCGACGCCGACGTCGAGCTCGGCGCGGCGATCGTCGCCACCGCCTGCGAGCTCGACCGCATGGGTGCCATGCACGACGTGAGCGAGGCCGCTGCCCGCGTCCAGGTGGCGCTCGGACGTGCGCAGCGCTCGGCCGGCGCCTTCCTCTGAGCCGTCAGTCCCCGCTGGCCAGGGTCGCGTCCTCCTCGCGGAGGCTGCCCGCGGGTTCCAGCAGGTCCAGCGGCTGCCGGGCGAAGCGCGCGGCGACGGCCGTGCCACGGTCGCTGCCCTCCTTGCGGTCCCAGGCGGCCTGCTCGACGAGCAGGGCGGCCTGGGCGGCACGACCGAGCGTGAGCGCCCAGCGTCGTGCGCCGTGCTCGACGACGTCGCGCCCACCCTCCTCGTTGGCGCGCACCACCCACCGGGCGGCGTGGTCGACGGCGGCCGTCGCCCGTTCGGCGATCTCGCGCAGTGCCGTGTGGTCGCCGGTGCTCGACGCGGCACGGTGCACCTCGGCGACGAACGCCGGCAGCGCGTCGTCGCGGGCCACGGCCCGGAGCGTGTCGAGCGCCAGGACGTTCGTCGTGCCCTCCCAGATCGGCAGGACCTGCGCGTCACGCAGCAGCACCGGGACGTGCGTCGACTCGATGTAGCCGTTGCCGCCGAAGGCCTCGACCCCCTCGGAGGCGACGCTGACCGCCTGCTTGCCGGTCGTGAGCTTGGTGATCGGCAGGAGGATGCGCAGGAGCGCCTGCTCGTCCGCGGTCGCCGTGCCGGCCTGCTCGCGCCCCAGCAGCTGCACGGCGCGGAACGCGAGCTGGGTGGCCGCCTCGGTCTCGGCCTGCATCCAGGCGAGCGTGGACTGGTGCAGCGGCTGGTCCAGCAGCCGCCGCCCGAACGCGACCCGGCGGGTCGCGTAGTCGCGGGCCAGGGCGGTCGCGCGGCGCATGCCGCTGGCCGCGGACACGGCGTTCCACAGCCGGGTGACGGCGAGCATCGGCGTGATGTTGCGGGTGCCGTCCGACAGCCCGCCGATCGGCAGGGCCCTCGTGCCCTCCAGCGCCAGCTCGGCGGTCGGCATCTGGCGCGTGCCGAGCTTGTCCTTCAACCGCAGGACGCGGATGTCGTTGAGCCGACCCTCGTCGTCGCGGACCTCGAGGTAGAACATCGCGAGGCCGCGCCCGCCCTCGGTGCCACCATCGGGCCGGGCGAGCGTGAGTGCCATGTCGGCCGTGATCGCCGACGTGAACCACTTCGTGCCGTGCAGCCGCCAGGTCCCGTCGGCGTCCTCGGTCGCCGTGGTCTCGGAGATCCCCACGTCGCTGCCGCCGGTGCGCTCGGTCATCCACTGGCCGCTGGTCCACGCCGTGGCGGGGTCGCGCGACGTCAGGCGGGGGACGGCGCGGTCCGCGGCCTGCGCCGCGTTGTCGTCGGTCTCGGCGTGGACGAGGAGCGTGCGTGCGGCGCCGTCGGTCATCGCCAGCGGGCACGAGACGAGGCCGGACGAGGGCGCGAAGAGGTGGGCGAGCGCGAACTGGTGCACGCGGGCGTGCTCGCCGTGGGTGTCGTCGTACCCGGCCGCGATCAGCCCACGTTCGTGCGCGGCCCGTGAGAGGGCGTCCCAGTGCGGCGACGTCTCGATGCGGTCGACCCGCTGGCCCCAGGCGTCGAAGCGCTCCAGCCGCGGCTCGTGCGCGGCCGTGTCGAGCGCGTCCGCGTGGTCCTTGTACGTCGTCGCGGCCGCAACCCCGAGGTCGGCCAGCTCCGGCTCCACCGCGCGCAGGACCTCGTCGGGCAGGAGGCGGGTCAGCATCCGCCGCAGGGCGACGTCCTCGCCCCACTCGTCACGCAGCCGCGGCGCGTCCTGGAAGAACCCGGTCTGGTCGATCGTCACGGTCCACCTCCCTGTGCGGCCGCACGGTAGTCCCCGCGGCCCCGGGGGCACGGGCCTGCGATTAGGCTCGACGGCGTGTCAGATCCGTCGTTCCGACCAGACCGCCTCGCCTCCATCGCCGCTGCCGAGGACGTGCACCCGTGGTTCGTGGCGCGTCGTGAACTCGTGGCCGGGCTCGTCGCGAGGGAACGACCGACCGGACCTGCGCGGATCGTCGATGTCGGCTGTGGCACGGGTCGCACCCTGACCGCGGTCACACGGCGAGGCGACGAGGGCATCGGGCTCGACCTCCTTGCCGGTCAGTCGCACGCCGTCGGTGGTCGTGGTGATCTCGTCGCGGCCGACGTCCGCGACCTGCCGGTGGCCACCGGCGCGGCCGACGTCGTCCTCGCGTTGGACGTGCTCGAGCACGTCGAGGAGGACGCGCTGGCGGCTCGTGAGATCGCCCGGGTCCTGACTCCCGGCGGTGTCGCCATCATCACCGTGCCGGCCCACCAGTGGCTGTGGTCGCATCGTGACGACGACGCAGGTCACGTCCGCCGGTACGCGCGTCGGGGACTCGTGGAGCTCCTCGACGGCGCCGGTCTCGAGCCCCTGCAGGTGTCCTGGTTCGCCGGCACGACGCTCTTGCCGCTGGCCGCTCTGCGCCTCGTCGCGAGGTCCTCGTCACGGGCCCGGGATGCGGAGGAGGCACCGGGCGACGGGGTACTCGGTCGTGGCCTGCGTGCTGCGCTCCGGGCGGAGGCGCATGCGATCGTGGCAGGGGGCGGGCCGCCGATCGGGTCGAGCCTCGTCGTCGTGGCACGGGCCTGATGGTGGAGCTGCTGCTGTTCGCCCTCGACGACGGACTGGCCGCCGGTGCGGCGGCCGCCGGGATCGATGCCGTGGTCGTGGACCTCGAGCGACGTGGCAAGGCGACGCGACAGCTGGGCTTCGACACGGACGTCTCCGTGCACACCCTGGACGACGTGGCTCGCGTGCGGGAGCTCACCGACCTGCCCGTCGTCGTCCGCGTCGACGGGCCCGGTCCCGGGCTCGCGGCTCGGCTCGCCGATGCGGCTGCAGCCGGCGCGGACGAGGTGCTGGTGCCGATGGTGGCGGATGCGGACGAAGCTGCCGCCTGTCTGCGGGCCGCGCCCCCCGACACGCCGGTCGGGGTCCTGGTCGAGCGGGCCACCGCCGTGGCGGACGCCGCCGCGATCGGCCGGCTCCCGCTCTCGCGGGTCTACGTCGGTCTGATGGACCTGATGGTCGAGCGTCGCGCTGCCTCGCCCTTCCCCCCGCTCGTCGACGGCACCGTGGATCGGGTGCGGGCGGTCACGGCGACCCGGTTCGGCGTGGCGGGGCTGACCGCGCCGGGGTTCGGACGTCCTGTGCCGGCAACGCTGCTCGCCGGCGAGCTTGCCCGGATCGGCGTGGACTTCACGTTCCTCCGTCGGTCCTTCCGTGCGGCGGCAGCACGCGACGGCCTGGTCAGTGCGACGGCAGCCGTGCGGGCGATGGTGGCTGCCATGGAGGGTCGCGACGACGACCGTGTCGCCCTGGACCGTCGCGCCCTCGAACAGGCGGTCTCGTCGGCGGTCGCGACATGACGGTGCTCGTGACCGGTGCCACCGGTTTCATCGGGGCGCGGCTCGTCCGGGCGCTCGGGGAACGTGCCGTTGCCCTCTCGCGGCGTCCCGCCCCCGGCGGGCGCCTCGACGGCTGGCACGGACGCTGGGCCACCGTGGATCCCGTCGATGCAGGTGCGCTGGCAGCAGCAGTGGAGCGGTTCGAGGCAGACGTCGTCGTCCACACGGCCGTTGCCCGGGGTCCTGACCACAGCGCTGAGATCGAGGCCGAGCGCTGTCTCGTCCGCGCCGTCTGCAGGGCCATGGACCGCAGCGGGGCCGCCCGTCTGGTCGCCCTCGGCTCGGCCGCGGAGTACGGGGTGCATCCGCCGCCGCTGCACGAGGGCATGGAGCCCCGCCCGACGACGGCGCACGGCAGGGCGAAGGCCGCCGGGACGCGGGAGGTGCTCGCGTGGGCGGAACGAGCCGACGCCTCGGTCACGGTGCTGCGACCGTTCCACGTCACGGGCCCCGGCGAACCGGTCCAGAAGCTCGTACCGCGGGCGTTGGCGGCCGCCACGGGCGGGCTGGCGCTGCCCCTCGTGCCGGGCACCTCGGTCCGTGACGTCGTCGGCGTCGACGACGTCGTCCTCGGCATCCTGGCAGCGATCGACCGCCCACCGGTGGACCTCCGGCCGGTCAACCTCTGCAGCGGCGTGGCGACCTCGGTCCGCGACGTCGTGGCCACGGTGGAGCAGGTCACGGGGCGAGCGGTGCCGACCGCCGGTGTCCATGCCCGGACCGAGCTCGACGAGGAGCGGCGCGTCGGTGATCCTTCCCGGGCCGCGGCGCTCTGGGGGTGGCGTGCTCGCCCACTGGCCGAGACGATCGCGGCTGCTGCTGCGGCCTGGCCCTGGGAGGGATGATGGCCGACGTCGCCGTGGTCCTGCCGCTCTACGAGAACGCGCGCACGCTCGCCGAGCTCGTGCGGCGGTGTCGCGCAGCCGTCCCGGGCATCGAGGTGGTGCTCGTCGACGACGCCTGTCCGTCCGGCTCGGGCCGGGCGGCCGTGCACCTGGCCGCCGACGTCCCGGACGTCACGGTGGTGCGACACGACGAGAACCGTGGTCAGCAGGAGGCGATCAGGACCGGCCTCGCCGCGACGACGGCCACGGTCCGGGTCGTCATGGACGCCGACCTGCAGGATCCCCCGGAGGCGATCCCCGACCTGCTCACGGCCCTCGGCGCGGGTGCGGTCGACGCGGTGTTCGCCGGCCGCCGCGGGAGCTACGAGGGGCCGCTGCGCCGCGTCGGCGGCGTGGCGCACCGCGCGCTCCTCGCAATGACGCTCGGCCTGCCGGTCGACGCGGGTGGCTTCGTCGCGATGACGACTCGCTGTGCTGATGCCGTGCTCGCCATGGACGGTCCGCCCCAGCTCGTCGCGATGATCGGCAGGACGGGGTTGCCGACCTGCTCCGTCCCGGTCCGCCGGGCGGCCCGCCCGGTCGGCGACTCCACCATCGGCCGGCGTGCCCGCCTCCGGCATGCCGTGCGGGCCGTGCCACACGTGCGTCGCGCATGGGCGGCGCGACTCGACCAACGACCGAGGAGCGACCATGGGGCGTGACCACAACCGGATCCAGCTCGAGCACTACGCCGGTCCCGGGCTCGTGAGTCCCAGGATGCAGCCGGTCGACACGCCGTACGTGCGCCGCCACGTCGCGCGCCTGGTGGCGGAGCTCGACCTGCGACCGGGAGAGCGGGTGCTCGACGTCGGGTGTGGCCTCGGGAAGTTCACGCGGCTCCTCCGGGACGTGCACGATGTCCGCGTCGAGGGGTTCGACCTGTCACCGGACCTGCTCGCCCGGCTGCGGACCGAGCGGCCGGACATCCCGGTGCATCGAGGTGACCTGCTCCGCCCCCCGGTCGAACTGGCGGGCCAGTTCGACGCCGTCACCGGGTTCTTCATGCTCCACCACCTGGAGGACCTGCCCACCGCCTTCGCAGGCGTGCAGGCGATGCTGCGTCCCGGTGGTCGTGCCGCCTTCCTCGAACCCAACGCCTGGTGTCCGCTCTTCTGGCTCCAGGTGACCTGCACGCCGGGCCTGACGTGGCGTGCCGAGCGCGGGATCCTGCGCATGACACGGCGCCGCCTCGTGGAGGGCCTGCGCGAGGCGGGCTTCGAGCAGGTCAGGCACCGGACCAGCGGGCTGCTGCCGCCACAGCTGGCGAACCGCGCGCGAGGCCCCGCGGTCGACGACGCCGTGGACGACCTCGACCTGCTGGCACCGGTGCGCGCCTTCGCCGTCGTCAGTGGCCGTCGACCCGCCACAGGCTGACGGTGGCAGGCAGGGGTTCGTCGACCGCGAGGCGACTGCCGACCTGCTCCAGCCATGCCCACGTCACCGGGTGCGTGGACGGGAAGCCGAGCTCGCCCATACCGCTCACGGGCCGCGCGTCGACGAGGACGACCACCGGACGGGCCGCGTCGAGCTCGGCGCGAAACTCCTCGTCCGCGTCCGGCGTGGCCGGGTAGACGCAGAACGTGTCGCGCACGGCACTCCGCAGACCCAGGGCTGCCAGCAGCGGCAGGCCGAAGGGGATCGCTGCGAGCCGGTCGGAGGGGCCGAGCGCGGCACGGACGGCGTCGAGCTGCTGGGCCATCGCGAGCGGCAGCCACACGATGTCATCGCCGAGGGTCCGTCGCGCGAACGCAGCGGGTGTGCGTCGGCGGCGTGCACGAGGGTGCGTGGCCACGACGATCGGCACGGTGGCAGCCACGGTGACCGCCGCGGCCACGAGGCCGAGGGCCCCGGGGAGGACTGCGAGGCTGCCGAGTGCGAAGGGGGCCGCGAGGCCGAGGTGGTGCAGGTCGGCCCGGCTGGTGGCGTGGTGGAATGCTGGGAGGGCGACAGACGCCAGAGCTGCCGCGTTGGTCACCTCGGTCCATCCGGTCATGCTGCCCAGGACGATGGCCGCCGCCGCGAGCGGCACGCCCATGAAGCCGACGCGCACGATGCGAGCGCTGGTCGGTGTGGTCGCGCCACCGACCGGTCGATCGGGTCGCCACGGCCAGGGGATCGGCAGGGGGAGGTTCGTGGTCCCGCGCTCACTGGGCACGACGACCCTGGTCCGCCACAGGGCGCGGGCCGTGCCCCGGTGGCGCAGGAACCACACGAGCAGGGGCAGCACGCCGATCGCGACGCCTCCACCGACCGCCGGCACCGCGGTCGCGTCGAGGCTCCCGTCGGCCAGTCCGAGCAGGACGAGCAGCACCCCAGCACCGACGGCGTAGGCACCGAGGTTCAGGCCGACCACGCCGGCGATCCCGATCGTCGCTCCGAGCGCGACGGCGCCGCCGTCCCAGCCCTGCAGCACGGCGACGCCTGCAGCAGCGACGAGGGCGAGCGCGGCCGTGTCCACGAGCTTGAAGTGGTTCGGCCGCCACCCGAGCGCCGCGACCGGGACGGCCACCAGGCCGGCAGGGTTCGCGCCGGCGGTCGCGAGCACGACCCCGAGCAGGAGCAGTGCCGCACCGGCGGCGACGTGCGAGGCCAGCCGGATCGTGACGATGCCGTCGCCGAGGACCCGGGCGAAGGCGGCGCACCACCAGTAGCGCCCCGGGTCGTAGCTGCGCATGTCCCGGACGGGCTGCTCCCCGGCGAGCAGGCGCTGTGTGCCGTACCAGAGGTAGGCCTCGTCGGGGCCGAGCACCGCTTCGCGTCGCCGCGTGGCGAACCCGACGCCTGCGCTGACCGCGGCGGCCACGACGGCGATGAGTGCTGCGCTCGTCATCACCGGCCCGCGTACAGGACGACGGCGGCTGCCGTGGCGAGGTTGAGGCTGGACACGCCGGCGCGCATCGGGATCGCCAGCGTGCCGTCGGCCCCGTCGCGGGCGGCGGCCGACAGCCCGTGCCGCTCGGTGCCGAGCAGCAGCATGCACGACCCGGCGACCGCCCCGGGACGCAGTGCAGGGCCGTCGGCGTCGATCGCGAGGACGGTCCGGCCCGCGCCACGCGCCGCCGCCAGCGCGTCGCCGAGGTCCGTGCGCAGGACCGGGAGCGCGAGGTGCAGCCCGGCCGCTGCCCGGACGGCCATCGGGTGCCACGGGTCGGCGTCACCGGTGG
>JBFKQZ010000006.1:0-29563 GCA_041627475.1 Nitriliruptoraceae bacterium | reverse complement strand
CAGACCGTCCCGTAGAGGCGGTCGCCGAAGTCACCGAGGCCGGGAACGATGTAGGCGTTCTCGTCGAGGCCCGGGTCGACGGCGCCGACGACGATGTGGCCGTCGTCGGGGAGCGCGGCGCTGACCGTCTCGACCGCCGCTTCGGTGGCGACGACGGACAGCACGGTGATGCCGGCGGCGTTCTCGGTCCGGCCCAGCTGCTCGACCGCGGCCGCGGCCGAGCCACCGGTCGCGAGCATCGGCTCGAGCAGCAGGATCCACGCGTCCTCGAGCGGCGGGACGTTGCGGTAGTACTGCGACGGCTCGTGCGTCTCCTCGTCACGGGTCAGACCGATCATGCCGACCCGGAGGTCAGGGATGACGTCGGCCACGCCGTCGAGCAGGCCGAGGCCCGCCCGGAGCACCGGCACCGCCACGATGCGGTGTGCGGGGATGACGGTGGGGGCGTCGCCCAGCGGTGACCGCACGGTCGTACGGTGCATGGGGATGACGTCGAGCGCAGCCGTCGCGAGGTGCATGCCGAGACGCCGTGCAGCCTCGCGGAAGGCCTCGGGCGCCGTCGTCGCATCACGCAGTCGCGCGAGCTGCAGTGCAGCTGCCGGGTGGTTGACCTCGAGCACGTCGGTCACGGTGCCTCCTCGTCGGTGCCGAGCCTACGTGCACGCCGACGGGTGCTGGCTTCCTACGCTGCGGACGCCCCGTGGGACGGAGGATCGATGGCGAGGTCACGCGCCACGCGTGTCGTGGTGACCCTCGCCCTCGTCGGTGCGCTGGCCGCGTGCACGTCCTCACCCGAGGCCGTGCCGTCGCCGTCGCCGTCGCCGAGCCCGGCAGCCGCGGCACTGGTGACCGGTGACCGCATCGCTGTGATCGTCCCCCCGGCGAGTGTGGTGGCCCGTGCCGAGGGCGCGGCCCTCGCCCGTGCGGCCCGCGACCTGGCGGCAGCGCCACCCGACGGGGTCGCGGACGTCCGCGTCGTCGAGGCCGTGTCCGAGGCGTTCGTCCGCGACCTCGCGAACCTGGCGGTGGACGACGGTTACGACGTCGTCTGCGTCGTCGGCACCGGCAGTGCCGGGCTCGCCCTCGAGCTGGCGCGCACCCGTCGTGACGCCCGGTTCTGCACGACCGACGGCCGGATCGGTGGCGGTCCGGTGAACCTCGTGGCCGTCGCGCCGGACCCGGCTGTCCTGGTGCAGGCCGGGGCGATCGCGATCGGGACCTCGCCGGCCCCGGTCGGTCTTCTCTTGAGTCCACAGCTGGGCGACGTCGAGGCGCTGACAGCGGTCTTCACGGGCGCGGTCGCCCCGCCGACGCAACCGTCGCCGCCACCGGCGCCTGCCTCACCGCCGCCAGCAGCGACACCTGTGCCGACGCCATCGGCCTCGGTCGCGCCGCCCGGCCCGACCGCCCCGCAGCCGCCGTTCGTCACGGCGACGCCCGGGCCGGCCTCGGCGGCGCAGCTCACCGCGGCCGAGCAGCTCGCGGCGCAGCGGCCGAGCCTGGTGCTCGTGCTGGCCACCCCCGGTGGCACGGATGCGGCCACCGCGGTCGGGGCGAACGGTGCTGCGGTCGTGGGTGTCGCCGACTGGCTCGTGGACGGCGAGGGGGAGGCGCCGCCGAACCTGCTGGTCGGGCTGACCGTCGACTGGGCCACGCTCCTGCGTGACGCGATCGCTGCGGCCCGTGAGGAGGAACCGACCCAGGTCCAGCTGCGTGGGGCCGCGGTGCTGCGGGCGCTCCCCGGTCCGGCGGCAGGCGCGACGCCCGCTGCGGACCGCACCACGGCGTTCCTGGAGCAACCCGCAGGATGAATACGTGCGTCTGGCCGTACACGTCCTCGCGTCCTGCGCCCTAGGGTCGCGGCCTGAGGAGGAACTCGTGAGACGCACCAAGATCGTCGCCACGCTCGGACCGGCGGTGGAGAGCCCGGACACGCTGCGCGCTGCGCTGGCTGCCGGGGTCGACGTCGTCCGTCTGAACTTCTCGCACGGCACGGCCGACGAGCACCGTGAGCGGTTGGAGATGGTGCACGGCATCGCCAAGCACCTCGGCCGCAACATCGGCAGCCTCGGGGACCTCCAGGGCCCGAAGATCCGGCTCGGTGAGGTGCCGGACGAGGGCGTCGACCTGCCGGACGGCTCCGAGGTCACGCTGGTCGCGGGCGTGGAGCAGCTCGACGACATCGACGACGGCATCGGGGGCACGGTGCTCCCGGTCGTCTATCCGGGGCTCGCTTCGGACGTCGAGGCCGGCGCGCTCGTCCTCATGGACGACGGGCTGCTGCGGCTGGTCGTCAGCCGGGTCGACGGCGACAAGGTCATCGCCCGGGTCGTCGCCGGTGGGCTCGCCAAGAGCCGCAAGGGCGTCAACCTGCCCGGTGTCGCCGTGTCGGCCAACACGCTGACGCCGAAGGACCGCGAGGACGTCGCGACGATGGCCGAGCTCGGCGTCGACTGGATCGCCCTGTCGTTCGTCCGCCGCCCCGAGGACGTGATCGAGCTGCGGGAGCACATCAAGGCGTCGGGAGGGGACCAGCCGATCATCGCCAAGCTCGAGCGCCCCGAAGCGGTCGAGAACCTCGAGGCGATCATCGAGTCGACGGACGCGGTGATGGTCGCCCGCGGTGACCTCGGCGTGGAGATCGGCCCGGAGCGTGTCCCGGCGATCCAGAAGCGCATGATCGAGATGTCGAACACCGAGGGCAAGCCGGTCATCACCGCGACCGAGATGCTCGACTCGATGATCCGCAACCCGCGGCCGACCCGCGCCGAGGCATCGGACGTCGCCAACGCGATCTTCGACGGCACCGACGCGGTGATGCTCTCGGGCGAGACGGCCGCTGGACGGCATCCGGTGAAGGCGGTCCGCACGATGGCCCGCATCATCGAGGTCGCCGAGTCCTCCAGTGAGCGCATCCACCGGTCCGCCGAGTCGGTGCACGAGCTGAACGTCCCGCAGATCGTCGCCAAGGCTGCGCAGCAGGTGGCCTACGACCTGCGGGCCAAGGCCATCTTCGTGTTCTCGATCTCGGGCGCGTCGATCCAGCTCGTGTCCAAGCGCCGTCCGGCGGTGCCCATCATCGGGCTCACGACGACCGAGGAGGCCCGCCGCCGCACCGCGCTCATGTGGGGGACCGAGGCGGCCGTCGTGCCCGAGAAGGACACGTCCACCGCGCTGTTCCAGGCGGCCGAGGAGGTGTGCCTGCGCGGTGGCTACGGCCAGCGGGGTGACCACATCGTGATCGTCAGCGGCCAGCCCGGCGGCCACGGCGGTACCAACCGCGTCCTGGTCCACAGGTTGGGTGACACCCCGGTGTGACCTAGCCGCGTGGACGCGGCTCCGGCGGGGGTGGAACCACGCGGGACGCGAGCACGGTCGACTCGGGGATGGCGACCGCGCCGTCCCTGCCCTGGACGGTGAGGACGCCGTCGTCGTAGGCGAGCAGCTGGCCGAGGACGTCGCCGGCCTCGGTGCGCTCCGCGTCGAGCCAGCGACGCACGGACACGCGTGACCCCACGTCGTCGGGCGTCACACGGTGGACGTACCTCGGGCGCAGGCTCACGCCGTCGCCTCGTCCGACGCGGGTGTGCGCACGACCAGCTCGCGGCCGAACACGCGGGCGAAGACCTTGGTCTTGCGCGCGAGCTCCGTGGACGCGATGTCGAGCCCCTCGCCCTCGAGCAGCAGCTCGACGTGGTCGTCGTCGACGGTGCCACGTCGCATGCCGGTCACGGCCTGGTCGCGTGTCCGGTCCAGGCCGTCGGCCGCCTGCAGGAGCGCGAGCAGCACGTGCGTGGCCTCGCGCCGGTCGTCGGGGAGCGACCGGACCACGTCGTCCTTCTCCTTCAGGCCGCGCGACGAGTGGAAGCGCACCAGCGACACGAGCTGGGCGCACTCGGCCGGGCTGAACCCGCGCAGCTCGGCGTTCTCGACGATGTAGGCCCCGTGCTTGTGGTGGCGCCGCAGTGCCAGCGACTGGCCGATGTCGTGGACCATCGCGGCCTGGTGGAGCAGGCGCCGTTGGTCGTCGCCGAGGCCGTGGAGGTCGCGCGTGACGTCGAACAGCTGGACCGCGAGGTCGGCCGTGTGGGGGTCGTGGCCGTCGCCGGGCGTGAACTCGTCGTGCAGCCGCCGGACCTCACGGTCCTTCAGCTCCTCGGGGGACGGGGCGAGCTCGGTGCCCGCGGCGTCCAGCAGCACGCCCTCGCGCAGCCCCCAGTCGCAGACCTCCAGCCGGTCGACGCCGAGGTGCTGGAGGACCTCCACGAGGATGATGGTGGCGATGTGGAGGTGGTCGGCCCGGCGCGACTTCATGCCCTTGACGTCGGCGCGCCCCTCGACGTCCAGGGCGCACAGCTCGTCGCGGAGGTCCCGCAGCCGGTCGAGCGTCAGCGGCAGGCGGTTGAGGGTCATCGGGGTCCATGGCAGGTCGTTGCGCGCCACGACGCGGGCCATCGCCCGCACGGTGCCTCCGACCGCGACCACGCGCGGCGGCAGGATCGTGTCGAACGCACCGCCTGACAGCGCCAGCTCGTCGGCGATCGCAGCGCGCAGCCGCGCCCGGTCGTCGGGGCTGATCGGGTCCTCCTCGACCAGCGCGGACAGGCGGGACACGCCGAGGTTGCTGGAGGTGACGAGGTCCGGCGTGCGACGGGTGCCGACCGCCAGCTCGAGGGAGCCGCCACCGAGGTCGAGCACGCCGAGCCCGCCGGGGGCGACGCCCATCGCGGCCCGGACCCCGAGGTACGACAGCCGCGCCTCCTCGTGGCCCGGCAGCACGCGGACGGGGTGACCCGCGACCTCCGCGATGCGAGCGACCACCTCGCGGCCGTTGCCCGCGTCGCGCAGGGCGGACGTGGCGACCGCGAGCCGTGTCGTGGCACCGGCTCGGCGCGCGAGTTCGGAGAGGTGCTCGACCTGCTCGAGGACCTGTTCGACGTGGTCGTCGGGGATGTGGCCGTGATCGGCCACGACGCGGCCCAGGTGGAGCATCTCGCGCTCGCGCAGCACCGGGTCGACGTAGCCCTCCTGGTGCACGTCGGCGACGAGCACGTGGAAGCTGTTGCTCCCGAGGTCGAGGACGCTGCTGCGCATTCAGACCTCCGGCGGTGGGAGGCGGCGTCCCTGCGTCACGAGGCCGTCCTCGACCTCCAGCTCCCAGGTGCTGGCCTTGGGCCAGCCGAGATCGCTCGCCAGCGGCGTGCCGCGGTCCGCGAGCCGCTCGACGACGCCGCCGATGACGTCGCCGTGGCTGCACGCGACGACGGTCGCACCGTCGTCTGCCTCGAGGGCTTCGAGCCAGGCCAGTGCCTCGGCCGGACGGGTGCCCTCGAGCAGTGGCGGGGCCTCGTGGACGGTGAGGCCGTGGGCCTCGGCGAGGGGGGCCACGGACTGCACGCACCGCACGGCGCGGCTGCTGTGCACCGCGACCAGGTCACCGAGGTCGAGGTGCTCGACGAGCGCAGCAGCCTGTCGTCGACCGTGGTCGCTCAGCTCGCGGTCGAGGTCGTTGCCCGGCCAGGCGCCGCGGACGCCTGCGTGGGTGTGCCGGACGAGCAGGAGCCGCACGTCAGCGCTCCGCGTGGTCGTGGAGGTCGACGACCTCGTCGTCCTGCGTTGGGGGTGCGCTGTCCATCACCGGTGGTCGTGGCTCGGCCTCGACGCTGGGGGCGTCGCCGAGCCCCTCGGCGGCTGCGGCCTCGACGACCTCGGCGGGGCTGGCCCCGACGGTGGTGCCCGCGAGCTCGTTCTCGCTGGCGTCGCGCCGGACCGCCACCGCCTCCTCCAGCAGCTCGACGTCGGTGTCGTAGGACAGCAGCTGCCGCACCTCCTCGACGGCGACCCAGCGTGCCTCGTCGACCTCGCGGTCGACGCCTCGGTGGCTGGGGTGCCCCTCCACGGCGGACATCAGCCACCAGCGGACGGTCTTGGGTCGCCCCTTGCGGTCGGTGTAGTTGATCTCCGACAGCTCCGGCCCCAGCGCCACGGCCACGCCGGTCTCCTCGTGGACCTCGCGAAGGGCGCAGTCCTCCCACGACTCGCCCTGGTCGAGCTTGCCCTTCGGCAGTGACCAGTCGTCGTAGCGGGGCCGGTGGACGATCAGGACCTCCGTGGTGCCGCCACGCTCGCGGAGCACGACCCCGCCAGCGGCCCGGACCTGCCCGGCGACGCCATCTGCGCCGGTCGCGAGCTTGCGCGGGCGCGAGCGGTCCATGGCGAGCGACTGGAGCTTCACGTGGGTCTCGAGCGGACGCTCCGGTGCGGCAGGTCGGTGCCAGCTGCCGTCCGGCCGCTGGTGCCACGCGAGCTTGTCGTCGGCCAGCAGCACGTCGAGGATCTCGTCGAGCCGGACCACGAGCTCCTCGTCGGTGACCTCGGCGACGGCCTCGACGCGGCGGTGCAGGTTGCGGCCCATCAGGTCGGCCGAGCCGATGAGGTGGGTGCGGCCGGTCTCGGGTGTGCCGAACCGGTAGATCCGCGAGTGCTCGAGGTAGCGACCGACGATCGACCGGATCGTGATGTTGTCGCTGAAGCCCTCCACGCCGGCGCGCATGCAGCAGATGCCGCGGACGATGAGCTCGATCGTCACGCCGGCCTGCGACGCCGCGTACAGCGCCTCGATCATCTCCTCGTCCGCCAGCGAGTTCATCTTCATCGTGATGTGACCGTCGGACCCCAGTGCCGCCTGCTCGGCGATGAGGTCCACGAGCCGCGGTGCGAGCGTGTTCGGCGCGACGAGCAGCTTGCGGTACGAGGACCGCCGGCTGTAGCCGGTGAGGACGTTGAACAGGTCCGAGAGGTCGGCGCCGATCTCCTCGTCGGCGGTCAGGATCCCGAGGTCCTCGTACAGCCGGGCCGTCTTGTCGTTGTAGTTGCCGGTCCCGATGTGGGCGTAGCGCCGCAGGCGGTCACCCTCGTCGCGCACGACGAGCGCGGTCTTGGTGTGGGTCTTGAGCCCGACGACGCCGTAGGCCACGTGCACGCCGGCTTCCTCCAGCACGCGCGCCCACTCGATGTTCGCCTCCTCGTCGAAGCGCGCCTTGAGCTCGACCAGCGCCACGACCTGCTTGCCCTCGTCGGCCGCGTGCAGGAGCGCCCGGACGAGCGGCGAACCCGGTCCGCTCGTGCGGTACAGCGTGATCTTGATCGCGAGGACCTGCGGGTCGTAGGCGGCCTCGTGCACGAACCGCAGGACCGAGGCGTCGAAGTCGTCGTACGGGTGGTGCAGCAGGATGTCGCCGCGCCGGATCTCGTTGAAGATGCTCCCCGACTGGGCAGCGCCGAGCCGCGGCGGCACGGTCGGGCGGTAGGACTCGTACTCGAGCTCGGGCCGGTCCGAGGCGGCCATGGACCACAGCCCCTCCAGGTCCAGCGGCCCCTCGACCACCTCGAGGACGTCGTCCTCGACCCCGAGCTCGCGCATCAGCAGGCGACGCGTCGCGTCCGGCATCGACGGCTCGATCTCCAGCCGCACCACGCGACCGAAGCGGCGGCGGTTGAGCTCGTCCTCGATGGCGCGCAGGAGGTCGTCGGCCTCGTCCTCCTCGACGTCCATGTCGGCGTTGCGCACGACGCGGAACACGTGGTGGTCGACGACCTCCAGGCCCGGGAAGAGCCGGTCGAGGTTGGCGGCGATGACCTGCTCGAGCGGGATGAACCGGTCCCGGTCCGGCAGCTTGAGGAAGCGCGGCAGGTTCGTCGGGACCTTGATCCGGGCGAAGCGTGGGTCGCCACTGACGGGGTCGCGGACCTCGACTGCGAGGTTCAGTGACAGGTTCGAGATGTAGGGGAACGGGTGCGCCGGGTCGACGGCGAGTGGCGTCAGCACCGGGAAGACGCGCTGGTCGAACTCCTCGGCCAGCCACGCCTGTTCGTCCTCGTCCAGCTCCTCCCACCGCGGCAACGTGATGTCGTGCTCCGCCAGCTGCGGCAGGACCTGCTCGTGGAGGATGCTCGTGAGGCGAGCGACGAGGTCGTTGACCATCGTCCGGATCGCGACCAGCTGCTCCTGCGGCGTCATGCCGTCCGGCGGCAGCGACATCGAGCGGGCAGCGGCCTGCTCCATGACACCGGCGACGCGGACCTGGAAGAACTCGTCGAGGTTCGAGGCGAAGATCGCGAGGAACTTCACACGCTCGAGGAGCGGCACCGAGGGGTCCTCGGCCAGTGCCAGCACACGGTCGTTGAAGGACAGCCACGTGAGTTCACGGTTGAGGTACCGACGCTCACCCTCGGTCTCCGGGTGCAGCGGCAGGATCGGTGCGGTCGTGAACTCCGGCACGCGGCGGTTCCTCTCGATGACGACGGCCTCGACGTGGGCCACGATCCTAGGTTGCGGCCGGGTCCGCTTCTGGTCGACGGACGGAGGTCCCTCGCACGAAGGCACGTCGGTTGCCTAGGCTGCGCGGTGGCCGAACAGGAAGGATCTGCTGGTGACCTACACCATCGCCGAGCCGTGCATCGACGTGAAGGACAAGGCCTGCGTCGAGGAGTGCCCCGTCGACTGCATCTACGAGGGCCCGCGGATGCTCTACATCCACCCCGAGGAGTGCATCGACTGCGGTGCGTGCGAGCCGGTCTGCCCCGTCGAGGCCATCTTCTACGAGGACGACGTGCCGGACGAGTGGGCTGAGTTCACCCCGATCAACGCGGAGTTCTTCGAGGACGACCACAGCGGTCTCGGCTCGCCGGGCGGCGCTGCCGCCGTCGGGGCGACCGACGTCGACCACAGCAAGATCGCCACGTGGGAATGAAGCCCTAGGGGCTTCATCCCACCCGAGGAGCTTGCTCGCCTCGCTTCGCTCGGGCTCGCGGCGCTCCTCGCCGCAGGACCGCACCCCGGCCTTCTGGCTGGGGTGCTCCGTGTTGAGTCGCTATCTTCGCTGGCCGACGACGACCTCTCCCGGAGTTCCCGATGGCCTACGTGATCGCCGAGCCCTGCATCGACGTCAAGGACCAGGCGTGCGTGCAGGAGTGCCCGGTCGACTGCATCTACGAGGGTGACCGCACGCTCTACATCCACCCCGGCGAGTGCATCGACTGCGCCGCCTGCGAGCCGGCCTGCCCGGTCGAGGCGATCTTCCTCGCCGAGGAGGTGCCGGACGAGTGGTCGGCGTTCACCCGGATCAACGCCGAGTTCTTCGAGGACAAGGTGACGGGCATGGGTGACCCGGGCGGTGCCGGCGAGGTCGGCAAGGCCGGCGTCGACCACCCCGACATCGCCACGTACGAAGTCGCCTGACCAGGTCAGGACCGTCTGCGGCCCCGCCCTCGTGGCGGGGTCGTCCGCGTCGTGGCGGCTCCGCACACCCCGTCGTAGGGTGGACAGGTGATGGGTACCCGGTGAAGCTCGCGCAGCGAGCACGGTCGTGTCCCGCCTGCGGTCGGCGGGAGCCGGTCGACGCGCAGTGGTGCGGTGACTGCGGCGCGCCGCTCGGGGGCCGCGCCGGACCGACGGTCCTGCGCCTGGACGAGGCGCCAGCGACGCCGGTGCCCGAGCGGTCCCGCCGTGGCGGCCTCCGGCGCGCTGCCGGAGGTCTCGCCGCCGCGGTGCTGGTGGTGGCGGTCGCGGGCGTCCTGGCCGAGCCGACGGTCGTGGGCGACCCCGACCTCCTCGGTCGCATCGACGAGTCCTCGGGCCGCAGCTCGCTGCTGCCGCCGTTCGACGACCTCCAACCGCTGTGGCGTCGCCCGGTCGAGCTGGGCGGCGCGACCGGGGAACCGCCGTCCGTGCGGCTCCCGTCGACCGGCGTCGTCGTCGACGGCCAGGTGCCGTCGGGCACGGTCCGGTGGTCCGCCGACGTCGCACCGAGCAGCCACGGCACGGTGCTGCTCGTCGACGGGGACGACGTCGTCGTCGCGGACGCTGCGACGGCAGCGGTCGTCGGTCGCGTGCCGCTGGCGGGTGATGGTTCCTGGCAGCCGGTCGGACAGGCACTCGGGTGGGTCGCCGGCGCGGCGGTCCTGGCGTCGCCCGAGGGTGTCCTGGGTGCCGTCGAGGCGGACGGGCGCGTGCGCTGGATCGGGGACGCGTCGTGGGCGTGGGACGGCACGGGTGACGGGAGCGACTGGCTCGTCGTGACGGTCGCGGGCACGGCCGTCGACCGTGCGGTCGTGGTCGACGGCCGGGACGGCTCGGTCGCCCGTGACCTCGGCCCCGCGGGGGCGGTCCACGCGGCGGCCGTGCACGGTGACACGGTGGTCTGGGTCGATCCGTTCGGCGGCCGCGACCTCGGCCTCGGACAGCCGGTCGAGGTGCACGGACTGCGGCTCGACGGGTCCGGGCGGGTCTGGGCGGTCACGGACCTGCCACCCACGACCGGTGAGCTGCCGGCGGTGACCACGACCGCCGTGGACGACGGGGTCGTCGTCCACTACTGGAGCGCGGGGCAGTCCACGACGGCGGTGTGGCTCGACCCTCGCACAGGTGCACGGCTCGGCGAGGTCGTCGTCGCTGGCAGTGGTACGACCGAGGACGGATGGCCCGTGGTGGCGGTGACCACCGACGGCATCGCACACGTGAGCCCGGTCCGGCGCGAGCTGCGGTTCGTCGACCGCGGGGGCCGCGTGCGCTGGAGCGAGCCGGCCCGGGCCGGTGAGGGGGTGGTCGCGGCCGGGGCGGACCTGCTGGTGCGCACGCCGTACTGGCGGACGCCGCTCGTCGGGGACGACACCCCGCGGGGTTCGCTGCTCCAGACCCGGGTCCGGCTCGTCGACGCCACCACCGGGGCGCCGCGCTGGGACGTCGTGCGGGACGACGTCGGACCCCGTCGGCTCGTGGCGGTGCTCGCCGGCCATGTCGGCGTGAGCGACGTCGCCGTCCCGGTCCCGCTGGGTGACCAGGTCTGGCTGGAGCTCGGCACCGGACGACGCAGCGCGGGCGCGGGGCTGCTGGCGCGCGAGCTGGACGGGGCCGACGCGATGCTGGCCGACGCGATGCTCCTGGGACGTGTCCGGGTGGGCCCCTCGGTGCGGCCCGTGGTCGCGCTGCAGGACGGCCGGCTCCTCGGGGTCGACCCGTCCGACGTCGTGCCGACGCTCGCCGAACTGCTCTCGCCCGCCGGCTCGGGCTGGCCACCTGCGACCGTCCTCGACGAGCGCACGGCGGTGCAGGTGGGGGCGGCGTCGGTCACCGCGACCGTCGCCGGTCGGCTCGCGTGGCGCAGCAGCACCCCGGTCGTCCTCGATCCCGACACGGCCGTGCTCACCGAGGAGCTGGTCGTCGTCGCGGGTCGTGACGGGGTGCTGCGGGCCTGGGACCGCGACCACGGTGCGCCGGCGTGGCTCCACGACCGCGACACGGTCACGGCGGTCACGGCCGGCGGGGACGAACTCGTCGTGGGGACGTTCGACGGTCGTGTCCTCGTGCTCGACGACGACGGCCGGGTGCTGCAGGACGTCCGCGCCGGCCGGGCCCCGGTCGACGACGTCGCCGTGGTCGACGGGCAGGTCGTCGTCACGACGGGGGCGGACGTGGTCGGTCTGGGGCGAGGAGCGTTCTTCGTGGAGCCCGGCGACCGTGTCGACCTGCCCTGACCAGCCGCCGGTGTCGAGGTGCCGTAGCGTCACCGCCGAAGGAGGGCGCCGTGACCGCACGTGGCCTCGCTGACCGGCTCCGGTGGCGTCCGGCGCGCGAGCCGGTCCGGTGCGACGCCTGCGGTGCCGGGCTCGAGCGCGGGGCAGCCTGGTGCGGCGGGTGCGGCGCGCGGACCGGCCAGCAGACCGGCGCCGCTGCGGTGCCCGAGGTCCCGGTGGACACGTCCGCGTCGGCCCCACCGTCGGACCGCACGGCTGGCAGGCGGCGGTGGGGCATCGCCGTCGGCGCGATCGGACTCGCGGCCGCGGTGCTCGCGGCCGGTCTCGCGCGGGACCCGGCCCCGGTCGCGCTGCTCGGCACCGCCACCGGTGCCGCGGGGCTGTCGGCATCTGGTCCGCCGCCGGTGGGGCTCCGTCTGGCGTGGTCCGTGCCGCTCGGCGACGGGCCGCAGGCCGTCACGGCCGACGGGTTGCCCCGGGTGGTCGTGGGGGACCGTCGGGTCGCGGTGGACGGGCGTGTCGCCGACCTGGGCACGGGCCGGCTGGTCGCCACGGTGCCCGAGGAGATGTTCAGCGGTGACGACGGCGTCGGCGTCCTCCTCACCGGGTCGGACCTCGTCCGGTTCGACGTCCTCGAGGGCCGGGTGCTCGGGCGCGTGCCGGTGCCGCGGGTGGACCCGAGTGGGACGGCGGTCGTTGCCCGGTCGGAAGGTGTGACGGTCCTCACCGACTTCTCGGCCGAGGAGACGGTGCTGGTCGACGACGACGGCCGTGAGCTCGCTCGCCACCGGGGCGTGGTCACGCCGGAGATCGAGCGGGCCGTCGACGCGCCGGTCGCCGTCAACGTCCGGTCCGGGCACGAGGGCGACGCGGGGAGCAGGCTCGTGGCCCTGGCCGACGGGCGCGTGGTGACCGAGGTCGAGACCGGCGTGCCGCAGGTCGTCGACGTCGTCGGGGACCGCGCGCTGGTGGCGGCTGCGGTGACCGGGGGCCTCGGCGCGCCCGGGGCCGGCATCGTCTGGGGGCTGCGGCTCGTCGACGCCGGGGACGGGAGCACCGTCGCGCAGGCGCGGGTCGTCTCGGAGATCGTCCCGCGCCTCCTGGGCAGCTTCGACGACGGCGCGGCGGCGATCGTGACGCGCGCTGGCGACGAGGTGACCGCCTGGCGCCTCGCCGGGGACGCCGTGGACGGGCTCGTCCAGTTGCGGCGCAACCAGCTGCGGACACCCATGGGCATGTTCGACGACGCCTTCTTCCTCGGTGCCAGCGCGACCCTGCGCAGCGTCGCGATGGTGGACGGCGTGGTCGTGCTCCACGACGTGGTGGCGGAGCGCGTCGTCGCGGTGGACGGCGGCGGCGCCGAGGTCTGGTCGCGGCCCACCTCGGGGACGGTCGTCGTCGCGGCGGACCGCGGGCACGTCGTGCTCGTGGCCGGCGACGGCCGTGCGCGGGTCCTGGACGCACGGGACGGGACCGACGTGACCACCGCGGCACCGTTGGACCCTGCACCGCTGCCGCCGTGGGCACCGGTGGCCCTGCTCGGCACGGACCTCGCGCTGGCCCCGCCGGCGGTCGTGGGGCTCGACGTGTCGGTCGGGACCGTGCGATGGATCGACGTGGTCACCGGCGAGGAGCGCAGCGCCGAGGACGTGCTCGGCGACCTCGCGCCCGCCGACGAGTCGGTCAGCGGGAACTGGCGGCTCGTCGGCGTGGACGACGACCCGCTCACCGGCGGTACGGCGCCGGTCGTGCTGCGCGACCTCGGTCGGGACGTCGTCCAGCTGCTCGAGGTCGGCGAGGGCTTCCGCACGGTCGACCTCGACCAGCCGGACGGTGGTGACGTCGCCAGCTTCCTCGCACGGGTCGTGGGGGTCGCCGACGGTCGTGTGGCGCTCTGGACGAACAGTTTCGAGGGCCAGGAGGCCAGCGTCACCCACGTCGTCGACCGCGTGACCGAGGAGGTGCTGCACCTGCGGGGGGTGACCGGCCTGGCGCTGCGCAGCGACCTGCTGCTCGGGGTCGACGGCGAGCGGGGGGAGCTGCTCGGTCTCGACCCCGTGACCGGTGCCGAGCGGTGGACGGCGCCCATGCCGTGGGACTTCTTCGCGACGGTGCTCGACGACGGGCTGCTCGTCGAGCCCGGCGCGGACGTCGTGGCCGCGCTCGGGCTGGACGACGGGCGCGCCGCGTGGCGCCACGACGCGGACGTCCTGCTCGACGGCCGAGCCGTGCTCGGGTCGGGATCGGTCGTCGTCGCTGGTGTCGACGGCGAGGTCATGGCACTGGGTCGTGCGGACGGGACGCCGGTGTGGCGGACGGCGCTCGACGTGCCCGTCACGGCGATGACCGGTGCGGGCGACCACGTGCTGCTCGGGACGGCGGACGGTCTCGTCGTGCACCTCGACGAGCGCGGCCGGGAGGTGCAGCGCATCGCCGTCGGCAGCACGCAGGTCCGTGCCCTGGCGGCGCTCGGCCAGACGGTCGTCGCCGTGGTCGACGGCGCCGCCGTCGGGCTGCGGACGGACGGCAGCGGCGTGGTGCGCCGTGACGAGGTCGACCTGCCGTGAGTCGATGGACCCTCGACGCGCGTCGGCGTACTGTCGCGTGCGGGGGAGGGCAACGGTGGACGAGCGCAGCGGGACGGACTGGTTCGAGCCGCTCTACGACGACGCCGGGGGCGATCCGGGCGCCGTCCCGTGGGCGCGCATGGCGCCGTCCCCGCTGCTGCTGTCCTGGCTCGACCAGCCGGGGCTGGAGGTCGCCGGCAGCGACGCCCTCGTGATCGGCTGCGGGCTGGGTGACGACGCGGCCGAGCTCGCGCGGCGTGGCTGCCGGACCGTGGCGTTCGACGTCTCGCCGACCGCCGTGGACTGGGCCCGGCGTCGTTTCGCCGACCTCGACGCCGCCGGGACGCTCGACTTCCGCACCGCCGACCTGCTGGACCTGCCCGAGGACCTCGTTGCGTCGGCCGGGCTGGTCGTCGAGGTGCGTACCGTGCAGTCGCTGTCGGCCGACATCCGCGAGGACGGGCTGCGGGCGGTCGCGTCCACGGTCGCGCCGGGTGGACTGCTGGTCCACGTCGGCCTCGTCGCCACGAACCCGCGGGCAGCAGCGACGTGGGAGGGGCCGCCGTGGGCCCTGTCGCCCGACGAGCTCGCCGTGTACGAGGACGAGGGGCTGGAACGGCTGGCGCTCCTGCACCCGCCCGAGGCCGGGGACGAGGCCATGGAGGTGGTCCTCGTGCTCGAGCGGCCGGCCGGCTGATGCGCCCGTCGCTGCGGCGCGGACCCACGACCTGCGGCTCCTGCGGCGCCGGGCTCGTCGCCGACGCCGGCTGGTGCGGGAGCTGTGGGGCGCGCGTCGCGGGACCGACGCCGGAGGTCGGGGACGACCACGTCGTCGAGCTGACCGACGAGCCCGTGCGGGAGCGCGAGACCGTGACCGGCAGGTGGGTCGCGCTGCTGGTGCTCGCGGGCCTCGTCCTCGGCGGCCTGACCGCGGTGGCGCTGCGGCCCGAGCCGCTCGTGCCGCTGCTCGGACACGTCGGCGTCGGCACCGGGATGACCTCGTCGGGGCTGCCGCCGGACGACCTGCGCCTGGCCTGGTCGCACGACCTGCCGGACGAGGGGTGGTGGTCCGATCTCGGCGACCTCGTGGCGGCCGACGGGCTGGCACGCATCGGCGGCCGCGTCGTCGACGTCCGGACCGGCGAGGTGCTTCGCACCGCCGCCATCCACTACGGGCCGCTGGAGCGCGAGGACGCCCGCCTGTCGGGGGACGAGATCGTCGTGGTCGACCAGTTGCTCGGCACGGTCGTGACCCGGGTGACGCTGCCGAGGACCCTGCCCGCGACGCCGCTCTGGCCGGCTGCGCGGGTCGGGGACGTCACCTTCCTCGCGGGCGACGAGGGCGCGTGGTTCGTCCGCGACGACGGCACGGTGCTGGCCGCCATGCCGGGGTGGCACCAGGTCTGGGAGCAGCAACCAGCGCAGGCGTCGGTCGTGGCGCTGCGTTCCGACCTGGACATGGAGAGCGGCCCGACCGGCGACCTCCGCCTCGTCTCCCTGCACGACGCGTCGGTCCTCGTGGCCCGTGAGGTACCGGCCGGCGACGCGCTGCACGTCCAGGTCGAGGGCGACCGCGCGTTGCTCGGGTGGCGACGGGGCGCCGAGGGTCGTGGGGTCACGGAGGGTGACGGGGCGGTCTGGGAGCTCGAGCTGGTCGATGCAGCGTCCGGCGACGTCCTCATGACGGGCTCGCTGGGCACCGCGCCCGACGGCAGCCCCCCGCGCCTGCTCGGTCGCTCACCAGTCGGCGGGTCGCTCCTCGGCGTGCACGAGATGGAGGGCTACGAGGTCTGGGAGCTGGTGCCGGGTGAGGAGCCAGCGCTGCGCACGACCCTGGCCCCGGGCCACACCGGGCCATGGGGCGCGCTCGCCGAGCACGGATGGCCGGGGGCTGCCGCCCTGACCGACGACGCACTCGTCGTCGGGCTGGCACCGGCGGAGACCGTCGAGGCCCGCACGCTGGACGGTGAGGTCGTGTGGCGCACGGCAGCCACCGGCGCCGCCGGCGTGATGGTCGACGGCGACGTGGTCGCGGTCGTGCCGGAACCGGGTCCGGCGGGGTCCGGCGGGAGCGTGGTCCGGTTCCTCGACGCCAGGGACGGCACGCGGCTCGGCAGCACCGTCCTCACGGGCTCCCTCGACGCGGCGCGGTGGGGGCCTCGGCCGTCTGCTGTGGTCGGCCGTGCCGTCGCGGTGGCGCACCACGGCGGTGGGCCCGGTGCGGCGACCGAGCTCGGCAGCGCCCGCTGGATCGACCTCGTGTCGGGCGTGGTGGTCGCGCCCGCCGACGTGTTCGCCCCCTGGATGGACGGGGCGGACCTCGGCCGCAGCACGACGTGGCTGCACGGCGTCGCCACCGACACCGCCACCGGACTGCCCGCGCCGGTCGTCGTCCGCCAGGGCGATGACGGCTCGGTCGCAGTGCTGACCGACCGAGCCATGGTCGAGTACGAGGTCCCGCTGTCGTCGGCCGCCCGCCGTGACGGCAGCCACGTCCAGCCACTCGGCGCGACCGAGGCCCGCCTGGCGGTGTGGACGGAGCACTGGGACCACGAGGGAGGGAGCTGGGCCACCCATCTGATCGACCGGGCGTCCGGCGAGGTCAGGGAGCTCGCCGGCGTGTTCGGCATGCTCCTCACCGACGACCTCCTCGTCGGCACGGCACCCGACGCCCTCCCGAGTCGGCAGGCGCCGCTGGTCGCCCACGACGTCGTGACGGGTGCACGGCGATGGACCGGGCCCCCGCACCCCGTGTGGTCCGACCCGCCGCTCCACGACGACGAGCTCGCGGTCGTCGGTGACACGGTGCGGCGCTCTGCGGTCGACCTCGCGGACGGTGGCGTCCTGTGGACGTACCTCCCCGACGAGGAGTTGCTGCCGATCGGCGTGCTGGGGGCGTCACAGGTCCTGTTCGCAACCCCCGGTGGCACGGTGCTCGCACTGGACCGCGGCACGGGGGACGAGCTGTGGCGCCGCGACGTGGGCGCACCGATCACGTCGCTGACCGGTGCCGGGGACGGTGCGGTCGTGACCACCCTCGACCGGGAGCTGCTCGTCCTCGACCGGCACGGCGAGGCCCTCCAGCGGGTGGTGCTCGAGGACGTCGCCCTGCATGCGGCGGCACTCGGCGAGACCGTCGTCGTCCAGTACCTGGACCGAGTGGTCGGCCTCCGTGCCGACGGGGCGGGCTTCACGACCGGTGACGAGGTCGAGCTGCCCTGACGGCCTCAGCCGGTGGGTCGCATCTGCTGCTCGACGGCGCTGGCCACCTCTGGTGTGACCTGCTCGATGCCGTGGGCCTCGTTGGCGTGCTCGACGACGTGCACCATGATGTCGTCGCGCGTGCCGCGGAACACCGCGTCACAGCCGTCCATGACGTCACCGCACGCGAACTCGTAGACCGTGCTGTCCGGCATGGTTCCTCCGGGTCGGGGCAGGGACGGCAGTCTGCATCCCGTGCGGCCGTGGTGCGCTACTCGGGCGCGCGGTGCACGGGGAGTCGCACCCACAGCTCGTCCGTGCCGTCCTCGCGGCGGACACCGAGGTGGCCACCGTGCAGGACGGTCAACGCCATGGCGAGGTGTGCGCCGAAGGTGACGTCGGTGTGCTCGGTCCGGGGCGAGAACGGGTCGAGCTCGGCCTCGAGCCGCGCTGGGTCCCAGGGGGCGCCGTCCCGCTCGACGACGATCTCGGCCCAGCTGCCGTCGATCCCGGCCCGCACGCGCATCGCGGTCGTGTCGGGGCCGCGGCCGGCCAGCGCCAGCAGGTCGTCCACCACGAGCAGGACCCGGTCCGGGTCGACGTCGACGACGCCGTCCTCGGTGATCTCGACGTCATGCTCGTCGAACAGCTCCGACAGCAGCAGCTCGGTGCGGACGAGCTCGGTCCGCCCGTACGAGGCGCGTGTCGTCTCCAGCAGGCGGCGCAGGAGTGTGTCGAGCTCCTCGAACGAGCTGCGGACCTGCTCGTGGAGGAACGACGGGGGAGGCTCGTCCGCGGTCTTCACGCCCAGCAGGTCCAGCGCGGCGCGGATCTTGGTGAGCGGGGTGCGCAGTTCGTGGCTGATGGCCGCGAGGATCCGGTCGCGCGCCCAGGCCTCGTCGCCCTCGGGTTGGTTGCGGACGGCCGCCGACCCGGCCCGCCGGAAGATCGCGACCCAGCGCTGGACGAGCTCTGACGGCACCTCCAGCTCTGCCGCCACGGCGTCCGTGTCACGTCCACCGAGCACGGCGAGGACTGCGGCGACCCGGGCGTCGGGGGCAGGCGCGGTCATCCCTCGGTCACGGGCAGGAGGCCCGGCTCCGGCGGGACGCCAGCTGCCGGCCAGCGCTTCCTCGACCAGGTCGAGAGCTTCTCGACGAGGTTCGCCGCCACGTCGTCGACCGGTGCCGTCTCGACCAGGCCGGCGTCGATGACGCCCTGCAGCCACTCCTCACCGCGGGCCGTGCGCACGATCGTCAGCGTGTAGTCGTCGTGCTTGCCGATGCCGCCGGTCGAGATGTCGGCGTGCTGCGCGGCGAAGTCCGGGCACAGCTTGCAGCCCGGCCGGGTGAACTCGTGGAAGGGCTTGAGCGGCACCTCGTGGTAGCCGCCGTCCCGTGTCCAGACGAGGTACTTGCCCTTGATGTTGATCTTGACGACGTCCTCGATGTCGATCCCGTGCTCGCGCAGGACCTTGGCCTGGCCCTCCCACGTGAACGTCTTGGAGCACAGCAGCCCGATCGTCAGCTCGATGCGCCGCTTCCACTTGTTCACGCCTCGTGCGGCGATCGAGCCGTTGATCGACGCCTGGCAGCTCATCCCGACGAGGGCGAGCCGCTTCAGCCCGCGGTCGTCGGCCTCCATCGCCGCCAGCGGCGTCGCGGCGTAGGTGTAGCGCGAGCCGGCCGAGGCGAGGACCTCCTCGCGGTTGGTCACGAGGAAGGGTGCGGAGTCGAAGGGGCCGCGGTCCTCGACGATCTGTGAGGTCGCGGCCGCGTCGATCCGGTCGGTGTCCAGCCCCCAGACCAGGAGGCTCGAGACGAGCCCGCCGTCCTGGCCGACCTCGGCGATCGCCTTGTCGGTCGTGCGGGTCAGCAGGACGGACCGTGCGATGCCGTAGACCTCGTCGCGCTCACGGGTGCGGCCGAACAGCTCGCTGTCGAACTCGGTCTCCCACGTGCGGAACCGTGGGCAGGCGCGGGTGCAGATGTCGCAGCCCCGGTCACCGATGACGCACTGGTCGACGGCCATGCCCTCGCCGATCTGCACCGGGAGGAAGTCACCGACGCCGACGGCGTTGGGGTGGTCACCGGCCTGGCCGCTCACGTAGTTCTCGTGGCCGGTGTAACCCAGCACGTCGCGTGGACACGCCATGACGCAGGCCGAGCAGCCGGTGCACAACCCCGTGTCGACGACCTCCCGGTACAGCTCCCGCCAGTGCACGTCACCCACGTCGTCCCCTCTCGTCCGGCCCGAGCCTAATGGCCCTACCGGGGTGGGAAGCGGTGCGTATCGTCTCGGTCGCGAACCGACTGGAGTCAGCGTGCACACCGACCCGAGTCCGCCCGAGCACGTGCTGGACCACCTCGAGGACGGTGCACGGATCGTCGTGCCGCTGGCGAACGGGGAGCCAGTGTCACTGCTCGATGCGATCGAGGACGCGGTTGACGACTTCCACGGCCTCGAGGTCCACCAGATGCACGTGCTGCACGACCGGCCGTACCTGACCGGCAACCGACGCGACCGACTCCGGCACGTCAGCTACTTCCTCTCGCACGTCACGCGGCCGCACTTCCACGCGGGTGGCGTCGACCTCGTGCCGGCCCACTTCAGCGAGGTGCCGCAGCTGCTGCAGTACGGGGGCGAACCGTCGATCGTGCTCGCCGCCGCGTCGCCGATGGACCGTCACGGCTACTTCTCGCTCGGGACGAACGCGGACTACGTGGCCGGGCTGATCGGCAAGGTCCCGTTCTTCCTCGAGGTCAACGCCCGGATGCCGCGCACCTTCGGGAGGAACCAGGTGCACGTGAGCCAGGTCGCTGGGTGGACCGAGGCCGACCGGCCGCTGGTCGAGGCGCCGCCGAAGGAGCCGGACGAGCTCGACCGCTCCATCGCGTCGCACGTGGCCGAGCGCATCAAGGACGGCGACACGCTGCAGGTCGGCATCGGTGCGATCCCCAACGCGATCCTGTCGATGCTGACGGACCACCACGACCTCGGGCTGCACACCGAGCTGCTCTCCGACGGGGTCATCGACCTCGTCGAGTCCGGTGCGCTGACCGGTGTGCGCAAGCGACGCGGACGCAACAAGCACGTGACGACCTTCGCCCTCGGCACCCAGCGGCTGTACGACTGGCTCGACGACAACGCCTCGGTCGAGCTGTGGCCGGTCGAGCACGTCAACGACCCGCGGACGATCGCACTCGAGCACGGCTTCGCCTCGATCAACGCGACGACCGAGGTCGACCTGCTCGGGCAGTGTGCGAGCGAGACGATCCAGGGCACCTACTGGTCCGGCAGCGGCGGCCAGACCGACTTCGCCCGGGGTGCGATGTACGCGGGGGACGGTCGTGGCTTCATCGTCACCAGGTCCACGGCCAAGGGCGGGGAGCTGTCGCGGATCGTCGGTCGTCTGTCGCGGGGGTCCGTCGTGACGACGCTCAAGAACACCGTCGACAACGTCGTGACCGAGTTCGGGGTGGCCGAGCTGCGTGGGCGGTCCATCCGTGAGCGGGCAGCGGCACTGATCGCGATCGCGCACCCCGACCACCGTGACTGGCTGCACGGCAAGGCGAAGCAGTTCGGCTACCTGTGACGATCGGCCGGCGTGACCGGACGGGGGCGCGGGGCAGGTAGTGGGTCGACACCACTTCCCACACCGAGGTCACACGTGTCCGACCACACCGTCCTGATCGTCGGCGGCGGCGTCGCCGGCGGCACCGCCGCCGCGAGTCTCCGCGAGGAGGGCTTCGACGGCCGCGTCGTGCTCGTCACCTCCGAGGCCAGGCTCCCGTACGAGCGTCCGCCACTGAGCAAGGCCGTCCTCACGGGCGACGCCGAACCGGAGTCGTCCTTCCTCCACGACTCCGGGTGGTGGCAGGGGCACGACGTCGACGTGCTGCTGGCACGCTCGGTCACCGACCTCGGCCTCGGGTCCGGCGTGGCCCTGCTCGACGGCAACGGCGAGCTGCCCTGGGACCGGCTGGTGCTGGCGACGGGTGCGTCGGCCCGCCCGACGCCGATCGACGGGGACGACCTCGCCGGTGTCTGGACGCTGCGCAACGTCGACGACGCGCTGACGCTGCGTGCCGCGCTGCGCGAGGACGCGAGGGTGGCGGTCGTCGGCTCGTCGTGGATCGGCCTCGAGGTGGCCGCGGCTGCGCGTGCACACGGCGCCCAAGTCACGGTCGTCGCGCCCGACGAGCAGCCGCTCGGCGCGATCCTCGGCGCCGAGGTCGGCGCGGCCTTCCGGGCCCTCCACGAGGAGCACGGCGTGACCTTCCGCCGCGGGGAGGTGGCCGGCGTCGTCGGCGACGACCGGGCGAACGGCGTCCGGCTCACCGACGGCGACACCGTCGACGCGGACGTGGTCGTGCTCGGGACCGGTGTGCGCCCGAACGTGGCGCTCGCGAAGCGGGCAGGGCTCGACATCGACGCCGAGACCGGCGGCATCGCCGTCGACGCGTCGCTGCGGACCAGCGACGACCGCGTCTTCGCCGTCGGCGACGTCGCCGCGCACGACCACCCGCGGCTCGGTCGGCTGCGCGTCGAGCACGTCGAGGTCGCCCGGGGCCACGGTCGGACGGTGGCGAAGGTGATCGCCGGTGACGACGGCGCCGTCCACGACGACCTGCCGCTGTTCTACTCCGACCAGTACGACCTCGGCATGGAGTACGTCGGCCACGCCCGGCCGGACGACGTCGTCGTCCGGGGCGAGCTGCCGGACCGCCCGTTCGTGGCGTTCTACCTCGACGACGACGTGGTGCGCGCCGGGGTCCACGCCGACGAGTGGGACGCGACGGACGTCATCCGGGAGCTCGTCGGCAGGCGCGTGGACCGTGCGGTGCTCGCGGACACCGACGTGGCGCTGGAGCACCTCGTCGAGGCAGCGACCACCGACTGAGGGGCGTCACTCCGGGATCGGTCCCGTGGCCATGACGGCGGCGATGTCATCATCGATGCCTGCAAGGACGCGCTCGATCGCGTCCTGGCGCAGGCGTCGCTTGGTCCCCGCGTAGGTGTGCGACGGCAGCTCGGCGAGCTCGTGCGCCCGTCGCCGGGCGGCCGCGACCACGTCGTCCAGCGGCAGCACCTCGTCGGCGTAGCCCGCCTCGACCGCCTCCTCCGGGGACAGCACCGCCCCCGGCAGGATCAGGTCGTCGACGCGGTGCGCCGCCACGTTGGCCCGTGCAAGCTCGATGCCGAACCGCGGCATCTCGAACGCGATGCGGGTCTCCATGAGGCCCCAGCGGAACGGGCCGGCGGCGGCGACGGCGTGGTCGCACGCCATCGCGAGCATCGTCCCGGCGGCCACGGTGTGGCCGGTGCAGGCCGCGACCGTCGGTCGGGGTTCGCCCCAGAGGCGCATCAGGCAGCGGCCGAGCCCGACCAGCATCCCGCCGACGTCGTCGCGCGTCGCACCCTTCATCCACTTGACGTCCAGACCCGCCGTGAAGACCTCACCGTTGCCCGCCAGCACGATCGCACGGACGTCCTCGCTGGCGTGGTCGAGCTCCGCCACCAGCTGGTCGAACGTCTCGGGCAGCAGGGCGTTCTTGTCCCCGTCGTCGAGCGTGATCGTCAGGACGCCGTCCTCGGCGAGGTCGCTGCGCAGTTCCACGTCGTCTCCCGTCCGGTGGACCCCAGACCCTAGGAGGTGGGTGCCGTGCGGACCACGCCGGCTCGTACGCTCTGCGCGGACCGAGGTACGAGGACGGACGTGGCCGAGGAGCCGGACGCGACGGCGGCGGCCGAGCCGCAGCTCACGACCCGGGAGCGGCGACGCACCCTGGTGGTCGGTTCGGTGCCGGTCGTGCTGGCCGCGATCGTCACGACGGTCCTCGCGCTGACGGGCCGGGCCACGTTCGGTGACGTGGTCGTCGGCACCGTCTTCTACGGCGGACTGCTGGGCCTGACCGTCGCGGTCGTCGTCCACGAGCGGCTCCAGGCCGCGCACTGCCTGCGCTGCGGTGCGACCGGTCCGCTGCGCCGGGCCGTGTGCGGCGAGTGCGGGTACGACCACGCCGAGCGGCCGCTCTACCGCTGTGAGGAGCGGCACCACCGCTACGTCGAACCCGGTCTGTGCGCGTGCGGTCGGCGGCTCGCGAGGATCGAGCAGGCCCGCGGCCTGGACCGTGAGATCAAGCGCACGCTCTGGGCCGGCGTCTGGCTCGCCGCCTTCCTCCTCGGCGTGGTGCTCCTGCTCCCGTACGTCGACTGACGTCCTGGCGGGCTGTCCGACCCAGTGATCGCTGTCCCACCAGCGCGCCATGTGCGGCGCATCCATGGGACACCGATCGCTTCAGGGGACAGCGCCTCCGACGATCAGATCCCCGCGAGCAGGGCCTCGAGTGGTTCGGGAACTCGGTCGTCGTCGAGGGCTTCGACCAGGAGGCGGCCGTACCGGATCTTCCGTCCGGACCGGATCCCGAGGAAACGGTGGACCTGGGCATCGAGCGGCCGGCCGCGCTGGGCCGGTTGGTGCTGGAACACACGGAACCGGCGGAGCTCGGCGTCCTCCTCGAAGACCCGCAGGACGGTCTCGACGCCGAGGGCGCGGATCAGCTCGTCCTCGAGGTCCCGCCGGCACACGTGGAAGCCGGCAGCGGCAGGATCGTCGCCCAGCCCGGCCGCCGCCGTTGCCGTTCGGACGACACCGACCTCGTTCTCGTCGTACAGACCACCGGCGACGACGTCGGCACCGTCCGGGCCGAGGAGTCGCAGGTGGTGCGAGAGATTGGTGATGCCGTCCATCGGCACGACGGCCACGCGCTCGCCGGTCAGGTCCCGGCCGCGACAACGGGCGAGCGCTCGGACGGCCTCTGCGTCGGAGCGCCCCTCGACCAGCAGCACCGCGTCCGGGGCGGTGGCGAGAACCGCGTCGACGTTCTCGGCGACGCTGGTCGGAGCGGGTGACGCGGACATCGCCACAGCCTGCCACGAGCGCCGGGTGCGGTCAGCCGAGGTCGAGGGTGACCTGGTCCTCGGCGTGGCTGACGAGGCGGACCCGGACCCCGGCGTCGAGCAGGAACGCCCGCACGTCCTCCCAGCCGTCGTAGAGGCCACGACTCGCCACGACCTCGCTGATCCCCGAGTTCGCGATGAGCTTCGCGCAACCGAAGCACGGCAGGTCGGTGCAGTAGATCGTGGCGTTCTCGCGCTCCTGCGGCCCGCAGAAGAGCAGGGCGTTGGCCTCGGCGTGGATCGCGATGCACGACTCGTAGTCGGCGCCCATGGGCGTGTCCGACGCCGCCCGCGGACAGCCCCCCTCGTCGCAGTGGGCGTAGCCGGACGGGCCGCCGTTGTAGCCCGTCGAGACGATGTGGCGGTCGCGGACGATGACCGCTCCGACCTTGCGCCGGACGCACGTCGAGCGGCTCGAGGCGCCGGCCGCGAGCGACAGGAAGTACTCGTCCCAGGTCTGCCGTCGTTCCTCGGCATGGCCGAGGTGCAGGGGACCGTGGGAGTGGTGGACGGACGTGCTGGCCATCGTCGGGCGCTCCTGGTGGTGCGGGGCGCCCCGGGGGAAGCGGGGGACCGGACGGGGCAGCCCGACCGTAGTCAGCGGCCGGTGGTACGTCCCGTGATCCGTCGGACAGCGGTGGAGCGGCGGTCAGGTGCCGATGTCGTGCTGCCCGAGCAGCAGGCCGTGCATGTCGTTCGCTCCGTACGCCCTCCACGTGACGTAGACCCACAGCGCGACGCTGCCGGTCGTGACGAGCAGCACCGCCCACAGGGTCGCGGCGCCGGCACTGCGCTCGCGCCACGCGATCCACACCCAGACGGCGAGCAGGGCGAGGTACAGGTCGATGACCGTGGCCACGCCCCACACGTTCTCGAACAGCGCGCCTGCAGCGCCCTGCGGTGCGGACGCCAGTCCGACCACGACCGTGACGGCCATCGCGGCGGCGGCGAGCGGCGCGACGACGCGGACCACGCGCAGCATGGCCTCGGGCTTCGGGTCGTCGCGAAGTTGGCTCATCGAGGGGGGAGTCTGTCGCCGCAGCGGGCGCACGTCAACGGGCCCCCGGGCAGGTCACTCGCCCGTGCCCTGCATCGAGCCCTCGAGCTTGGCCAGCTCGGCGTCGTACAGCGCGCAGATGATCTCACGGTCACCGCCGGACCAGCTGCCGGAGGTCGGCGTGATCGGGAAGATGTCCAGTCGGCTCGAGGCGTACTCGATCCCGACGTACGACTCGAACGCGGGGATGCATCCCGCCTCTGCCTCGGCGAGGAGCGCGTCGTCACCGGGGAAGTCGCCGTCGCCCACGTCGAAGACGTGGAACACCTCGTTGTCGTGCGGCTGCGCACAGTCGACGACCGGGACGTCGCTGATCTGCTCGTCCCCGGCCGTGTCGTCGAAGCAGTCACCGACCGCGAGCTCGAAGACGTTGCCGCCGCCGAGCAGGTCGCACCCGGCGGTCAGGAGACCGGTGGTGAGGACGGCGAGCAGAGCGCGACGAGGTGACATGCGGGCCTCCGGGGATCGGCGGGCGTGACCCTAGGCAGTCCGCACCCGGCGGTAGGCGAGTCGGCCCACGACCACGAGGAGTGCGACGACGAACGCCACGTCCAGCCAGCCCGTCCACTCCTCGACGATCGTCCACCGCCGCCCGAGCGCGAGCCCGGCGCCGACGAGGGCCACGTTCCAGGCGGTGCTGCCGATGGCGGTGAGGAGGAGGAAGCGGGGACGTGGCATCGCCTGGGCGCCTGCCGGCACGGAGACGAGGCTGCGGACACCCGGCGCGAGGCGACCGACGAGCACGGCCGTGCCGCCGTAGCGACGGAACCAGTCCGACCCCCGGTCGACGTCCTCGCGCTCGACGAGCGGGACCGTCGCGAGCCAGCGGGTCACCCGCTCCTCGCCTGCCCAGCGCGCTGCCTCGTACAGCAGCCAGGCGCCGAGGACCGAGCCGACGCTGGCGGCCGTCACGACCCCGGCGAAGGTGAAGCGACCGTCGGCGGCGAGGGCACCCGCGAACGGGAGCACGACCTCCGACGGGATCGGGGGCACGACGGTCTCGAGCAGGACGAAGACGGCGATGCCCACCTCACCGATGGCGCGCACGGCGTCGAGCACGAAGCCGGTCAGTCCGCCGGCCTCGACGGCCGGGGACGCAGCAGCGATGAGGTGCACCTGGCACTCCGTTGTCTGTCGAGCGGGACCTGTCCCGCGGCTGACCGGCTCACGCCGGACGACTGGTCAACGCGGGACGCCCCTCGACGAGGACTGCGGTCGCATCGTCCGTGCCGACCTCCACCAGCAACGCACCGTCGCCGGGCTCGAACCCGGTGAGCAGCACCGTGCTGCCGTCGAAGTCGACTGCCGCTGCGCCGCGTGGCAGGTCGGGAAGGTACTGCTCCAGCCCGAGGTCGAAGACACGCTCCTCGGTCGTTGTGTCCACGACGACGAGCCGTCCGGGGTCGTCGTACTCGTCGACCACGACGACGGCCATGCGGGTGCCGCTCGGGTCGAGTGCGCCCCCACGGACCACGTACAGCCCGGGCTCCTGCCCGCTCGCGACGCCCTCGCCGCCGTAGTCGAGTGACGAGAGCCGCGTGGGCTCGCCGCCCGTCAACAGCGTCAGGCTGCCGGCGAGCATCTCGCTCGTGAAGTTCAGCGCTGTCCGTCCAGCAGCCGTGGTGATCGTCGACGGACCGGACTCCCAGGAGTAGTACTGGTCCAGCTCGGTGCGGGAGCCGTCGACCGTGGACTGGGCGATCAGGACGTCGTAGCGAACGGGTGGGTTGACCCCCTCACCCTCGTGGACGACGGAGTAGACGATGCGGTCCTCCGCGGCGTCCCACAGGCGCAGCGCCACCGGCGGCACTGGCTCGAAGTCGTCGAACGCGCGCGGCTCGAACTCGGACAGCGAGACGATCGTGCTGACCTCGCCGTCCGCCAGCCGGCCGATCCCGATGTCGTTGCGCTGGAAGACGACGCCGCCGCGGCCGTCGTCCACCGCGACGTCGACAGGTCCGTCGATGCCGGGCACCGGCGTCGTGGTGCCGTCGTCCCAACGGACGATCCCGTCGTCGGTCGCGACGAGCAGCGTGGGCGTGCCTGCCTCCTCCCCGGTCGCGGCGGTGTCGGTCGTCGGTGACGGCTCGGGGTCGGGTGTCGGTGACGGCGTCGGCGACGGTGCTGCGTCGGGCGTCGGGGTGGGCGTGGGTGTGGGTGCGGTCTCGCCGACGACGGTCGGGGTGGGCGTGCCGTCGGGCAGGACGAGTGGCACCGCCGCGCCGATGGCCAGCACGAGGCCGGCCGCCCCGGCACCGCGCAGGGCCAAGCGACGGCGGCGGCCCCGGCGGACGACGTCGTCGACGTTGCCCGGGGGCACGTCGAGGTCCGCGGCCGCGGCCTGGAGTCGGTCGTGGAGCTGCTCGGTGACGTCGGTCATCGCTCGTCCTCCAGCATCGTGCGCAGGTTGTCCAGGGCGCGGGAGAGCCGTGACTGCACGGTCCCGCTCGGGATGCCGAGGCGTCGGGCGGTCTCCTCGGTGGAGCAGCCCCCCAGGACGCGCAGGACGACCACGGCGCGGTGGTCCGCCGACAGCGCGTCGAGGTGCTCGCGCAGGTGGGCGCTGTGGCTCGGGGGACGGTCGTGCACCGCGGTCTCCGGGACCGGTGCGTCGCTCCGGCGTCGGCGACGTCGGAACCACGACGTCGCCCAGTTGCGCGCGACCCGGTAGACCCAGCCGCCGGCGTCGTGTTGATCGGTGAGCCCGTCCCACCGGCCCCAGGCGCGAGCCATGGCGACGTCGACGGCCTCGGCAGCGAGGTGGACGTCGCCGAGGTCCATGGCGAGCAGTCTGACCAGACGGTCGCGTTCGTTCGCGTAGAAGCGTTCGAACGGTGTCGTCACGACCAGACCCGTCCCTGCGTCGGTGTCCGTGCTGGTGTGCATGCGGCCCTCCTCATCGGGGCCACGCGCCAGTGCACCGGCTCGTTCCATCCGGCCGCAAGGTGAGCGCTCAGCGCTCGCTGGGTCTCCACGCAAGGACGGCCCCGAGGGCCGCGGGGGCGTCGACCACCGCGGCCGCGCCCGCATCCGTGAGCTCGCCGTGGTCGCTGTGGGCCGCCCAGGTCACGCCGATCGTCGCGATGCCGTGGGCGGCGGCGGCCTCGACGTCGTGGTGGCGGTCACCGACCATGGCAGTGTCGCTCGGGTCGACGTCCAACGCCGCAACGGCGCGGGCCATCGTCGCGGACTTGACCTCCGGCGCGGCCTGCGGCGGCGCCTCGAGGTGGACGAAGAGATCGGCGATGCCCAGCGCCGGGACGACGCGCGTCGCGGACTCCATCGGCTTCGAGGTCACGATCGCGAGGCGACGACCGTCGGCGTGCAGCGCCCGGACGACGTCGACGACCCCGTCGTAGGCGATGGCCTGCTCGACCTCGACCTCCCCGATCGCCGCCCGGAAGCGGGTCACGACCTCGTCGTAGGCGGCCTCGCCGTGCTCGCCACGCTCGGCGAGGAGCTCGGTCGCGACGTGCTGCATCGGCGGGCCGATGACCCGGTGCAGCTCGTCCTCCGGCAGGACCGGCAGGCCCATGCCGGACAGCGCCGCGGCCCATGCGGCGAGCACGGGTCGGGACGAGTCGAGGATGGTCCCGTCCAGGTCGAACAGGACCGTCCCCGGGCGACGGGGGAGATGCATCTGGGCTCCGGATGTCGGCCCGACGAGCGGAGCGGGTCGCGGCACGGCGAAGCGCAGCGGAGCCCCGACGTCAGGAGCGGCGAGCGAAGCGAGCCGTCACAGGTTCCCGCGCCGCTCCTGCGCCCGCTCGATCGAGATGAAGAGCGCCTTGAAGTTGCCGACGCCGAAGCCGGTCGCGCCGTGGCGCTGGATGACCTCGTAGAACAGCGTCGGGCGGTCCTCGACGGGCTCGGTGAAGATCTGGAGGAGGTAGCCCTCCTCGTCGCGGTCGACGAGGATGCCGAGCTCCTGGAGCTCGTCCCAGGCCTCGTCGATGTCGCCGACGCGCTCCTTGGCCTCCTCGTAGTACGTGTCGGGCACGTCGAGGAACTTCACGCCGCGGGCACGCATCTCGGTGACGGTGCGCACGATGTCGTTGGTCGACAGGGCGAGGTGCTGGACGCCGGGGCCGCGGTAGTGCTCGAGGTACTCCTCGATCTGCGACTTCTTCTTGCCCTCGGCGGGCTCGTTGATCGGCAGCTTGATGCGGCCGTGGCCGTCCCAGATGACCTTGGACATCAGGGCCGTGTAGTCGGTCGAGATGTCCTCGTCGGTGAAGTG
>JBFKQZ010000005.1:0-29574 GCA_041627475.1 Nitriliruptoraceae bacterium | reverse complement strand
GATGTGGCCGCCCCACGCGAGCACCGCGTCGGTCACCACGCCGTCGGTCGTGAACGCCACGACCGCACGGTCACTGTCGGCGTCGTGGGCGCTGATCGTGACCGAGTCGATGCTCGTCGCGCCCCACAGGATGAAGGCGCCGCTGGCGACCGGACCGCCGACACACGGCTTGCCGCTGCACGGGTCGGGGCTGTAGTTCGTGTTGTACGGCGCGATGTAGTCGTACGCGTGCGCACCGTCCTTGAGCGTGTCCCACTCGACGGTCACGCTGTGGCTGGTCAGGCCGCCGAGGTTGGTCAGGTGCATGCGGAACGGCACGACGTCGCCCTCGAGGTAGAGCGAGTTGTTGCCGTTGATGTTGCCGTTCTGCCACTGGGCATTGGCGTTCGCCCACTGGTCGATGTCGCCGGCAGGGTTCCCGCCCGCCCCCGCGGGGGCGCCGACCCCCAGCGTGAGGGCCGCGATCAGGCCAAGGATGACTAGGTGGGCGAGGTATTCGAATCCTCGGCGAGCCTGCGACATGGCGTGGCCTCTCGGTCTCTCTGCGTGAACCAGGTCCCCAACGTCGCCGAAGGGCCCGCTGGGGGCCCTGGTTCCTCACTGCATACGTTCGCTGTTCGGCGGCCGGGCGACGAGGCACGGCCGTCCCGAACGGGCGGGACCTCCGTCCTCTCGGTGCCATGGTCAGGGTGGGCCAGTCCCCGCATTGACTCGTACCCTGAGCGGCCAGACCCCCACGCCGTGTCGGCGCGACTGGAGGCCCCGTGAAAGGTGTCTGGATCGCCCTCGCGGCACTGCTCGTGCTGTTCGTGGCCTCGGACCAGCTGATCAAGGCGTCGGTCGAGGGGCAGCTCGAGTCCGACATCGCCGCCACCGCCCAGGTGGCCTCGGTGGACGTGCAGATCCAGGGCTTCCCGCTGCTGGTCAACGTGGTGAGGGGCGTGATCCCCGTCGTCGCCGTGCGGCTGGACGGCCTGGTCGTGGGCGACCCGGAGCTCGAGCTGCGCCAGGTGGACGCGGAGCTCGTCGATGTCGCCGTCGACCTCGCAGCGGCCGTCGGGCGGCCGCTCGACGGGGTGGAGGCCGGGGATGGCGTCGTCACCGTGAGGATCGGCGAGTCCGAGGTCGCGGCCATCGTCGCGCGCGAGCGCCCGGGCTGGACGGCCGCGTTCCAGGGCGAGAAGCTGCTGGCGACCGGTGACGTCGAGGGGACGACCGTGCAGGTGGTCGCCGAGGTGGTCCTCGAGGGACAGGTGCTGGTTGCGGTGCCGGTCCAGGTGAACGCGGGCTCGCTCGGTGTCGAGGCGCAGGACCTCGTGCAGCGGGCGTTCGACTTCCGGTACGAGCTCCCCGAGGTCATCGAGGGGTTCCTGTTCACCCGGGCGGAGATCGTCGGAGGCACCCTCGTGCTGCGTGGGCCGGCCCCGTCGCGGGTCGCCCTCCCCAGTTAGCACGGTTTACACTGTCTCGGTGGTCGGATGGGCGGGCCTTGCCCAACCATCCGCACTCCCAACGGTGGAAACGGGGCATACGCCTCCGACCCGGTTGGGGACGACAGGAGTGAGCGCCCCATGTCCGCGACGGCGACGTCGGCACCCGACGCCACGACGGTGGACGTCCGCCGCGCGCTCGGCGTGCCGACGCGGGCCGGCATCTACCGCCGCCTCAGGACCGAGGGCACCCCGTGCAGCGCGCGTGAGGTCGCCGAGATGTTCGGCCTGCACCCCAACGTGGCCCGGACCCACCTCGACACCCTCGCCGACGCCGGCCTCGTGGTCACCGGCCGACGCAAGCACCCCGGAGGCGGGCGGCCGGCGAAGGTCTACGTCGCCAAGGAGCAGGCGACGGGCGAACGGGCACCGACCGTCCCGGCTGGCAGCCACCTCGCGGTGGCGACGCTCGCCTCCCTCCTGGGGTCCGAGGACGACGCGGTCGAGCGGTTGGAGGCGGCGGCCGAGGCGCAGGGCCGTCGACTGGTCCTCGCCGCCGGTGGCCGCGCCGAGACGCGTGAACTCGACGCCGCCCTGGTCGTGGCCGTCGAGGCCCTGAGGGCCGCCTTCCCGGAGGTGCGCCTGGGCGACGACACCGAGACGCCCCCGATCGAGGGCCTCGAGGTCGGCCTCCGCCTCATCGGCGAGGCGGACGCTGCGCTCGGTGACGCGTTCGCCCGCGGTCTCGTCCGAGGCGCCGTCGCGGCCGCCGGGGGGAGCGTCCGCGTGGAATCCCTCGACGGGCGCGTGCGGGTCCTGCCGTCCGCGTCTGGCCGGACACCGACGGTCGGCGGGCAGGTCGACGCGCGTGGCCAGACCTACCAGGCCGGGGTCGTGGCGACCATGCGAGCCATCATGGGCATCCGGCCGGGAGAGCACCTGGAGGTCCTCACGGACACGCAGGGCGCCCCCGCGGCGTTCGCGCGGTGGGCGGACCGCGCGGGCCACCAGGTCGTCGACGTCGCCCGCATCCGTGATCTCCAGGGGCAGGAGGCGGTACGTCTCGTCCTGCGCCGGTCGGTGGCCTCGTGAACGCGGTGCTCCTGCTCGCGCGCGACCCGCTCGCCTCGGGCGACGGCCATCGCCCCTTCGCCCTCGCGGCTCGGCTGGCCGCTGATCACGACGTCCGGCTCGTGCTGCTCGAGGGTGCCGTCGTCGCCGCCCGCCCGGGACCGCACGGGGTCCGCGTTGCGCTCGACGGCGCGCTCGGAGCCGGCGTCGAACTCCTCGTCGACGATGACGCTGCCGCGGCGAGGGGGATCGACGTGACCGCGGCCGGCGGCAAGCCGGTCGCACCGGGCGACGTCATCGACCTCCTCATGGAGTGGGCCGACCGGCAGGTCTGGCTGTGACGAGGACCTCCGGCAAGACGCTCGCCCTCCTGCTCGGTACCGGCCCGCAGGACGGGGCCACGGTGGCGGCGCTGCGGCTCATCGACGCCGCCATCGCGCGCGGCCACCGGGTGGCGGTCTACGCGTACGGCGACGGGGTGAGGGCGACGACGACGGGTACGGCCACGGCCCCGGTCGTCGCGCAGGTCCTGCGAGACGGCGTCCACGGTGGCCTGGCCAGCTGGGTCGTCGATCGTCGAGCGGTCGAGGCATGCACGGGCGCGGAGCAGGTGCCGGGCGTCGTGCAAGGTGGGGGTGGCGACCTCTGGCGGTTCGTCGTCGACGCCGATGTCGCACTGGGGGTGGCGCGCTGATGGTCAAGCGAGTCCTGTCCATCGTGCGAGGCGCCGACATCGGCGGCGCCGGTGGTGACGCGCCCGCGCTCGACCTCAACGCGTACGCAGTTGCCGAGGACGTCGAGCTGACCCTCGTCCTGGCGGATCGGGCCGTCGAGTACGCGACGCGCTCGCCCGACGCGACGGCGCGCAAGATCGCGACGGTGGCGCTGCCAGCAACGGATCCGCGAGCGGACCTCGTCGCCCTCGTGGCCAGCGGCGTCCGGGTCGTCGCGCTGAGCGACGACCTCGACGGCCGCGGCCTCGGGCCGGACGACCTGCTCGAGGGCGTCGGGCAGGTCTCGACCGACGAGCTGGCCGACCTGTTCGCGACGCACGACGTCGCGCTGACCACCTCGAACGCGTGAGCGACGACATGCCTCCTGTGACCACGAGCGATCTCGACGCCGTCCGCGACTCCGTCCGGACGACGCTCGGCGGTGCGCGGCCCGACGCGGACGATCGGTTCCGCGCCGTCGAACACGACGCCGACGATTCCGAGTCGCACTTCATCCGAGCCATGGCCGAGGAGGCGGCCGTCATGCTCGACGGCAAGCCCGCCGACCGGGTGCTCAGCTGGGCGGCGCACGTCGTGCCGCGCTTCGTCGTCACCAGCTCGTTCGGTGCCGAGTCCGTGGCGTTGCTGCACATGCTGTCGAAGACCGCGCCCGAGGCGCCGGTCCTGTTCCTCGACACGGGCTACCACTTCTCGGAGACGATCGACTACCGCCGCCAGCTCGCGCGGGACCTCGGCCTCACCGTCCTCGACGTGCGCCCCGCACTGTCGGTCGACCAGCAGGACCGTCGCTACGGCCCGGACCTGTTCGCGAGCGACCCCGACCTCTGCTGCCAGCTGCGCAAGACGATCCCCCTGCGCAAGATGCTCGCGAACTTCGATGGCTGGGCCACCGGGGTTCGGCGGGTGCAGACCCCGGAGCGCGCGGGCACGCCGATCGTGGAGGCGCGCCGACACGACGACCGCTGGCTGGTCAAGGTCGCTCCGCTCGCCACCTGGACCGACGAGGACGTGGACGACTACCTCCGTGCGCACGACCTCCCCGAGCATCCGCTGGTCGCCGAGGGGTTCCGCAGCATCGGCTGCGCCCCGTGCACGACCCGCACCGCTCCTGGCGAGGACCCGCGAGCGGGGCGCTGGGCGCGTCACGGCAAGACCGAGTGCGGCATCCACCTCGCCGAGGACGGCAAGCTCGTTCGCTCGACCACCACGCCCGGGTAGGAGGACACCCGATGCGACCCAACCTGGCCTACGACGGCGACGGCAACCTGCTGATCGACGTGCGCGGCCCCCGGTTCTCTGCCGCCATCACGATGACGCTGCTCGCGATCGCGCTGGTCGTCCAGGGCCCTGTCGGCACGGCCATCGTCGCCTGGCAGGTGCTCGCGTTCGCCATCGCGACGTTCGCCGGCCTGGCCTGGTCGCCGTACGGCAACCTCTTCCGCATCGTCAAGAAGCGCCTGGACCTCGGCCCGCCGCCCGAGGTCGAGGCCGAGGGCCCTCCCCGGTTCGCCCAGCTCTGCGGCTTCGTGGTCGCTGGCGGGGGGCTGGTCGCCCTGCTGGCGGGGGCCACCACGGTCGGGTGGGTCCTCGTCGGCATCGTGCTCGCGCTGTCGACGCTCCTGGCCCTCACCGGCATCTGCGTCGGGTGTGAGCTCTACCTCGTCGGCGAACGCCTGAAGGCGCGCGGCGGCGCCGCCTGACCATGGAGCTCCTCGTTCGCGCCGCCCTCGTCCTCGTCGTCATCGGCGTGGTCTACCTCGCCGGCCGCTGGTACCAGCGCCGGGACGGCGAGGTCCGGGCGGGCGACGGGGCGTTCGACCGCGCGCAGCTCGAGGAGGTCGGCCTCGATCCGGCCGGTGCGGAGGCGCTCGCGCTCCTTCTCGGCTCCCCGACGTGCGCTCCGTGCCGCACGGTGAAGGCCGTCCTGGCCGAGGTCGAACAGGAGCGGCCGGGGCTTCGCTGGGTGTACGCGGACGCCGCGGACCACCTCGAGCTCGCGAGTGACCATCACGTCATGCGGGTGCCGACGCTGTTCGTGCTCGACACGCGCGGAAGGATCCTCGCGCGGACCAGCGGCGTGCCCGGCAAGCGCGATCTGCTGCGGGTTCTCGACCGCGAGGGGACCCTCGAAGAGGTCGCCTGAACCACCATCATCAACCAGCCCTGACGGGTAGCGTGGCGGCCGGATGGAGCAGGGACCGGGCCCGTGGCGGGGGGCCACCGGGCGACGGTGGCTGCGCAGACGTGCCCGTCGGCGGCTGACCGCTTCCGTGCTGACGGTCGCGCTGATCGTGACGACCGCGCCGCCCGGCTATGCCGCCTTCAGCCTCGTCGGCGTCGGGCTCGCCACGGGCGGGGACAAGGACGGCGGCCTCGCGTGGGGTGACTTCGACAACGACGGGTGCCTCGACGTCGCGGTCAACACCAACGACGGGGCGCTCGGCACGCGCCTGTATCGCAGCGACTGCGGCGCCTCACCGACGTTCACGGACGTCACCGCGGCGCAGGCTGCCCAACTCGGCACGGTCATCGGCGAGCGCAGCATCGTCTGGGGCGACCTCGAGAACGACGGCGACCTCGACCTCGTGCGCACGACGACCGCGCGCATCGAGGTGTGGCTGAACGCCGGCAACACCCCGCCCGTCCCGTATCGGCTGGGTACGCCGGCCGGCGCGCCCTCGCAGGTGATCACGACCACGCCGATCGGCTTCAACGTCGAGGGAGCGGGCCTCCTCGACCACGATGCCGATGGTGATCTCGACCTCGTCGTCGACAACCACGACGACGGCATCGTGATCTTCGGCAACGACGGCACCGGCACGCTGAGCTACATCGACCCGACGACCCTGGGGCTGCCGGGCGCCGACACCTACATCGTCGGGGACTACCTCGCGGTGACCGACTTCGACGTCGATGGTGACGTCGACATCCTCGCGCGCAAGGACCAACCCGGCCTCGCCGACCTCTACCGCAACGACGGCGGCACCTTCACGGCGCTCGCCCCCATCAGCACGGCGCCGAACGCGAACAAGGGCGGTGTCGCCTTCTGTGACCTCGACAGCGATGGCGATTTCGACCTGTTCTGGACCGACGGCGGCACCGTGTCGAACGTGGTCTTCGAGCAGGACCCGATCGGCACGTTCACGGCGACGACGGAGCCCACGGGCGTCACCGGTGACATCGACGACGTCGTGTGCGGAGACGTCGACAACGACGGCGACCTCGATCTGTTCCTCACGTCCGACGGTGCGGACCAGCTCTTCGAGAACACCACGGCCGGCGGGGTCCTCTCCTTCTCGCTGCTGGCCACCCCGGGCCTGGGCACGGCGGACGGGGAGGGTGCGGCGTTCGCGGACTACGACCGTGACGGTGACCTCGACCTGCTGGTCAACCAGGACGGTGGCAACGAGCTCTGGCGCAACGACGCCAACGACGGAGGCGCCGACGACTACCTCATGGTCGTGCCGCGCACGACGGGAGGTGGGGCTGCGCTCCGGGCGGCCATCGGCGCGACGGTGCAGATCGCCGATTGCCTGGGCACGCCGCTGACGGGTGTGCGCGAGCTCAACGGTGGACGCGGCCACGGCACGCAGGACCCCGCGCAGGTCCACTTCGGCCTGCCCAACGGGCCGGATGTCGGGTACCGCGTGATCACCACGTTCGTCGGCGGGACGCAGGTCACGCGGGCGGTGGTGCCGTCGACGCTGGGCGCGTACCAGGAGCTGTTCGTCGCCGACACCGACCCCGACGACCTGACGGCGTGTACGCCGGACCTGACCGTGCAGAAGTCGGACGCGCTCTTCGCCGACAACGACCTCAGCGGCCTGCCCTCGCCCGGTGACGAGCTCGAGTACACGATCACGATCGAGAACACGGGCGGGGGTCCGGCCTCGGCGGTGCAGCTCGCCGACACGCCGGGCGTGCTGACCTCGCTCGTCGTCGGCTCGGTCACGACGGACGTCGGCGTGGTGACGACCGGCAACACCGCCGGTGACACCGACGTCGTCGTCGACGTCGGCGTGCTCGGGTCCGGCGTCACGGCGACCATCACGTTCCGCGTCCTCGTCGACGACCCGGTGCCCGACACCACGACCGTCGTCGCCAACCAGGCGACGGTCACCTCCACGCAGCTCCCGGCGCTCGTGTCCGACGACCCGGCCACGCCGGCGCCGGACGACGGGACCGAGACCATCGTCTCGCGAGCTGACCTGGTGCTGAGCAAGGTCGTGGACGACGCGACTCCGGACCGCGGCCAGCAGGTCACGTTCACCGTGACCCTGACCAACGACGGGCCGCAGTCCGCGTCGAACGTGACGGTCACCGACGTCCTCCCCGCCGGTCTGGCCCACGTCTCCGACTCACCGAGCCAGGGCACGTACACGCCGGGCACCGGCGTGTGGGACGTCGGCACCCTGACCGCGTCCTCCTCGGCCACGCTGCTGATCACGGCCGACGTCCTGCCGGCCGCCGTCGGTGGCGTGACCAACGTCGCCGAGGTCACGACCTCCGACCAGCTCGACCCGGACTCGACGCCGAACAACAACGTCCCGGCCGAGGACGATCAGGACTCGGTCGACGTGACGCCCAACTCTGCGGACCTCTCCGTGACGCTGGCCGTCAGCGACGCCACCCCGAACGTCGGCGACGCCATCGACGCCACCGTCACCGTGAGCAGCGCGGGGCCCGATCCGGTCGACCCCGTGGTCGTCGCGCTGCCGATGCCGGCCGGGCTCGCGGCCGGGGCTCCGACGACGATCACGCAGGGAACCTACGACGCGGGCACCGGGGACTGGACCCTCGGACCCCTGGCCTCGGGGGTCACCCACACGCTCGTCGTCCCCGTCACGGTGGGCATCGCGGCCGTCGGTGGCGTCGTCCTCGACGCCGAGCTGACCACGGCGGCGCCGTTCGACCCCGACTCGGTGCCGGGCAACGGTGACCCCCTCGAGGACGACCAGCAGCAGGCGACGATCACCCCGCTCGTGGCGGACCTCTCTGTCGGCGTGACCGTGGACGATCCCACCCCCGACGTCGGCGCGCTGGTGACGTTCACCGTGACGCTCACCAACGCCGGCCCCGATCCCGCGAGCGACGTCGACGTCACCGTGACCCTCCCACCGGGCACGACCTACGACTCGTCGTCCGCGAGTGCCGGCACGTTCACTCCCGGGACCGGACTGTGGGAGCTGGCATCGCACGCCGGCGCGGCGACCCTCGACGTCACGGTTGCGGTCGGTGTGGGTGCCGTCGGGGGCAGCGACCTGGTCGCCGAGGTCACCGCGGTCGTGGAGCACGACCCCGACTCCACGCCGAACAACAACGTGCCGGCCGAGGACGACCAGGGCAGCGCCACCATCACGCCGCTCGTCGCCGACCTCGAGCTGACGCACGGCGTGTCGGACCCGACGCCCAACGTCGGAGACACCGTCACGTTCACCGTGACGCTGACGAACACGGGGCCCGACATCGCGAGCGGCCTCGTGGTGTCGGAGGTGCTGCCGGGCGGCCTGGTGCTCGATCCGCTCTCCGTCGTGCCGTCCCAGGGGGGCTACGACGCCGTCAGCGGCGAGTGGACCGTCGGGTCGCTCGCGGCGGCGCAGTCCGCCACGCTGACGCTCGATGCGACGGTCACCTCCTTCGACCCGGCCGACACGACGGTCGTCGCCGAGCTGATCGCCTCGGACCGCCATGACCCCGATTCCGTCCCGAACAACGCGGTCGAGGCCGAGGACGACCAGGAGACGGTCGTCGTCAACGCGCTGGACGCGGACCTGAGCGTCGTCGTGGCCGTCGACGACCCGGCACCGAACGTGGGCGACACGGTCACGTTCACGGTCACGGTGGCCAACGCCGGTCCGGACGACGCACCGGGCATCTTCGTGACCGACGGCGTCCCTGCGGGGCTGACACCCGGGGTCGCCACGGCCAGCCAGGGCGCCTACGACCCGGTGACGGGCATCTGGAGCGTGGGGACGATCGCGGCCGCCGCGAACGCCACGCTGAGCATCCCGATGACGGTCGACGCCGCAGCGGTGGGCGGGGCGACCTACTCGGCGGAGGTCACCGCGTCGGGTGTGGCCGACCCCGACTCGACACCCAACAGCAACGACCCCGTCGAGGACGACCAGGACGCCGCAACGGTCACGCCCCGTGTCGCCGACCTCTCGCTCGCCCTCACGCCCAGCACGGCCGCGCCGGACGTCGGTGACACCATCACGCTGACGGTCGACGTGGTCAACGCCGGTCCGCAGACGGCCAATGGCACCCAGGTCGCGGTCGGGCTACCGGCCGGGCTGACGCTGGTGGCCGCGTCGTCGAGCGCGACGCAGGGCACGTTCGACGAGGGCACGGGCACCTGGACCGTGGGTGCGGTGACGATCGTCACGCCGGCGCAGCTCAGCTTCGACGTGGTGGTCGACGCGGCCGCCGTGACCGGGGCGGATGCCCAGGCCGAGGTGACGGCGGTCGAGGAGTTCGATCCCGACTCCTCGCCGCTCGTCTCCGACCCCGCTGAGGACGACCACGACGTCACGACGATCACGGCGGCGTCGGCCGACCTGTCGTTGGCGTCGGCCGTCACCGACCTCACGCCCGAGGTCGGCGACACGATCTCGGTCACGTACACCCTCACGAACGCCGGGCCGGACCTCTCGCCGAGCGTGTCCGTCGACGTCGTGGTGCCGGCCGGCCTGACCGTCGTCGGCGACACGTCGAGCGCCGGTGCGTTCGCGGGCTCGACCTGGACGGTCGGCGACATGGCGGCCTTCGGTTCCGAGACCCTGACCCTGGACCTCGCCGTCGACCCCCTCGCCACCGCGGGGGTGGACGTCCTCGCCGAGGTCTCGATCGCGGCCCGCTTCGACCCCGATTCGACGCCCGGCAACGCGCCTGCCGCGGAGGACGACCTCGCGTCGGACACCATCACGGCCCAGGCCGCCGACCTGGAGCTGACCGTTGCCGCGACCGACACCACACCCGACGTGGGCGACCTCGTCCAGGTGACGTTCACCCTCGCGAGCCTGGGCCCGCAGGACGGCGTCGGCGTGGACGTGACCACCTCGATCCCCGCCGGCCTCACGGTCGAGGCATCGACGGCCTCGTCGGGCACCTACGCCGGTGGCGTCTGGTCGCTGCCGGTCGTCGACCAGGTGGCCCCACCCACGCTCACGCTCGACGTACGCGTGGGCGCCGCGGCGGTCGGCGGCGTCGATGTCGGGGGCGAGGTCACGGCGTCCACGCGCTTCGACCCGGACGCGACCGCAGGCAACGGCGACCCGCTCGAGGACGACCAGGCGGCCGTGACGATCAACCCGCTCTCGGCGGACCTCGAGCTCGCGGTCACGGCGCTCCCGGGTGCACCTCGGTTCGGTGAGACCGTCACGCTGACCGTGACCGTCGACAACCTCGGCCCGGACGAGGCCACCGGCGTCACGGTGCTGGCCCCGCTGCCCGCCGGGTTCACGTACGTCGCCGCCGTCCCCGGCCCGCCAGCCTTCGACCCCGTCACCGGGATCTGGAACGTCGGCACCGTCGCCGCGACGGGCACGCAGGTCCTCACGCTGACGGCCGATGCCGACGTCGGCGGGCCCGCGAGCTTCGAGGCCGAGGTCACCGCGAGCGACCGGTTCGACCCGGACTCCTCGCCGGCCGTCTCGGATCCGGTCGAGGACGACCACGACCTCACGCCACTCGCCGTCGACCTTCCCTCGTCCATCGCCGGGAGGGTGTTCGACGACCGCTCGGGAGACGGCGCGGACGACCCGGGTGAGCCCGGCCTGTCCGGCGTCGAGCTCACGCTGTTCACCGACCCGGACGGTGATGGCGATCCCAGCGACGGCGTTGCGGTCGGCACCGACGTGACCGGCGGCTCCGGCGACTACTCGTTCGGCTCGCTGGCCCGCGGCGACTACGTGGTCGTGGTCACGATCCCGCCACCACCCCCGTTCGCGCCGACGACGCCCACGAGCGTGCCGGTCGCCCTGCCCGCGGCCACCGACGCGACCGCACCGCCGATCGGGTTCTGGCAGGCGGCGCGGATCGACGTCAGCGTCTTCGACGATGCCGATGGGTCAGGCATCCGCGAGCTCGGTGAGGGCCCGCGATCGGGCGTCGGTGTGCAGCTGTTCAGCGACCCCAACGGAGACGGCGACCCCTTCGACGACGGGGCGTTCCTGACCGCAGGGGCGACGGACGCCGCTGGCAACCTCAGCTTCACGAGCCTGCCCGAGGGCAACTACGTCGTCGACGTCGTGGACCCGGTGGACACCGTCCTCACGACCGCGAACGACCCCGCTGCCGTCACCCTCGTACCAGGAGCCGCCGTGCCCCTCGAGGTCGGCTTCCAGGACACGTTCGCGGCGCTGTCGGCGAGCGGTGGCGGTACGGCCACCGGCGAGGCCGCGGACACCGTTGCCTACGCCCACCTGATCCGCAACGACGGCAACGACACGGACACGTTCGACCTCGCCGGAGCCACGACGTCAGGATGGATCGTCGACTTCGTCGTGGACGTCGACGGCGACGGACTCTGGGACCCCGTGACCGAGAACGTCCTCGTGACCGACACCGGTCCGCTCGCCCCGGGGGACACGATCGGTGTCCTCGCCCTCGTCCGGATCGACCCCGCGGCCGCCCGCCGGACGGTCGACGTCGCGACGGTCACGGTGACGAGCCAGTTCGATCCCGCGATCGGGGCGGGCCTCGACAGCACGACGACCGTCATCGCCCCCGTGGTCGACGTCCTCATGACCGCTCCCGCGCCGGCCTCGCTCGTCGTGCCGGGCGCGGCCGTCCCGCACCGGGTCGAGGTCTCCAACCTCGCCCCGGACCCGGACGTGGCGATCGCCCGGACGGTCAGCCTCGACGCCGTGCTCGCCGACCCCACGCATGGTGCGATCGACGACACCACCGTACGGATCGACGGCGTGCTCCAACCGGCCGGAACCGCCTTCCCGCTCACGCTCGGGGACATCGTTCCCGGAGCGACCGTCGTGGTCGAGTACGACGTCGTCCTCAGCCGGCCGCTCCCCGACGGAACCGGGGTCACGAGCCTCGCGACCGCCACGGCATCCAACGCCGCCGGGGATCCCCTGACCGACTTCGACAACGTCACGACGACCGTCTCGTCCGAGCCGATCGGCCAGCTCACCCTCGTCGCGGACCCGCCCGCCCTCAGCACCGTCGACCCGGCGACCACGATCACGTACACGATGTCCGTCACCAACCGTGCCGACGCGACGGACGAGTGGAACGCCGTCGAGGTCGTGCTCGACCTGCCGTCCGGTGACGCGGCGTACGTCCCGGGCTCGGCCACGGTCGACGGCGCCTCCGTGCCCGATGCCGCGGGTGGGACGAACCCGTTCGCGTTCGGCGAGGCGTACGTGCTCGCGCCGATCGCGCCGGGTCAGGTCGTGACGATCGAGGTGCAGGTCCGCGTGGCCGATCCGCCGAGCGACGGGGCCACGCTCACGGCGCTGGCCATCGCGGACGGGAGCAACGATGGCCCCTTCCTCGCGAGCGTCTCGCACACGGTCGACGTCCGACCGGGGGTCGCCATGGCGGCCGACCGGTCGTCCACCATCGAGCCGCCGGCATCCGCCGTGTACCCGCACCGCGTCGACAACACGGGCAACGCCACCGACGACGTCCGGCTCGTCGCCACCAACGACCGTGGGTGGGCCGTCCGTACGGTCGCCGACCTCGACGGCGACGGCCTGCTCGACACTGGCGAGCCGGTGATCGCCTCGACCGGCCCCCTCCCCGCGGGAACCAGCGCGCGCATACTCGTCGTCGTCGACGTCCCGGCGGGCGCGGCCAGCGGGACGGTTGGCACGACGACCGTGACAGCACGTTCTCAGCTCGACCCGGCCGTGCTCGCGACCAACTTCGACGTGACGTCGGTGGTTGCCGGCCAGCTCGCGGTCAGCAAGACGTCGGCGCCCTCCTCGAGCGCCATCAACCCCGGGCAGCGCCTGACCTACACGGTCGTCGTCCGCAACCCTGGGACCGCGCCGAGCAGGACGGTCGTTCTCGTGGACGACCTCCCCGCGACCGTCCGGTACCGCGCCGGCTCGGCGCGGCTCGACGGTGTGCCGATCCCCGACGCACCGGGCGGCGGCAACCCGTTCGCGAGTGGGAACGGTGGGGTGGCGCTGGGCGACCTCGCGGCTGGCGCGAGCGTGTCGGCCCGGCTCGAGGTGGACGTGCTGTCGCCCCTCCCGGACAACACGCTCGTGGTCAACGTCGCGACCGCGACCGGGGCCGGAGGCCTGAGCGCATCCGACTCCGTGAGCCAGCTGGTGACGACCGCGCCCGTGCTGGACGCGGCCCTGACCGCGTCGCCGGCCGCACCCGGTCCTGTGCAGCCCGGCGGGACCATCCGGTACACGTTGCGCGTCGGCAACGTCGGCAACGTCGCCGCGACATCGGTGACCGCGACGTCGGCGCTCCCTGCGGGTGCGACCTACGTCGGCGGCTCGACGACCCGCGACGGGGCGCCGGTCAGTGACGTCGGAGGCACATCTCCGCTCTTCGGAGGAGGAGTCGACCTGGGGACGGTCGCCGTCGGCGCCACCCGGAGCACCTCCTTCTCGGTCGTCCTCCCGACGGCGGCTCCACCGTCGTCCGTGTCGGCGCGCGGGTCGGTCACGAGTGCGGAGGGGGTGAGCGCAACCTCGCCGACGCTCACCCACCAGGTGGACACCCGCGCGGGCGGGACCCTGACCGCTCCGCCACCACTCGACGTCGAGGCGCCCGGCCGCGGCGCGCACCCCCTCACGCTCACCAACACGGGCAACGCCGACGACGCCTTCTCCCTCAGGTCGGCCTCGACCCTCGGGTGGGCGACGACCTTCTTCCGTGATGACGACGCGAACGGGATCTGGGACGAGGCCGTCGAGACCACCACGGTGGCCGTCACGCCGGCCCTCTCGCCCGGCGCGAGCTTCCCGTTCTTCGCGGTCGTGGACGTGCCCGCGGGCACGACGCCCGGGTCCCGCGATGTCACGACCGTCACCGCGGCCTCGAACCGCGCGCCGACGACGGAGGCGACGACGACGGTCCGAACCCGGGCGACCGCGCCCGAGCTCGTGACCGTGCTCTCCGCGACCCCGTCGGGGGCCACGGTCAACAGCGGTGCGACGATCACGTACGTCATGACCGTGCGCAACCGAGGCTCGGCGCCAGCAGTCGACGTGACCCTCGTCAACGACACGCCGACGGACACGACGTACGAACCGGGCTCGGCCGTCCTCGAAGGCGGGTCGATCCCTGATGCCGCGGGCCCGAGCCTCAACCCGTTCGACGGGACCAACGGCGGCGTGCTCGTGGGCACGCTCGCCCCGGGCCAGCTGGTCAGCGCTCGCTACACCGTGCGGGTCCTGCCCGTCGGTGGGGGCACCGTGATCACGGACACGGCCACCGCCAGTGCGCTCGCCACGCCCCCGTCGTCCGCGACCAAGGTCCACACCGTGGCCCCCGGCCCGGTGCTCGACATCAGCGCGACATCGGTGCCCGCCCAGACGGCAACCGTGACGGCGTCGGAGGTCATCACGTACACGCTGCTCCTGACCAACCCGGGCGAGGCCACGGCGACCGGTGTCCGCCTCGTCGCGGACACCCCCGTCGAGGGTGAGTTCGTCGTGGGCTCCGCGACGGTGGATGGCCTCGCGGTCCCCGATGGCCCGACGGACCCGAACCCCTTCTCGAGCGTCTACGGCGGACGGGCACTGCCTGATCTGCCCAACGACGGCGCGACGATCACCGTGGTCTTCGCGGCACGCGTGCTCGACCCCGTGCTCGACGGGCGAGAGATCCAGGTGGTCGGTGAGGCATCTGCCGACGGCGGGCTGCTCGCGGTCAGCGCGCCGATCACGCACGTGGTCGACGTGAGTCCTGCGCCCCTGATCGACGGTCCCTTCGCGGCCAACGTGAGCGCGGGCACCGCGGTCGTCGTCCGCCACCTCGTCACCAACGCGGGTGACGTCAGCGATGCCTTCGACCTCGCGGCGGTCGTCGATGCCGGCTGGGTCGCGACCGTCTACGCCGACCGTGATGCCGACGGGATCCTGGGAACGGGTGACGACGAGATCGTCTCCAGCGACCTGCTGCCACCCGGCAGCAGCCAGCCGGTACTCGTCGAGGCGCAGGTGCCCGCCGGGGCCGTCGCCGGCAGCGGCGCCGTGCTGCGGATCGAGGCCCGCAGCACGATCGACGACGGCATCGCGTCCACGGTCGATGACGCCCTCACCGTGGTCGCTGGTCGCCTGTCACTCGTCAAGGCCGCCTCGCCCCTGAGCCTCACACCCGGTGATCCGAGCACGTACACGTTGACGGTCACCAACGCGGGGTCTGCTCCCGTCACCGGCGTCCGGCTGGTGGACGCCACCCCGGCGGGGACGACGTACGTGCCGGGCTCTGCAAGGCGCGACGGCGTCGCGGTCCCCGACGCACCAGGAGGGGGTAGCCCCCTGGAGCCGGGACTCGCGATCGGCACGCTCGCGCCGTCCGCGTCGACCGTCGTCAGGTTCGACGTGGTCACCGGCGCCGACCCGACACGAACCGTCGTGGTGAACTCGGCCGAGGCCACCGCGGCCGACGCGGCCACGGCCCGGGCAGGGACCGTCCAGCCGGTCAGCGTGCGCTACGCCGTGGACATCTCTGCGGGCAGCTTCGTCCTGGGACGCCCGGGGGAGACCATCGTGCTGCCCCATACGGTGACCAATGGCGGGGACGTCGACGACGAGATCGCGCTGTCGGTCAGCTCCGCGAGCGGCTGGTCCGTGTCGCTGGTCGAGGACCTCGACGCCGATGGCGTGCTCGACGCCGGCGAGGGACTGTTGGCGAGCGCCACTGAGCTGAGCCCCTTCGGTTCGCTCGCCGTGCTGGCGGTGCTCGAGGTCCCGGTCGACGCGGCTGCGGGTGCCTCGGACGACGTGACCATCACGGCGACCAGCGTGGGCGACCCCTCGGTGGCGGTGGCGGCGGTCGACGTCGTACTCGTGGAGGCGGCCGCCCTGAGGTTGTCGGTGGCCTCGTCCCCGCCGGCGACCGTGGAGCCGGGCCAGCGGCTGACCTTCCTCCTGGATGTCTTCAACGACGGGTCCGCGCCGGCGACGAGCCTCGTCCTGCGCGCCTCGCCGCCGGCTGGCACGGAGTTCGCGGCCGCGACGCTCCGTCGGGACGGGGCGGCGATCGCGGACGACGTCGCGTCACTGACGCCCGCCGTCGGTGGACTCGCGCTCGGTGACCTCCCGGGTGGAACGTCGACGCGGGTGACGGTGGACATCGTGGTCCCCGCCACCCTGAACGCCGGGTCGGTCCTCACCCTGCTGGCCGACGTGTCGGGAGTGGGCCTGCAGTCCGTGACCGGGGACACCAGCGTCACCGTCATCGATCGGACGGCCATCGACGTCACGAAGTCCTCCGAGCCGGCGTCTGCGGTCATACCCGGCTCGTCGATGGCGTGGTTCCTCGCCGTGCGCAACGCCGGCACGACCATCGCGCCCAGCGTCATCGTCGCGGACACACTGCCCGCAGGCATGGCCTTCATCCCCGGGTCGGTGACGGTCGACGGAGTCGTCGCGTCCGACGACCTCGAGACCGTCGGCATCGAGGTCGGCCCCATCGCCCCGGGCGAGACGCGCACCATCCGGTTCGAGGCACTCGTCGAGGACCTGCCGGACGGCACGACGATCCAGAACTCGGCGACGGTCAGGCAGGGCGCAGGCACGACCCCCGTCGTGTCCAACGTCGCGGCTGTCGTCCTCAGCCAGACCGGCGAGGCGGGCCTGCCCACGACGGGCTTCTCCACGGCTCGTACCCTCCAGGCGGCGACGGCGCTGATCGTCGCCGGGTGGGCGCTGCTGTACGTCGCGCGCCCGGCCCCGATGTCGCGCCGGCGCCCCTGACCGCTCTGGAGTATCCCCGTGGACACTGGTTCGCCCCTCGTGGGCCGCCTCGACCGCGGTGTCGTCCGCGTCGAGGGCGCCGACCGGGCCAGCTTCCTCGACGACGTCCTGTCGCAGTCGATGGCCGACCAATCGCCCGGCACCGTCCGCTCCGCGCTGTTCCTCGACATGCACGGCACCCCGCGGTTGGTCATGGACGTCCTCGCCGGCGACGAGGCCCACCACCTGCTCCTGCCGCTCGACCTGCTCGACCCGTGCGTGGAGGTCCTCGGCGGTCGCACGTTCCTCGCGGATGTGCGCTTCGCCGCGACGGACCTCGTCGTCGCCGCCTGGCGACCCGTGGATCCGGACGGCAGCCGGCCAGCGGGTTCACCAGCCGAGGGCGACGTCACGCGGCCCGACGACCTGCTCCTGGTCGGACGCCGCCATGGGCTCGACGTGGTCGGGCCGTCGTCGCAGGTCGACGCGTGGTGTGCGTCCGCGACCGGGGCGGGCGCCACCGCGGCCAGCCGTGAGGCCTTCGAGGGGTGGCGGGTCAGGGCGGGAGAACCGGCGTGGGGGAGGGAGATCGCCGCTCCGCACCTGCCCGAGGAGATGGGCCTGCTGCCGACGCACGTTCACCTGTCGAAGGGCTGCTACCCGGGCCAGGAGGCCGTCGCGCGCCAGTGGATGCTGGGGCGCCCGAGACGCGCCCTGGCCGTCATCGCGGGCCCGGAGACGCTGCAGGCCACCACGTACGGCACGGGCCGAGACGGGGTCACGGTCACGAGCGTCGGTCCGCTCGAGGCGGATGGCCAGCGTGTCGCGCTGGCGTACGTACCGGCCACGGCTCGGCCCGGCGACTCGCTCGAGCTCGACGCCGTCGCGGTCGAGGTCGTCGACCTCGTCGGGTCCGATCGGCCCGTCGTCGGGCACGACCCGAACGTGCGGCGACGCCGCGACGGCCGGTGAGCTGGCGGCTGTAGAGTCCCCGACCCATGTCGCCGCCTGACCGATCGCCGCTCACCCCCGCCCAGGAGCAGGGGGTCCATCGGTACTTCGCGGCGTTCCTGAGCCCGACGGTCGTGGGCGCCGCGACCGGTGAGCTCGAGACCACGGTCGCCGGCTGGGACGCCGTGTCGCCAGTCGAGCTGTTCCGGGCAGCCCACGACGTGCTCGAGCGCCACGTCGCGGTTGCCGAGGACATCGAGGCCATCGTCCTCGCCGACGACGTCGGGCTGGCGGTGGCGGACGTCGCCTCCGTGCTCGACATCGACCAGGCCACCGTCCGCGAGATCCTGATCGAGGAGGGCATCGACGTCGACGAGGTCCCGGCCTGGCCGGACGCCGAGTCGGAGTCGGAGCCGGAGCCCGGGGCCGGGCGGGAGCACGCGCGCGAGCCCGAGCCGACGCGGGAGCCCGAGCCGGCGCCCGCCGAGGCGATGGCGCCGGCGCCGTCGGACCAGGTCGAGGACCGAGCAGTTGACCCTGGCTGGGCCCGCGAGCCCGCGGACGAGCCCGGGGCATCCCCGCGGGTGTCGCGCGCCCGCCGCGGCGCGACGCCAACGGAGGGAGCCACCCGACGAACGGCGACGCCGATGGCGATCACCGGGCTCGTGCTCGCCGCCGTCGTGCTGGGGTTGGTGGTCGTGACGATCGTCCGAGGCGGGGCCGGCGGTGGCTGTGCTGCCGACGCGCCGATCGAGGTCGCCGAGACCCGCATGACGGACTTCGTCGACCTGCCCGGCGATCCGGGGCCGGACCGCGGATCCTTCGCCGAGGACGAGCGCGTCAAGCTCTGGATGTCCTACGAGCGCCGGACCGACGATCCCGTCGAACTCACCGTCGTGTGGTTCCGCGGCGACACGGCCCTGTACAGCACCGACTTCCGCCTGCCCGGCAGCAACACGACCAACGTCAACCTCACACTGGTCGAGTTGTTCCAGGAGGTCGGCGACGACTACCGCGTCGAGATCCGCGACGGCGACTGCACGCTCGTGACCGAGGGCTTCTCGATCGAGGGCGCGTAGCGCCAGCGGTCACCCGTCGAGCTCGGCCAGCGCCTTGAGGACCTGCTCGGCGTGCTTCTTCGCCTGCACGCGCTTCCAGTGCTTGGCGACCCTGCCACTCGGCCCGACCAGGACGGTCGAGCGGATCACGCCCACCGTCTTCTTCCCGTACATGTTCTTCTCGCCCCACGCGCCGTACTTCTCCATGACCTTCCGGTCGGGATCGCTGAGCAGCGTGTGCGGGAGGTCGTACTTGTCGACGAACCTCTGGTGGGCCGCCGCGGGATCGGGCGATATGCCGAGCACGACGGCACCCGCCTCCTGGAACGCGCTCCACTGGTCACGGATGTCGCACGCCTGCGTCGTGCAGCCCGGCGTGTCGTCCTTCGGGTAGAAGTAGACGACGACCGGCTGTCCCTTGAAGTCCTTCAGTGCGACCTTGTTCCCGTCCTTGTCCTTCAGCGTGAACAGCGGTGCGGCCTTGCCTTCCTCGATCACGGCGGTTCCTCGTCATCCTGTGTGGCGGTGGTCGGACGTTGCCGGACGGTAGCGGCCTCTCTCCCACAGGCTCGCGCCGCGACCCGTACGATGCGGCAGGTCCGACGGTCAGGAGTCCCGGTGACGGTCGACGTGTTCGTCGAGGTCCCGATGGGATCACGCAACAAGTACGAGTACGACAAGGAGGCCGGGCACTTCCGCCTCGACAGGATGCTGTTCAGCGCGGTCCGGTACCCGGGCGACTACGGCTACATCCCCGAGACCCTCGCGCGCGACGGGGACGCACTCGATGCCATGGTGATCCTCGGTGAGCCGACCTTCCCGGGGTGCCTCATCACGGGGCGTGTCGTCGGGATGCTCGACATGACCGATGACAAGGGGCCCGACGAGAAGGTCCTGTGCGTGCCGGACTCCGATCCGCGCTGGCGTCACGTGCGCTCGCTCGCGGACGTGCCCGACCACCTGCTCGCCGAGATCGACCACTTCTTCTCGATCTACAAGGACCTCGAGCAGAAGGCCGTCCACGTGCACGGGTGGCGCGATCGCGATGCCGCCCTGGAAACGGTGGCGGACTGCCGGGCGCGGTACTAGCCGCCCCAGCCGAACAAACGGCCCTTCTTCTTCTTGTCGCCGCCCGCCGGCGGTGGCGGCGGTGGCGTCGGGGCCTTGGGCGTCTTCGGTTGCTTCGGCGCCGAGGAGTCGTCAGCGTCATCGTCGTCGTCGGCCCCGTCCTGGGGTTCCTCGTCGAGCGCGAGACGGGACAGTTCGCGCAGGAACTCGCTGACGTCACCGCGGCCCTGCTTGGGGGCAACCGGTGCGGCGCCCGCGTCAGGTGCGGCCGGCTCGGGTGGTGGCGAGCTCATGGCGGTGTCGTCACCGAAGAGGTCGTCGAGCGCCGCGACGTCGTCAGCCGCGGCAGGCGCCTCGGGCTCGGGGGTCGGCTCTTCGACCGCCGGCGTGTCCGGTTGCTCTTCCTCGGACTGGATGGCGGCGAGCGCGGACAGTGCGTCCACGCGTGAGGGCGGGGGTCCGCCGGGTGCCGCGGGCGCTGCCGGCGCCTCCCGATCGGCTGGCGGCGGGGGTGGTGGTGGGGTGGCCGGCGCGTCGGCGGACGTGGGCGCCGCGGGCGCGACGAAGAAGCCGCTCATGTCGTCGGTCGGTGCCTGGGGCGCCGGCGTCGGCGGCGTCGGCGGTGGGGCGGCCTCTTCGGCGTCGACGGATCCGACCCACGGCGCCGGTTCGTCCGCGGGGTCGCTGCCCGCCGCCCCGATCTCGAAGCCGGAGGACTCGGGCTCGCTCGGGGCGGGTGCTGCGGGTACACCGGTGATCGCGCCATCGCGGACCTCCAGCCCGCGGTCCTCCGTGCCGCTGCCCGGCTCGGACACCGAGGAGGCGGGTTCGGAGACGAACGGTGCGGGTTCGGTGCTCGCGGCGGGTTCGGAGACGAACGGTGCGGGTTCGGTGCTCGCGGCGGGTTCGGAGACGAACGGGGCCTCGTCGCCGGCCGGCGCGGGCTCCGACACGAACGGTGGAGGCTCTGGGGCGGCAGGCGGGGCGGCGGGCTCGCCGTCGCCGTCATCGGGCTCGGGTGTCCGCACGCTCGGGAGGTCCGCGACCAGGTCGGTCGCCTCGAACGACGCGAACTCCTCGGCGGGAGCGGTCGGCTCGTCAGAGGCCACGAGGTCCTGGAGGTCGTCCAGCAGGTCGCTCGCCGCGGAGAGGTCGGCCTCGTCGGCCTCGTCCTCCTCCTCGGCGAGGTCGACGACGCCGAGGAGCATCAGGCCGTAGACGATGCGGGCCGTCTCGAACTCGGAGTACCCGAGGTCGCTGGCGAGCTCGGCAAGCGTCCGCCGGCCGTCGATCGAGGCCATCATGGTGAACTCGTCCGGCTCGAGCGAGGCCGCAGCGGAAGGCCCACCGGTCACGAAGTCGGGGACGAGGTTCATGTGCGGGATGCGGCGGGTTATCTGGTCCCACTCGCTCTGGCGGCGCGACACCTCGACCAGGACCTGGGGCACCGCGATCTCGACGGGGAGGTCCTCGGCGACCGCGTCGCCCGCGTGGAACGAGTAACTGCCGTCCGTCCAGCGCATGAGGTCGAAGATCGCGTCGAGGATCTGCTCCTGGACGAACACGCGGATCACGTCGCGGTTCACGTGACCGCGGTCCACCAGCAGGATCCCGAGCTTCTTCCGCTCGTCGGATCTCTGCTGCTCGGCGAGCGCCGTGTCGAGCTGCTCCTGGGTGATGAAGCCCGCGTTCACGAGTCGCGCGCCCAGTCGGGCGCGCGGTGAGGGCGAGAAGGCCCAGTAGACGTCGCCGTCCCGGAAGAACACCCGGGCATCGCCGTCGTCGCCCTCGACCTCGAGTGCTCCCGTCGCGCCGGCGTCGGCCAACCCCCGGAAGAGGTCGGCAAGAGGGAGATCGGAGAGTCGGCCGCGCATGGTCGACAGCGTACTCGTCGGACCTCGGCGCCGTGGGCGGGACGACGCGGTCGACCTCGCCGCCGTTGGCTCCGGGATCTCGAGGTCCCGGCGGCGACCGGCGACGTCGGGCGCTACCGTGTCGCTCCGTCCCGGCGTGACCAGAGGTGCGCTCCTTGAGCGGTAACCGTCGCATCGACCGCATCCTCGACCCGTCGTACCTCGACGGCCTCGAGGAGCGTGGCATGGACGAGCTGCGGGAGATGCGCGACGAGACCGAGGAGGAGGAGTCGGGCGTCAGTTACGCCCGCCGCCTCGTCCAGGGCCGGCTCGACATCCTTCGGCGAGAGCTCGTCCGGCGCACCGAGTCGGACGAGGATGCGACCTCCGTCGGCGCGCTGTTGGCCTCGCTGCCGGACATCCTGTCCGACGAGGCAGGTGAGACGTCGATCGGTGCCCGGCGACGGCCGCGACTCGAGCCGCCGCCGTCGCTCGAGCGGATCCATCGTCGTGAGGTCGACCGTCTCGCGGATGCGCCGATCCTGACGAGCCTCCACGAGCGGTCAGGGGACGAGATCGGGGAGATCCTCGAGCGGTTCGCGGAGAAGGAGCGCGAGCTGAGCGACCTCCGACGGACGCTGCTCGACCGGATCGACGCGTTGCAGGGAGAGATCGCCAGGCGCTATCGGACAGGCTCGGCGAGCGTGGCGGACGTGCTGGCCCCACGGGGCTGAGGGGGAGGAGGGGCCCGTGGCCCGCAAGGTCCTGGTCGTCGACGACGACGAACTCACACTGCAGATCCTGAAGGCCATCCTCGACCTCGAGGAGTTCGAGGTCACCACGGCCAGCGATGGCGACCAGGCGCTCCGCGCCATCGAGGGCGACGACTTCGACGTCATCGTCCTCGACGTCATGATGCCCGGCGCCGATGGGTACGAGGTCTGCCGCAGCGTCAAGGACGACCCGCGCACGTCGGCGACGCCGGTCGTGCTCCTGACCGCAAGAGATCGCGAGGACGACCGACAGGCAGGGAAGGACGCGGGCTGCGATGCGTACCTGACCAAGCCGTTCTCGCCGCTTGCCCTCGTCGAGACGATCACCGACCTCGGGCTCGGGAAAGGCAAGCGATGAACCCGACCGACGCTGCCGAACTGGAGACGATGCGGGCGCAGCTCCTCGTGTTCGCGAACGAGCTGAACCAGCTCATGGGTCGCGAGAAGGCACGTCGCGAGGAGGCCGAGGCGGCGCTACGGGAGTTGCAGACCTCGTACCTGACCATGGTGAAGACGCTGGCCATGGTGTGCGAGATGAAGGACAACTACACCCGCCACCACCTCGACCGGACCTACCAGTACGCCATGGCGCTCGCGACCCGCGTTGCGCCGGAGTACGCCGCGCAGGCGGCCGTCGGCTACGGCTTCCTGCTCCACGACATCGGCAAGGTCGGTATCCCCGACGCCGTGCTGAACAAGCCAGGCCCACTCGACGACGACGAGTGGAAGATCATGCGGACCCACCCCGTGATCGGGTACCAGCTCGTCCAGCCGATCAAGTTCCTCGGCGAGGCGGTCGAGGTCATCAAGTCCCACCACGAGCGCTGGGACGGCCGCGGCTACCCCCTCGGCCTCGCCGGCGACCAGGTCTACCTGCCGGCCCGGATCTTCGCGATCATCGACACCTTCGACGCCATGACCTCGGATCGCCCGTACCGCAAGGGCCTGCCCGTGCACGTCGCGATGGAGGAGATCGACAAGAACGCCGGGACGCAGTTCGACCCGGACCTCGTCGTCGCGTTCCTGAAGCTGTGTGAGGACCTCAAGCTCGCCGAGCACGACGCGACCGACCTGACGGCCATCCGCTGATCCGGACCGGGGCTCCGCCGGTCCTCGTCGAGGTCACGCGCCGCGACGAGGTCACGGGCCGGGCCGTCGTCGAGAGCGTCCATCGCGGCCACGTCGCGGTGGTCGGCTCCGGCGGCGAGGACGTGGCGAGCGCCGGCGACGGCCACCGTGGGGTCTTCGTGAGGTCGACGGCCAAGCCGTTCCAGGCGACCGCGTGCCTCGAGGTCCTCGGGGAGGCCGCGGGTGAACTCTCCTCGGAGGAGGTCGCGGTCAGCTGGGCATCGCACCGGGCCGAGGACCGCCATCTCGACGCCGTGGGCCGACTCCTCGCGCGCGCGGACCTCGACCCCGACAAGCTCACCTGTCCGCCCGCCCCGCGCGAGGCGGTGCCCGGCAGCGCCGAGCGTGTCCTCCACCACAACTGCAGCGGCAAGCACGCGCTGTTCGCGCTCGCCGGCCGGACGATGGGCATCGAGGGCCCGGCCCTGCTGGAGCGTGATGGTCCGCTGCAGCGGTACGTGCTGGGGGTCGTGGCCGAGGCGCTCGGCCCGCCCTCGGCCGTCGCGATCGACGGGTGTGGCGCCCCGGCGGTCGCCGTGCCCCTCCGTGCGCTCGCCGACGGGTACCGCCAGGTGCTGGCAGGCGGACGCTGGGAACGGGTCCGCGACGCCGCGTTCGCGCACCCCGGCCTCCTCGGCGGCCAGGGACGCCTCGAGACCACGCTCCTGGGCCACGGGATCATCAGCAAGCTCGGTGCCGAGGGGGTCTACGCGGCGGCGTGGGCGGGGCCGCGCGGTGCCTGGGGGGCCGCCGTCAAGTGCGAGGACGGTTCGTTGCGCGGTGCGGCCGCCGTGCTGCACGGCCTGCTCGCCGCGGTCGGCGCGATCGACGAGGACGACTGGGCCTCCGACCGCCCCTCGGGCGGTGGGGAGCCAGTCGGCGAGGTCCGCGCCACCGCTGCGCTGTCCGCCCTGGCCGCGGATATCGCCTGAAACGGACAGGGGTCGGTTCCGGGGCCTCTGGGCCCGACTGGTAGCCTCGACCGTGTGAGCGACAAGACCACCAAGGACACCACGCCCGATGCGGCGGCCGAGAGCGACGACGACCCGTCAGTCGCCCAACGGCTGCGTGACCTAGGCGGCTACATCCGCGATCAGCGGAACCGCTCGCAACTGTCGCTGCGCAACCTCGCGAAGCTCGCTGGGGTCTCGAACCCGTACCTGTCGCAGATCGAACGTGGTCTGCGCAAGCCGTCGGCGGAGATCCTCCAGGCCATCGCGAAGGCGCTCGAGATCTCGAGCGAGACCCTGTACGTGAAGGCCGGGATCCTCGAGGAGCGCGACGGCGGGTTCGACCTCGAGGTCGCGATCGCTCGCGACCCCTACCTGACCGAGCCGCAGCGCCAGGCGCTGGTGGAGATGTACCGCTCCTTCCGGCAGCTCGCCGAGCTCCAGCACGGTGAGGCGGCCGACGCCGGGGGCCGCCGCGCTGGCGGCTCGGACGTGCTCGAACTGGTCGAGGCAGCGGCCAACGACGACGACTGAGGTCGTCCCGGCCGGCGCCCCATCGACCGCTGCGGAGCGCCAGGACCCCGAGGGACACCGTGCTCGAGGTGACCACCCACGACGACCTCACGCGTGAGGACGTCCTCCGGGCGTGGTCACGCCTCGTCGCTGCCGACGCGGAGGCCCGGGTCTTCCACGCGCCGAGGTTCCAGCGCGTCTGGCACACGACGCTCGGAAGGTCCACGGAGGCACGCGTGCGGTTCGTCCGCCGCGACGGCGAGGTCATCGGGTGTGTCCCCGAGGGACTCGAACGGGTCGGCAGCCCGACCGGGCCGGAGGTCCTGCTCCGGTTCCTCGGAGGCACGGAGGTCACCGACTACCTCGGACCGGTGGCCCGCCCGGACGATCGCCAGGACGTCGCGCGGGCCTGGATGAGGGCCGTCGCCGATGAGCGCGACTGGGACGAGCTCGAGCTCGGTGGCCTTGCTGCCGATCTCCCGTGGTACGGGCTGCTCCGGGCCGAGGCGGAGGAGGCAGGGCTGCGCGTGCTGGAGGACGTCGTCGAGGACGTGTGCCCGCGGATCCGGATCGCCGGTTCCTACGACCAGTACCTGCGTGAGCTCCCGGGCAAGCTCCGCCACGAGCTGCGTCGCAAGGCCCGCAAGCTGGCCCGGGACGGTGGCACGGTCCGGCTCGCCGAGCCGGGCCTCGAGGAGGGGTTCGAGGCCTTCCTCGCCCTGGCGCAGGAGGCGGAGGGCGAGAAGGGCCGCTTCTTCGTCGACGACAGGATGCAGGGCTTCTTCCGTGCCCTCATCGACGAGTTCGACGACGGTGCCCTGCGCATCCACCTGCTGCACGTCGCCGACCGTCCCGCCGCAGCGACCATCTCCGTCGTCGACGGGCGGGAATGGGGCCTGTACAACTCGGCGTTCGACATGACGCTGCGCGCGCTGGCCCCCGGGATGGTCCTCGTCGGTGAACTGATCCGTATCGCTGCCGAGGAGGAGTACCGGGTGTTCGACCTCCTCCGGGGCGACGAGGCCTACAAGTACCGCTTCGGCGCCGTGGACCGCACGCTCCACCGACTCACGATCACGAGACCGTGACCCCCCGACTTCCCCCCGCTTCCGTCGTACGTGGCCCGCGCCGGGTCGCGCTGGTCAGCATGCACACGTCGCCGCTGGCGCAACCGGGCACCGGGGACGGCGGCGGCCTCAACGTGTACGTCCTGTCCGTCGCCCGACGTCTCGCGGAACGGGGCGTCGAGGTCGACGTCTTCACCCGGTCGGCCAGCCCCGCCGCCCCGCCGACGGTGGAGGTCACGCCGCGACTGCGTGTCCACCACCTCGTCGCCGGGCCACAGCGACCGGTCGACAAGCAGTCGTTGGGCGAGCACGTGCCGGCGTTCGCGATGGCCATGCTGCGCCACGAGACGGCGGGCTGCTTCGACGTGATCCACGCCCACTACTGGCTCAGCGGCTGGGTTGCCAAGCTCGTCAGCGAGCGTTGGGCCACCCCCTACGTCGTCACCTTCCACACGCTCGGTGTCGTGAAGAACCAGACCCTGGCGCCGGGCGACGAGCCCGAGCCCGCCACGCGTGTCTCGTCGGAGCCACGCATCGCGCGGTACGCGGACCAGGTCGTCGGGCTGACCTGTGGCGAGGCACGCCTGCTCCACCGGACGTTCGACATCTCCGGGCGCCACATCTCCGTGGTGCCCGCCGGGGTCGACCTCGACCTCTTCCAGCCCGGGGGTCCCGTGTCGGACCTCGCGCCCGGCACGGGCCCGCTCCTGCTCTTCGTCGGCCGCCTGCAGCCGCTGAAGGGCCCCGACGTGGCGATCCGCACGCTCGCGCACGTCCGCGAGCGGTATCCCGACGCACGCCTGCTGATCGTCGGCGGCGTGTCGGGCTCGGGCGAGGGGCGCTCGGGGCCCTCCGAGTTGGCCGACCTCGCCGTCTCCCTCGGTGTGCAGGAGGCCATCACGGTGCGCCCCGCGCTGCCGCAGTCCGAGTTGGCTGCCGTGTACCGGGCGGCGGACGTCGTCGTCGTCCCGTCCCGCACGGAGAGCTTCGGGCTCGTGGCGCTGGAGGCGGAGGCGTGCGCGCGGCCGGTCGTCGCCGCGCGCGTCGGTGGCCTGCAATCGGTCGTCCGCGGGGGGACGCTCGTCGACGGCCACGACCCGGCGGACCACGCCGCGGCGGTGCTGCGCTACCTCGAGGACCCCGCACACGCGCGCGCCGCGGGCGAGCGCGGCCGCGCCGCCGCCATCGGGACATCGTGGGACCGCACGGTCGACGGACTCCTCGGCGTCTACCGGACCGTCACGGCGCGTCCCGAGGTGCTACGAACGGGCTGACCGGCCGCCGCCGACACCGAGGGGAGGTAGTCGTGACGCCCGACGACGCGTGCGCGCTGATACAGCGCGTGCTCGGTGACGCCGGCCTCGAGGCCGAGCGGGTGGGTGAGCGTCGCTTCATGACCGTCCTGACCGGGCAGTGGAAGCGGACGATCCCGCTGCTGCTCGACGTGGGCGAGCGCCGGCTCACCGTGACCTCGTTGCTCGCCGGGGTTCCCGACGAGGGCCACCGCGAGGTCTACGAGTACCTCCTGCACCGCAACGAGAAGCCGTCGCCGGTCCACTTCGCCCTCGACGACGAGGGCGACATCGTGCTGACCGGCCAGTACCCCCTGTCGGCACTCGACGGGCAGGCGCTCGACGGCATCCTGGGTGCCGTCCTGGCGTGGTCGGACGAGACCTTCAACGCCGTGCTCCGGGCCGGGTTCGCCACCTACATCGCCCAGGAGCAGGCCTGGCGCGAGAAGAACGACCTGCCGCCCAATCCGGTCACAACGGACGGCTGAACGCGCTCGAGAACGGCGTCTGCGGCTGGCCGACGGCCCATCGGCCGCCGAACCACCATCAGGTAACTAGTCATCTTGTGCGCCCGGGTTGCTCCGTCCGGGCCATAGCGACATCGGGTGGTCAGGCGCGAGTCTTCGCACGCTGCCACTTCCTGCCTGACCGATAGGGGACACGGATGCGTCGGGCACGCGCCGCCATCGCGGCCATCACCATTCTCGCGACGACCGTCGCTGCCGGGACGACCACGTCTCCGGTGGGCACGGCGTCCACATCGCTCACGGCGATCGACCTCGACATCTCGGGGGTGCCTGGCATCCCGGGGGTGACGGTCATCGACGTCGCGACCTACGCCTCGACGGACGTTGACCCCGTCCGCAACGACCTCGGCTCCGGCGCGCCCTTCGCGCTCGCCGGGATCGTGCCGATCGACGTCGCCGGCATCCAGCTCGGGACCCTGCAGGCGCGGTCCGACGGCGCGACGGCGGTCTCCGGCTCCACGCTCGACTGGAGCGACCCGACGAGCAACCTGAACATCGTCGTGAACCCGGCCAACGTCGCCGCCACCGCCGCGGCCGACCAGGCGCTCGCCTCGCTCGGTGCGCTCACGACGAACGTGGAGGCGCTCAACGGCGTGCTCGGCATGACGGTCAACGCCAGCGACATCTCATCGACGGTGACCACGACCGCCGCCTCGGCCACGCAGGGCCTGCGGGTCACCGGCCTCGACATCGCCCTGGGCGACCTCGTTCCGCTGGACGTCCTGAACCTGCTGCCGATCGACGTCGTCATCGGGCTCCTCGACCAGCTGCCGATCGGCCTGTCCGTCGACCTGCAGGCGCTCGTGGACGCCGTGGTTGCGGCAACCAACGCCACGAACGCCACGGTCGCCGCCATCGGCGATGCCGCGGCGGACCTCGCCGCCGAGGCGGCCAACGCGTCGACCGCGGCCACAGACCTCGCGTCCGCGCAGGCCGCGCTCGCCGCGGCGCAGACCACCCTCACCAACCTGCAGACCGACCTGACGAACGCGCAGAACGCGCTCACGGCCGCCCAGGCGATCGCGACCACCATCGCGAACGACCTCGCCTCGCTGAACCCGGCGGACCTCGTGCTCAAGTACGGCACAGCCGGCACGAACGACTGCGCGGACAACCCACTGACCGTCGTCGACTGCGTCACGGCGCTGCTCGACGCCGCGAACGCCGACGTCGCGACGGCCCAGGCGCTCGTCGACAGCACCCAGGCCGCGGTGGATGCCCAGCTCGCGACCGTCGCAGGCCTCAGCGACGCCGTCGACGCCGCCCAGGCGTT
>JBFKQZ010000004.1:0-32369 GCA_041627475.1 Nitriliruptoraceae bacterium | reverse complement strand
GCTCTCGAACGGCTTCGTCACGTACGCGTCGGCACCAGCAGCGGTCCCCGCCCGTCGCTCCATCGCGTCGTCGAGCCCGGTGAGCAGCACGACGGGGAGGTCGGCCGTGGCCGGGTCGGCGCGCCACTGCGCCAGCACCGAGAGCCCCGAGCTGCCGTGGAGCATCACGTCGAGGACCACCACGTCGGGCCGCTCCTCGGCGACCGCGTCGATCGCCTCGACCCGGTTGGCCGCAGGCCGGACGTGCCCGAGGTCCTCCAGCGCGACGGCGAGGACCCGACGGACGGTCGGGTCGTCCTCGACGACCAGGACGTGCATCGGGCCCTCCGGGGGGTGAGGTCTGGCGGGGTGGGGCGCCGTGTGCCCCTGTCCGGGTTGTCGGCATCGCGGACGGTGGACGAAAGGGCCGTGACTGGAGGTGGTGTCAGATCCGGTCAGGCCGTGCTGACGGCACCGAGGTCCCGCAGCACGTGCGCCGTGACCTGACCGAGGGCCGGGTGCTTCGCCACGTGCTGGAGGTCGTCGGGGTCGTCGACGTCGATCGCGAAGCCGGGGATGTCGGCACGCTCGGCGGTGTAGCCGGCCTGCCGCGCCGCCAGCAGGTGTCGCGCCGCACTGCGACCGCCGTACACGGGGTCGATCACCCAGGCGGGTCGGCGCAGCAGTCCGCCGGTCCCGCCGTCCTGCGTCGCAGCGACGACGACCTCGCCAGCCGTGCCGACGAGCTCGGTGACGTCGTCCGGGGTCAGCAGCGGGAGGTCGGCCGGCACGACGAGGGAGGCGTTCGCCCGGATGCGGCGTGCCGCTGCGACCAGCGCGGCGTTCAGGCCCGGCTCACCCGGAGGGTCGAGCAGGACGTCCACCCCGAGGGCAGTGGCGGCCGACGCTGCGACCGGACCACCCGCCAGGACGACGATCCGCTGCATGCCGGCACCGTGCAGCGCCGTCACGACGTCGGCCAGCATCGCGCCGGTCAGGGCCGCGCGGGCCTCCTTGCCGAGGACGCTGGAGAGACGCGTCTTGCCCCGTCCCGGATCCCGGACGGGGACGAGCACGAGCGGCGGCGTGGGTGACATCGAGGGGAACCCTACCGCCCGTCGGCTTCGTGACCGCGCAGCGTGACCGCTAGCGTCGTCGGACGTCGACGACGGGAGCAGACGTGGCGAGGATCGCGGTCATGGGGGCCGGGTCGTGGGGGACGGCGTTCGCGGTCCTCTCGATCGCCGCCGGCTCCGAGGTGCGACTGTGGGCCCGCCGCCGCGAGATCGCCGACGAGGTGAACCAGGAGCGAACGAACCGCGGGTACCTCCCGGACGCCGAGCTCCCGGCGGGCCTGACGGCGACGGACGACCCGGCCGAGGCGCTCGCCGGTGCCGATGTCGTGGTCGTGGCCGTGCCGTCGACCCACGTGGTGGCGCAGCTCGGTGCGTGGGGCCACGCGATCGGCGAGGACGCGACGCTCGTCTCGCTGATCAAGGGCGTGGACGTCGCCACGCACCAGTTCGGCTCCGAGACGATCGCGACGACGCTCGACGCCGACCCGGCCCGCGTGGTCGTCGTCTCCGGACCGAACCTCGCGCGCGAGTGCGTCGCGGGCCACCCGGCCGCGACGGTCGCGGCGGGTGACGACATGACCCGCGCCGAGCAGGTCCAGGCCGCGGTCATGAGCCCGGCCTTCCGCGTCTACACCAACCCGGACCGGGTCGGCGTCGAGGTCGGCGGTGCCGTCAAGAACGTCCTCGCGATCGCGTCGGGCATGGCGTACGGCCGCGGCTTCGGCGACAACACGTTGGCGGCGGTCATCACCCGCGGGCTCGCCGAGATGATGCGGTTCGGCGTCGCGCGTGGCGCGGACGCGCTCACGTTCTCGGGGCTGGCAGGGGTCGGCGACCTCGTCGCCACCTGCACGAGCACGCAGTCCCGCAACCACACCGTCGGTCGTCGCCTCGGTGCGGGGGAGCGGCTCGACGACATCATCGCGGACATGAACATGGTCGCCGAGGGCGTGAAGTCCTCCCGTGCGATCGTCGACCTCGCCCGTGACGCCGGTGTCGAGATGCCGATCAGCGAGGGCGTGGTCGACGTGCTGCACCACGGCGTCGGTCTCGACGCCATGATCGAGGCACTGCTGTCACGCAGCGCGAAGCCCGAGATCTACGGCATGTGAGCGCGCCTGCGGCGCGACGGCATGTGAGCGCGCCTGCGGCGCGACGGCATGTGAGCGCGCCTGCGCCTCAGCCCTCGAGGTCGAGGCCGAGGGCCGTGACGATCTTGCCGGTCTGCTCCATGACGCCGGTGGTGAACTCGGCGGGGTCGTCGCCGAGCTCGCGGATCTCGTCGAAGCGGTCGGCGACCTCCTCGGGCGTGGGCGTGTGGTCGAACGCGACGCCGGCGCCCTCGAGGATCGCCACGCGGGCGATGTAGCCACCGCCGACCGAGAAGATCTCGCCGGTGGTCGTGCACGTCTCGGAGCACAGGTAGGTGACCAGGCCGGACACGTTCTCGGGCTGGAGCAGCTCGAGCAGCTGCGGCGGCATGATGTCCTCGGTCATGCGCGACGCCGCGACGGGCGCGATGACGTTGGCGTTGATGCCGTACTTGCGGCCCTCGTGCGCGAGCGTCCGGGTCAGCCCGGTGATGCCGAGCTTCGCGGCCGAGTAGTTCGACTGGCCGAAGTTGCCGTACAGGCCAGAGCCGGAGGTCGTGTTGACGATGCGGCCGTAGCCCTGCTCCTTGAGGTGGGGCCACGCGGCCATCGTCACGTAGAACGAGCCGTAGAGGTGGACCTTCATGACGAGGTCGAGGGACGCCGGGTCGAGCTTGGCGAACGTCATGTCGCGCAGGATGCCCGCGTTGTTGACCACCACGTCGATGCGTCCGAACGCGTCGATCGCGTCCTGGACGATGGACGCGGCCCCGTCGACGTCGGCCACCGAGGCGTAGTTGGCGACGGCCTCGCCGCCGTCCTCCTGGATCTCGGCGACGACCTGGTCGGCCATCTCCGACCCGCCGCCCTCACCGGCGCGGTTGCCACCGAGGTCGTTGACCACGACCTTCGCGCCACGGCTCGCGAGCAGCTTCGCGTGCTCCCGACCGAGGCCGCCGCCGGCGCCGGTCACCACGGCCACGCGGCCGTCGAGGTCGATGTTCGTCACGGGTCGCTCCTGTGGGTCCGTCCGGGTTCTCCCGCGACAGTAGGACCGGGCCCCGAGCACGTGCCATCCCGGTCGGGCCCATGCGGTGGTGCCGGTCGGCGGCCGTAGGCTGCGGGGTCCACGCCCGTCACCGTCCCTGTGGAGCAACCGTGTCCAGCCGACGTCGCGTCCTGGTGCTGTACGGCGGCCGATCCAGCGAGCACGAGGTCTCGTGCCTGTCCGCCCGTTCGGTCCTCAACGCCATCGACCGCGACCGCTACGAGGTCGTCACCGTCGGCATCACGCGCGACGGCCGCTGGACGCTGACCGACGGCGAGATCGTGACCCGCAAGGGCGACCCGCTGCCGAGCGTCGACGACCGCGGCCCCACGGTGGCGCTGGTCCGCGGGCGCAACGGCACGCGGCTCGTGCGCTTCGGTGACGACGACAGCGCCCACGACCTGGGAACCGTCGACGTGTGCTTCCCGGTGCTGCACGGCCCGTTCGGCGAGGACGGCACGGTGCAGGGGCTGCTCGCCACGATGCAGGTCCCGTACGTCGGCGCCGACGTCACGGCCAGCAGCGTCGGGATCGACAAGCGGGCGATGAAGAACGTCTTCAAGGCGCGGGGGCTGCCCCAGGTCGGCTACCTGCCCGTGCGCCGGGCCCGCTACGAGCGCGATCCCGGCGCGGTCGTCGACGAGCTGGAGGGCGCGCTGCGCTACCCGCTGTTCACCAAGCCCGCACGGCAGGGGTCGTCGATCGGCATCAGCAAGGCGACCGACGCCGCGAGCCTGCGCGCCGGGCTGGTCGAGGCACTGGAGTACGACGACGTCGTGATCGTCGAGGAGGCGGTCAGCGAGCCGCGCGAGCTCGAGGTCGGGGCGCTCGGCAACAGCACCGTCGAGCTCACGGCGCCGGGGGAGATCCGGCCGAGCCACGAGTTCTACGACTTCGAGGCGAAGTACCTCGACGACTCGGAGCTGGTGGTCCCGGCAGAGGTCGACGAGGACGTCGCCCGTCGCATCGAGGAGATCGCCCGGGAGGCCTACGTCAGCATCGGCTGCCGCGGCATGGCCCGGATCGACTTCTTCCTGTCGGGCGACGGCGAGCTGTACCTCAACGAGATCAACACGATCCCGGGCTTCACCGCGAACTCGATGTTCCCACGGCTGTGGGACGCCGAGGGCGTCGACTACCCGGCGCTGGTCGACCGCCTGCTGACACTCGCGCTCGAGGCCGGCTGACTCAGCCGAGACGGACGACGGGGCACGTGATCGTGCGGCTGATGCCCTCGACGGCCTGGACCTTGGCGAGCACGTCGCGCCCGAGGACCACCACGTCGGCGGCCTCGACGACGGCGATCACGTCGTAGGGGCCGGTGACCTCGTCGGCGGCCGTCACGCCCTCGATCTGCCCGAGCCGTGCCGCGACCTTGGCCGACTGTGCCATCTCGGTCTGCACCAGCACGTACGCCTGCATCATCTCGGACCCCCGTGTCGCGCAGGAACCTAGCGGGTGGCGACAACGACGACGCCGGGCCCGTGGGCCCGGCGTGTGCGTGCGGCAGTCCGCCTGGTCACTTGACCATGGGGCGGACGAGCTTGCCGGCCTTGAGGCACGACGTGCAGATGTCGACGCGCTGCACGCGGCCGTCCTTGACGGCCTTCAGCCGCTGGATGTTGGGGTTCCAGCGCTTGGACGAGCGACGGTGCGAGTGCGAGACCTGCTTGCCGAACCACGGGCCCTTGCCGCAGTACTCGCAGACGGAGGAAGCCATGGTTCTGCTCCGGGATGGTGGGAGTCGGGACGTGCGAAGCGGCCGCACCGGCGCGGCCGCGACCTGTGAAGGTACAGGGGCACGCCGGACCGCGCCACCGGTGTGCGTTGCGGTCAGCCGCGGCGCACGGCGCGGCGGGCGAAGCGCCCCACCTTGCGGGTGCCCCTGACGGGGACCTGCAGGACCCGACCGAGCACGGGGACCTCGAGCACGCCGCTCAGCCCGTGGCGGCGGCGGGCCGCCCGGCGCTCGGCCCCGCCGCCGATCCAGCCGCGCATCCCGAACCAGACCAGCAGGAGCACCACGAGCACGCCCGTCCCGCCGAGCAGCCACCAGAAGCCGTTCGGCTGCTCGGAGCCGGGGATCATGACGAAGTTCATCCCCCACAGGCCGGCCACGACCGAGACCGGCAGCAGGACGGCGCTGACGATCGTCAGGGTCGCGAGCATGTCGTTCAGCCGGTCGTCGAGCGCGGCGCGGTAGCTGGCCGTCGCCGACTCGAGCAGTTGGTGGTAGCTGTCGCAGAGGGTCACCATCCGCGTGAGGTGGTCGAGCAGGTCGCGGACGAGCGCGTCGTCGCCGTCCTGCCACCCGGGGGCCCGGTCGCGTCCGAGGCGGCGGACCACCTCGGTCTGCGGCACGACGACCCGGCGCAGCTGGATCACGTCGCGCTGCAGCTGGTAGAGCTCGAGGCGGGTCTGCTCGGTCGGCTCGTCGAGGATGTCCTCCTCGATGACGTCGAGCCGGCGGTCGAGGTGGTCCACGAACGGCAGCAGGACGTCGTTCATGACGTCGAGGATCCGGTGCAGCAGCAGGAACGGCCGTGCGAAGCCGGTCGTGCCGCGGTCCAGTCGTTCGCCGACGGCCTGCACCGAGGCCACGCCCGGGTCGTGCCAGGTGACGAGCAGCTCGGCCGTCAGGGCGCAGTCGAGCTCGAGCGTCCGTGGCTCGTCCTGGAGGCTGGCGACGTCGAGCCCGTGCACGGTCAGCGACAGCGTGTCGCCCGTCTTGTCCACCTTCGGCAGGTGCCGGTCGTCGCGCATGTCCTCGATGACGAGCTCGGGCAGTCCGAGCTCGTCGAGGAAGGCCGCGTCGTCCTGGCTGGGCCCGCTGAGGTCGATCCACACGAAGCCGTCGCCGGCCCGCGCGGCGTCGAGCTCGTCGGGGCCGATCCGGGTGGCGCCGTGCTGCGTGACGTGACGGATGGTGCGCACGATTGCTCCTCGGTCCCGGCAGACGTACCACGGCCCCGGCCATGTCTACCCTCGAGGGCCGGTCAGCCGCGACGGGAGACGCAGTGGGCGACGAGGAGGTCGTCGACCTGCTCGTGGCGATCGAGCACCTCGTGGCCGAGCACCGCGACGAGCTCGACGACCTCAACGTGTTCCCCGTTCCCGACGCCGACACGGGACGCAACGTGCTGGCGACCGTCCGCGCGGCTCGTGCCGCTGCGGAGCAGGCGGCCCCGGGCGACGAGCGCTCACACGCGACCCGTGGCGCGCTGCAGGGTGCGCGCGGCAACGCCGGCACGCTGACGTCACAGCTGCTGCGGGCGCTGCTCGAACCGGAGGGCAGCTGGGCCGAGCGGCTCGCCCTCGCCGACCGCCTGGCACGTGACGCGGTGGCCCACCCGGTCGAGGGCTCGTTCCTCACCGCGGTCTCGGCCGCGGCCGCCGCTGCAGCGGTCGACGTCGACGCAGCCACGCAGCTCGAGCGGGCCACCGCGGCGGCGCACGCGGCTGTCGAGGCGTCGCCGACCCAGCTGGAGGTCCTGGCCCGCGCCGGTGTCGTCGACTCCGGTGCGCGGGCTGCCGCGCTCGTCCTGGAGGCGGTGACGTGCCACGTGACGGGCCGCGCGCCGGACCCGCCACCCGTCGACGTGCCGGCCGGCGGACCGGCCGTCGTCGCCTGCGACGTCGACGACGCCCGCTACGAGGTGATGTACCTGCTGACACCGAGCGCCGAGGACGCCGTCCTGCGCGTGCGGGAGGGGCTGGCCCGCATCGGTGGCTCGGTCGTGGTGGTCGAGGCGGACCAGCTGGTGAGCGTCCACGTGCACACCGACGAGATCGGTGCGGCGCTGGACGTGGGGCTCGACCACGGCCGCCCCCACGACATCCGGGTCGAGGACCTGCACGAGGGCGCCGCGGCCGCCCGTGCCGGTCGACCTCCGCGACAGGCGCCGGCCGCGGGCAGCCCGGGACTGGTCGTCGGTGCGGACGGCGACGGCATGGCCCAGCTGGCCGCAGCCAGTGGTGCGACCACGCTGCCGCTGGCGACCGGCACGCCCGACGCGGCCGACGTCCGGGCCGCCGTGGCCCGGACGGGGCACGACCGGGTGCTGCTGCTGCCGGGCTCGCCCGACCTGGCGGCAGCCGCTGCGGGTCTCGACGAGGTCGTGGTGCTGCAGGAGGTGGACGGGCCGGCACGGCTGCTCGCGGCCCTGGCCGTCCTCGACCCCGGCGCCCCCGATGCCGCCGCGCTGGTCGAGGTCGCCACGGCGGTGCGCGAGGGCACGGTGGTCCCGGTCGACGGCGGCTGGGCGTGGCGCGTCGGCGGGCAGGAGGCCGGCACGAGCGACCGCCCACTGGCCGCCCTGGCCGGGCTGCTCGCCGCGCTCGACGACGACCCCGAGCTCGTCACGCTGCTGCTGGGCGACGACGTCGGCGTGGCGCTCGCGGACGCCGCGGCGGCGGCGGTCACGAAACGGTGGCCGGACGCCGAGCTGGACGTCGTCGACGTCGGGCTCGCACGGGCGACGTTCGTGGTGGGCTGCGAGTGACCGCCGCGCGGCTCGACGACCCGATCACGGTGCTCGACGGTGTGGGTGCCCGCACCGCCGGGACGTTCGCCGAGGAGCTCGGGATCACCACGGTGCACGACCTGCTGCACCACTGGCCGCGACGCCACCGCGACCTCGGGGACCTCGGCGAGCTCCACGACACCGCGCTCGGCGAGCAGGTCACCCTCGTCGGCGAGCTCACCGACTGGTCCACGCGGACGATCAACCGCGGCCGCCGGCTGGACATCAGCGAGGGGCTGGTGCGCACGCAGACCGGCGACGGCTTCCGCGTCGTCTTCTTCAACCAGCGCTGGATCACCAACCAGCACCGGCAGGGGACGTTCGCCGCCTTCAGCGGCAAGCTCGAGGACTTCAAGGGGCGGCTCCAGCTGTCGAACCCCGAGATCACGCGGCTGGACGACCCGGACGACCTCAACCGCTTCCAGGCCGAGCGGATCCAGCCGGTCTACCCCACGACCGAGGCGGTGGCGCACCACCTGGTCGCGCGGACGGTGCGTCGTGCGCTGGAGGCCCTGCCGACGCTCGACGAGTGGGTCGACGAGGTCACGCTCGCGCGGACCGGCCTGCTGTCGTTCGACGCGGCCGTGCGCGAGATCCACGCGCCGACCGACGAGGACCGGCTCGCCGCAGCGATCCGCCGGCTGAAGTTCGACGAGCTCTACACCCTCCAGCTCGGGTTGCGCTGGCGCCGGTCCCGCCTGGAGGCCGATCGGGTCGGGATCGACAACGCGCCGGTCGAAGGCGGGTTGGCCGACCGCTACGTCCAGGGCCTCCCGTTCGAGCCGACCGGCGCGCAGTGGACCGCACTGAGCGAGCTGCGCGAGGACCTCGCTGGCCACACCCCGATGCACCGCCTCCTGCAGGGCGACGTCGGTTCGGGCAAGACGCTCGTCGCCGTCTGGACGATGCTCTGCGCCGTCGACAACGGACGGCAGGCGGCGATGATGGTGCCGACCGAGGTGCTCGCCGAGCAGCACTTCCGCACGCTGCTGGACCACCTCGAGCCGCTCGGCGTGAACATGCTGGACGGCCCCCGCGTCGAGCTGCTGACCGGGTCGACGACCGCGACCGAGCAGCGCCGCATCCTCTCCGGCCTCCTCACGGGTGACGTCGACATGGTCGTCGGCACGCACGCCCTGCTCGAACCCGGGGTCCGGTTCGCCGACCTCGGGGTGGTCGTGATCGACGAGCAGCACCGCTTCGGCGTGGACCAGCGGGTCGCGCTGCGCAGCAAGCGGGACGACCTGCCGGGGGAGCCCAGCATCGTCGACGTCCTCGTGATGACCGCGACCCCGATCCCACGGTCGCTCGCCCTGACGGTCTACGGCGACCTCGAGGTCACCGTCCTCGACGAGCTGCCGCCGGGTCGCCGGCCGATCGTGACCCAGCTGATCACCCCGCGGCAGCGCGAGCGGCGCGCAAACCTCGAGGGCTTCGTCGTCGACCGGGCGCTGGTGGGGGAGCAGACCTACTGGGTCTGCCCGCTCGTCGAGCCGTCCGAGAAGATCGACGGGCAGGCCGCCACGGTGGCCTTCGAGGAGCTGACATCCGGACCGTTCCGCGACCTGCGCGTCGGACTCGTGCACGGTCAGCTGCCGAGCAGCGAGAAGGACGCCGTGATGCAGCGGTTCCGCGCGGGCGACCTCGACGTGCTCGTCGCCACGACCGTGATCGAGGTCGGCGTGGACGTGCCCACGGCGACGGTCATGGTGATCGAGGACGCGGAGCGCTTCGGGATCAGCCAGCTGCACCAGCTGCGCGGCCGCGTCGGCCGTGGCGGCGACCAGTCCTACTGCGTGCTGTTCGCCGGCTGGCGGGGACCGCTGACCGACGAGGCGGTCGAGCGGCTCACCGCCGTCGCCGAGACCGCGGACGGCTTCGAGCTCGCCGAGCGTGACCTGCACCTGCGGGGCGCCGGGACGCTCTTCGGCACCCGCCAGGCCGGGACGCAGGACCTCAAGCTCGCCTCGGTCACCGACATGGAGCTGATCGCCGCCAGCCGACTTGCTGCGGCACTGACGATCGAGAAGGACCCCGACCTCGACGACCACCCGCTGCTGGCGGCACAGGTCCGCCGGCGCCACCGCGGCCTCGAGGAGTTCGCCGCCCTCGACACCGGCTGACGAGCAGGTCCGTGCTCGGGCACGACGTGCTGGTGCGTGCCGCCGCGCGTAGAGTGAGCGGGCGGCAGGCTCGCCTCTGACGCCCTGCCCCACCACACGACAGGAGCCCCCGTGCGTGACGGGTTCCGTCCCCGAACCACACCCGGGATGCGCAAGGCGTCCGGAGCGCTCCTGGCCGTGCTGGCTGTGGCGCTGACGGCCTACGCGGTCTTCGTGGCGGTCGACATGGCGACCACGACGTATGTCGGCTGGGAGGTCGAATTCGGCCGCGCTGTCCTTGTCGTCGCCACCCTGCTGGCCGGCCTGGCCTGGACCGGTGTGATCATGCTGTCCAGATCGTCTCGACGGGATCGCTGAGCAGAGCTCGACCGACGGGCCGACGGCCGTCGCTGGCAGGTTCAGCCGACGGTGATCGTGCCCTCCATGCCCTGCTGTCGGTGGTTGCCGATGGTGCAGAAGAAGGTGTAGGTGCCGGCATCGAGCTGGACCACCTCGTTGTTGGGGTCACCACCACCGGAGCACCCGGCGAGCGCAGCCCCGCTGCGGACGCCTTCGATGCCGATGGTGTGCGCCACCGCGTCGCCGCAGCTGAGCACGAACTCGATGGGCCCAGGAGGAGCCGACAGCTCCGTCTCCTCCCACGTCACCTCGTCGGTCCCGACCACGGACAACGAGGCGACGGGTTCCGGCGCTGGGTCCGCGTCCCCGTCCGGCTGCTCGTCGGTCGCCGCCGTGTCCTCGGTGGGATCGTCGGTGGGAACTGCGTCCGTGGTTGGGTCGGACCCGTCGGCGCACCCGGCCAGCAGGAGTGCCACGGCGACGAGGGCGCTGCGTGCGGGCATCGGAGCTCCATCCGACCGGTTCGCCCACCATCTCGGCACCGTGTCGCGTGGTCAAGTCTCCGAGGCCCGGTCGTCAGCGGCCCCGTGCGACGCGGACGGCCCACCAGACGAGCGGGACCTGCAGCGGGAGGCGGGCGATCGCGGCCGCGCGCGTCGACAGCCAGCCGGGGGCTCCGCGGTAGCCGCCGCGGCGGACGGCCTCGACGTTCGCCGGGAAGACGCCGACGAACGTGGCCGCGGCGAGCACGCCGCCGGCCCGCGCGGTGCGTGGGAACCACAGCAGCACGGCGGCCGTGGCCTCGGCGAGCGTCGCCAGCGCGTGGAGGCGGTCGCGGCCGCCCGGGACCCACGACGGGATCATCGCGAGGAACCACTGCGGTCGCAGCACGTGGGCGACGGTGGCGACGCTGAGCAGCGCAGCGAGCCCGTGCCGGCGCACGCGGAGGTCCGTCGGCTCCTCGGTGGCGGTGGCCAGCGGTTGCTCGGTGGTCGGGGACTGCTCCGTACTGTACGTCCGCACGCCCGCCCCCGACCGCCGGCAGGAGCCTGCGTTGACCGAGGACCGCCCCGCCCCGACCGCCCCGCCCGTGGCCGACCGCGAGGACACCTACGAGGAGCGTCACGACGCCCCGAGCCACCGGCCGTACGCGTGGATGAAGGACCGTGAGGACCCGCGCCTGCTGCCGCTGCTCGAGGCGGAGAACACCTGGTGCCGGTCGCAGCTGGCGCCGCTGGACCCGCTGCGTGACCGGATCTACGACGAGATCGTCGCCCACGTGCAGCAGGACGACACCAGCGTCCCGACGCCCCGGGGCGACTGGGCCTACTACGCCCGGACCCTCGAGGGGGTCGAGCAGGCGATCCACTGCCGGGTGCCCCGTGGGGCCGACCCCGACGGCGGCGACGAGGTCGTGCTGCTCGACGAGAACGCCCGCGCCGAGGCGACCGGGTACTGCTCGCTGGGTGCGCTGTCGGTGTCGCCCGACCAGACGCTGCTCGCGTGGGCGGAGGACCTCGACGGGGCCGAGCGGTTCACGCTGCGTCTCCGCGATCTCACCACCGGGGAGGACCTCGACGACGTCGTCGGCCCCGACCAGGGCCGGCCGCTGGGGCACGGCGTGGCGTGGGGGAGCGACTCGCGCCACCTCTACTACACCGTGCAGGACGAGACGCACCGGCCCCACCAGGTCTGGCGCCACGTCGTCGGGACCCCGGCCGAGGACGACGTGCTGATCCTCGAGGAGCCGGACGAGCGCTACTGGATGGGGGTCGGCCGCGAGCGCTCGGGCGACTTCGTGGTCATCGGCCTCGGGTCCTCGATCACCTCGGAGGCCCATCTCCTGGACGCGCACGACCCGGAGGCCGGGCCCGTCCTCGTCGCCGCTCGGGAGGTCGGGGTCGACTACGACGTCGAGCACCGGCGCCGTCCGGACGACGAACCCGGTGGCGGTGAGCTCTGGATCACCCATGACGCCGACGGGGCGCAGGACTTCATGCTGTCGCGGGTGTCGCTGGACGACGTCCGTGCCGGGCGCGGCCGCGACGCGTGGACGGCAGCGATCCCGCACCGACCCGGCACCCGCCTGCTGGGCGTCTCGGCCTTCCTCGACCACCTCGTCGTGGCCGAGCGGGCCGAGGGGCTCCCGCGGGTCCGGGTCTGGTGGCCCGAGGAGGACCGCTGGCTCGACGTCGAGGTCGACCATGACGCCGCCGTGGTCGGCACCGGCGCGATGGCCGAGTACGACACCGGTGTCGTCCGCTTCACGGTCGACACGCTCATCACGCCGACCGAGACGTGGGACCTCGACCTCGCGACGGGGGAGCGGACGCTGGTGAAGCGCCAGCCCGTCCCGGACTACGACCCGGCCGACTACCGCACGAGCCGGCTGTGGGCGACGGCGCCCGACGGCGAGCGGGTCCCGATCACGATCGCCCACCGCGCAGAGGTCGAGCCGGACGGCACCAACCCGTGCCACGTCTACGGCTACGGCAGCTACGACATCACCGTCGACCCCGACTTCCGCGCCACGCGACTGCCCTACCTCGACCGCGGGGTCGTGTACGCGATCGCCCACGTCCGCGGCGGCGGCGCGCTCGGCCGCAGGTGGTACGAGGAGGGCAAGTTCGAGCACAAGCCCAACACGTTCACCGACACGATCGCCTGCGTCGACCACCTCGTCGCGGAGGGCTGGGCGCACCCCGACCGGGTGTCCCTGCAGGGCAGGTCCGCCGGGGGGCTGCTCGTCGGGGCGACGATCAACCTCGCGCCGGAGAAGTTCGCCGCCGCAAGCGCCGAGGTCCCGTTCGTCGACTGCCGGGCGACCATGTGGGACGCCTCGATCCCGCTGACGGTCCTCGAGTACGACGAGTGGGGCGACCCGGCCAGCGACCCCGCGGTCGACGAGGTGATCGCCTCCTATACCCCGACCGAGAACATCCGCGACGTGCCCTACCCGGCACTGCTCGTGACCAGCGGCATCAACGACCCGCGCGTGGCGTACTGGGAGCCGACGCTGTGGGTGCAGGAGCACCGGCACGTGCGCAGCGACGACCGGCCGGTGCTGCTGCGCACCGAGCTCGGCGCCGGCCACTTCGGCCCCTCCGGCCGCTACGGGCGGTGGAAGGAGGACGCCGAGGTCATCGCGTTCCTGGTCCATAACCTCGGTGCCGAGGACGTGCTCGCCGCTCCGGAGGCATCGTGAGGATCATCGCCGGCATCGCCGGGGGGCTCCAGCTGGAGTCGCCCGAGGGCGAGGACGTGCGCCCGACCTACGACCGGGTCAAGGAGGCGTGGTTCTCGTCGCTCCAGCCGCGCCTGCGTGGTGCGCGGGTGCTCGACGCCTTCGCGGGCTCGGGGGCACTCGGGCTGGAGGCGAAGTCGCGCGGCGCCGCCGAGGTCGTCTGCGTGGAGCAGGACGCCGAGGCCGCCGCCCTGATCGAGCGCAACATCGAGCACACGGGGCTGGACGTCTCGCTGGTCGTCGGGTCGGTGCCGTCGGTGCTGACCGGACTGTTCGCCGGTCGCGAGTTCGACGTCGTCCTGCTCGACCCGCCCTACCGCATCGACCCCGACGACCTGACCGCGGTCCTCGCAGCCGTCGCCGACGTCACCGCAGTGGGCGGTCAGGTGTGGCTCGAGGCGGCGACGCACGGTCCCGACCCGGTGTGGCCGGCGACCCTCCGGCTCGAGCGGAGCCGTCGCTACGGTTCCACGACACTGCACACCGCCGTCCGTGAGGAGCCCGCATGAGCACCGTGGCGGTCGTGCCCGGCAGCTTCGACCCGATCACCAACGGCCACGTCGACGTGGTCGAGCGGGCCGCCTCGCAGCTCGACGAGGTCGTCGTCGCCGTGCTCGAGAACCCGTCGAAGAAGGGCGGCCTGTTCGACCTGGCCGAGCGGATCGATCTCATCGAGGCCGCCCTGGGCCACCTCGACAACGTGCGGGTCGCCAGCTTCACCGGCCTGCTCGTGGACTTCTGCCGCGACCAGGGCATCACGATGGTCGTCAAGGGCCTGCGGGCGGTCTCGGACTTCGAGTACGAGCTGCAGATGGCGCAGATGAACCAGCAGCTCGCCGGGGTCGAGACGCTCTTCCTGCCGACGAGCCCCGACTGGTCGTACCTGTCCAGCTCGCTGGTGAAGGAGGTCGCCCGCTACGGCGGCGACGTCAGCGGCCTGCTGCCCGAGGCCGCGCACGACGCCCTGGTCGCCCGCGTCCGCGACTGACCGCCTGCCCTGACGAGTTTCCTCGCGTGGTGCGAGGAAACTCCAGTTGCGTGTGGGGCGTGCCGGCGACGTGCCGGGCCTCGCGACGAGTTTCCTCGCGAGATGCGAGGAAACTCGAGGTGGGCTCGTGGCTGCGGCCCCGACGGGTGCGCCGCCGATAGCCTCGTGGGTCGACACCACACCGAGACATGGGACGACATGAGCGACGACCAGTCGCACGTTGGGCTCGAGGCCAAGCTGGCGCAGCTCGAGGAGATGCTGGCCGAGGCGAAGCCCGTGCCGCTGTCCTCGTCGATCATGCTCAACCGGGCGGAGGTCGACGGGCTCGTCGGCGAGATCCGCGCCGCGGTGCCCGAGGAGGTCAAGCAGGCCCGCTGGGTGACCAAGGAGCGGGCCGACGTGCTCGCCAACGCCCGGGCAGAGGCCGACTCGATCATCGAGAACGCCCGCAAGGAGCGTGAGAACCTGCTGTCGAGCACCGAGATCGTCTCAGCCGCCCGCAGCGAGGCCGACCGCATCCGTGACGAGGCGCGCGAGGACGCACGCCGCCTGCGGCTGGAGGCCGACGACTACGTCGACGCGCAGCTCGCGAAGTTCGAGATCCTCCTGCAGAAGACGCTCGCGACGGTCGAGCGTGGCCGTGAGAACCTGCGCGGTCGGCTCGGTGCGGACGCGCTGGCCGAAGCCGTCGGCGAGGTCGAGGACGACGGCTGACGTCGCGGTCGCTACCCTGACCGTCCGCCGCGGCAGCGGCCCGTCGAGCGTGCGTCCGTCCCCGCGGGGACCGTCCGCGCACCGCCCCTCGCAGGGCCGCCGTCATCGCATCCCCACCCGCAGGTTCCACCGTGCTCATCCCCGTCGCCGACCTCGTCGGCAAGCCGGGCTCGACCCGTCAGCTCCACCGCTCGATCGCGGTGGAGGAGGTCGGCGATGACCCGTGGGGCCCGGCAGAGGACGCCCTGCAGGGCGACATCGAGCTCGAGCTCGGGCTCGACTCCGTCATCGAGGGCATCTGGGTGCACGGCGACGTCGCCTGGCACCTGACGATGGACTGCGGGCGCTGCCTGCGGCCCGTCGAGCTCGACCGCAGCGCCGAGGTGGGCGAGCTGTTCGCCGACCCACGCCGCGGGATCGAGGACGAGGAGGTCGACGAGGGCTACGAGCTCGTCAACGACGCCTCGGCGATCGACCTCGAGCGGTTGCTGCACGACGTCGTCGTGCTCGACCTGCCGACGACCGTCCGCTGCGAGCGCGACGACTGCGAGCCGCCGGTCGGCGAGGGCGTCGCGATGCTCACCGAGGACGAGCTGCGAGCGCAGCGCGAGGAGGAGCCGGACCCCCGCTGGTCCGCGCTCAAGGACCTCGACCTCTCCTCCAACTGACCAGACCCAGACCAGACCACCAGCACACCAGGAGCGTCCGATGGCCGTCCCGAAGCGCAAGATGTCCCGCAGCCGCACCCGGCACCGCAAGGCCCAGTGGTACAAGATGGCCCGGCCGGCGACCGCCACGTGCCCGCGCTGCAAGTCCACGATCCGCCCGCACACCGTCTGCCAGGAGTGCGGCCAGTACCAGGGTCGCACGGCGCTCGACGTCGACTGAGTGATGGGTCGTTCGCACGGCCCCCTCGCTGCCGCTGGCGTCCGCGTGACGCCGGCGGCGTCCTCGTGCGTGCAGCACCCGTGAGCAGCGACGTCGAGGTCCCCACCGCCGCGGTCGAGCAGGCCGCGCGGCTGGCCGCGCGCCTCGACCTCGACGTGCCGGCGGCCGGCTACCTCGCCCGTGCACTCGTCCACCGGTCGTGGGCCTTCGAGCACGGTGGGGTGATCCCCAACGAGCGGCTCGAGTTCCTCGGTGACGCCGTGCTGTCGCTGGTCGTCGCCGAGATCCTGTTCGCGGAGTTGCCGGTGGCGAACGAGGGCCAGCTCGCGCAGGTCCGTGCCCAGGCCGTGCGCGAGTCCGAGCTCGCTGCCGCCGCCCGGCGGATCGACCTGGGTGGTCACGTCCTGCTCGGTGTGGGTGAGGCCGCGTCCGGCGGGTCGGACAAGGACTCCATCCTCGCCGACGCCTTCGAGGCGCTGCTCGGCGCGGTCTACCTCGACGCCGGCTGGGACCGCGCCCGCGACCTCATCGTGGACGTCATGGGGGAGCGGCTGCAGCTGCTCGCCTCCGGCGACGCGATCCTCGACCACAAGACCGCGCTGCAGGAACTGCTCGCGGGTGGTGGCCACGGCGAGCTGCGCTACACGTGGACCTCGACGGGGCCGGACCACGCACCGACCTTCACCGTCGAGGCGACGGTCGGTGGCGAGGTGCTCGGCACGGGCGTCGGCAGCAGCAAGAAACGGGCCGAGGAGGCCGCCGCGGCAGAGGCCTGGCGTGCGCTGCGCGACCGTGGGGCCGCCGCGACCGACTAGCCTGTACTGCTGCAGCGCGTCCTGCACGTGCTGTCGTGCGCCGCGTCCCGGTGCACTCCCGCTCGCCCGTCATGGACCACAGGAGGCACACGTGCTGGAACTGCCCGAGGTCGAGGTGCTCCGCAAGGACCTCGACAAGGAGGTCGTCGGCAAGCGGGTCCAGGACGAGGAGAGCGAGAAGGGCGCCGGTCCCGGCATCGTCGTCGAGACGCCGTCCATCGTCCGCCCCTTCCACCGGACGCGCCCTGACTTCATCAGTGCGCTCCAGGGGCACAAGATCGAGGCATGCCGTCGTCGCGGGACGATCCTGTTCCTCGACCTCGACGACGACCTGACGTGGATCATCGACGCCCGCGGCACCGCCTACCTCCACGCCGAGACCGCGAACGAGAAGCCCGGTGAGGACACGCACATGATCGTGCGGTTCACCATCGGTGGTGCCCTGCACCTGTCCGACCCCGACAAGGACCCCAAGGTGTCCACGGGCGTCGTGCCGACCGAGGAGGCGCTCGAGGCAGTGGGCCTGAGCGAGACGGCCTGGGACCCGCTGGAGGACAACCTCACCTGGATGGAGTTCGCCCGGGTGCTGGCCGGGGCCGCGATGCCGCTCAAGATGTTCCTGACCGACCAGCAGCACGTGCTCGGCTTCCGCGCCGTCTACTCCGACGAGATCCTCTACGAGGCCGGCCTGCGCTACGACCGCATGTCGGACTCGCTGTCGACCCAGGAGACGCGCCGGCTCTACCGCGCGATCCACGAGGTCATCCAGGTGGCCATGAAGTTCCGCGGCTCGTCGCTCGACGACGACACGCCCGACCTCACGATCGACGAGGAGGGCGAGGTCAGCGAGCACCTCAAGGTCTACGGCCGCGAGGGCCTGCCCAGCTTCCGCAGCCGCAAGCCCATCGAGAAGGCCGTGATCCAGACGGCGACCAAGAAGCGCCCCGAGATCGTGAGCTACTTCGACCCCCAGAGTCAGTACTGAATCTGTCACTCGCCTTCGGCTCGTGAGCTCTGTCGCCTGACCTCCTCCCCCCGGTCAGGCTCTGTCGCGGATCTGTCGCTCACTGCGGTCGCGAGCTCGGTCGGCGAGGCTCCTCGCCCCGCCCCGCCTCTGTCGCGGTGCTGGTCGGTGGTCGGGTGGCCACCGGATCGGGGGTACCGCTGGGACGGGTGAGGCGGTAGCCTTGACAGGGCCCACGCCCGGAGCGTCGCCACGCCCGGAGCGCCGGCAGCGGGAGCGACCCATCGACGCACGTGCGCGTCGTGGGCCTGCGACGACACACCAATCGGCCACAGGGTCATGCGGAGGAGCACGGATGAAGGCGCTGATGGGGGTAGGGACCGACATCGAGACGCTGCGTCTGCTGGACGAGATCCGGGCACTGCGCAGCCGCGTCTCCGAGCTCGAGGCTGCGCTGGAGCAGGCCGAGGCTCGCACCGACGAGATCCCCACCGTCGAGGTGGACATGCGCGGTGAGCTGGTGGAGGCCGGCGCCCGCAGCTGACCACCGCCACGACCGACCGACACGCGGACCCCACGGGGTCCGCGTGCTGCGTTCCCGGTCCTGCCGCGGGGTCCCGGCGCTGCTCCGCGGAGCCGCTCACGGGCGGGGCTACAGTCGCGCGAGACCCGTGCACCGCCGCGACCGCCCGAGCCGACGTTGTTCCTGACCTCCCTGACGATGCGCGGCTTCAAGTCGTTCGCCGACGCCACCCAGCTGGAGGTCGAGCCGGGGCTCACCGTCATCGTCGGGCCGAACGGGTCGGGCAAGTCCAACGTCGTCGACGCCCTCGCGTGGGTGCTCGGGACGGGCTCGGCAAAGCGCGTGCGTGGCGGGCAGATGTCGGACGTCATCTTCGCCGGCTCGCCGACCCGCAAGGCGCTCGGACAGGCGAAGGTCGAGATCACGATCGACAACAGCGACGGTCGCCTCGGCTCCGAGGCGCTCGGCGTCGCCGGGTCGGCGCAGCAGTTCAAGGAGGTGCGGGTCTCCCGCACGATCTTCCACTCCGGTGAGTCGGTCTACGCCATCAACGGCGAGGAGGTGCGCGCCCTCGACGTCCAGGAGCTGCTCAGCGACACCGGCCTGGGCAAGGAGCTGCACACCATCGTCGGCCAGGGCCAGCTGGACGAGATCCTGCAGGCCAAGCCCGAGGAGCGGCGCAAGTACATCGAGGAGGCGGCCGGGATCCTCAAGCACCGCCGGCGCCGCGAGCGGGCCCTGCGCAAGCTCGACCAGGTCGAGGGGCACATCGACAAGCTGCTGACGGTGCTGCGCGAGCTGCGTCGGCAGCTCCGTCCGCTGGAGCGGCAGGCCGAGGCGGCCGACAAGGCGCAGCGGTTGCAGGCCGACCTGCGCGAGGTGCAGGCGCGGCTGGCCGCGCTCGACCTCGCACGGCTCGACGAGCGTCTCGCCCGGCAGGGCGACGTGGACGCCGACGCCGACGAACGGCTCGAGCACGCCGAGGCACAGCTGCGGGCCGCGAAGCAGCGCGAGGAGGCCCTCGAGGACGAGCTCGAGGAGGTCGCCCCCGCGGCCGAGCGCGCGCAGCAGACCCGCTACCGGCTGGGGACGCTCCAGGAGCGGCTGCGGTCGGCGGCCGAGCTGGTCGACCAGCGTCGCCGGCACCTGCTCGAGTACGTCGAGGAGCCGCTGGCGGGCCGCGACCCGACCGAACTACGCGCCCACGCCGACCGGCTCGACGCCCAGCGCGAGGAGCGGGCCGTCGAGCGGGCCGCGGCCCGCGAGGCCATGGAGGAGGCCGCCGCTGCCCGCCGCACGGCCGAGGCCGCCCGCCGCGAGCACGAGAACGCCATCATCGCCGCGCGTCGCCGTCGGGCCGAGCAGCGCGAACGGGTCCTCCGCTGGGAGGGCCAGGTCACCGCACTGCGGGGGCGCATCGCCTCGACCGAGGCCGAGGTCGGCCGCATGGCGGCCCAGCTGGAGTCGCTCGACGAGCGCCGTGACGAGGTCACCGAGGAGATCGAGGCGGTCCAGGGCGAGATCCAGGCCCTGGACGTGGCCGAGGTCGAGCTGACCGAGCGCCTCGAGGCGACCGAGGCGGCGGTCGAGGCCGCCCGTGCCGAGGTCGCCGACGTCGAGGAGCGCATCGCCGCCGCCGAGCGCGAGCGCTCCGGCCTCGCAGCACGTGCCGAGGCCCTGCGTGCCGCGCTCGCCGAGCGCGAGGGCGGCGCGGACGCGCTGCTCGAGGCCGGACGTGGGGGGTCCGTCGAGGGCGTCCTCGCTGCCGTCGCCGACCTCGTCCGCATCGACGAACGGGACGCGGTGGCGATGAGCGCCGCGCTCGGCTCGCTCGGCGAGGCCGTCGTCGTCACGACCTCCGAGGCCGCACGCCGTGCGATCGGGTGGCTGCGGGAGACCGAGGCGGGCGCCGCCGTCGTGCTCGCCGCCCGCGACGCGGCGCCGGCACCGGTCGAGTTGACCGCCGAGCAGACCGAGACGCTGGCCGCTGCCGATGCGCGCCCCGCCGGCCGGCTGCTCACGCCGTCCGATGAGCGGGGTGCGGATCGCGCCGTCGCCGCGCTGAAGTCCGCGCTCGCGCGGACCTGGGTCGTCGGCTCGTGGGACGCCGCCGTGCTGCTGCACGGGCGCCTGCCCTGGGCGACCTTCGTCACCGCCGACGGCGACGTCGCAGGCCCCGAGGGCTACCGCGGCGGCGAGCGGCCGGCGGACTCCGCGGTCGCGACGGCGTCCGCCGCCGACGAGGCCGAGGCCGCCGCCGGTGAGCTGTCCGCGCGGCTCGACGAGCTCGAGGGGATGCTCGCCGACGCCCGGGGCCGGGCCGCTGCCGCATCCGAGGAGAACGACCAGGCCACGCGCACGATCAACGAGTCGGACGCCCGCATCACCGCGGCCGCCGAGAAGCTCGCCCGCCTCCACAAGGAGGCGACCTCGCTGGAGAGCCAGCGCGGCGTCGTCCAGGCACAGCACGCGGAGCTGATCAGCAACCTGTCGCAGCACCGCGAGGAGCTCGGGACGCTGCAGGCGCACGGGCCCGAGGTCGCCGAGGACGAGCCGGCGCCGGAGGAGTCCGACGACGCGGTGGCTGCCGAGCTCGACGGCAAGGTCGAGGTCGCCCGTGAGCACGAACTCGACGCGCGCGTCAAGCTCGAGCGCATCACCGAGCAGGTCCGGCACCTCGAGCTGCAGGCCGAGGAGCTGCGTGAGGAGGCGGACGCCGTCGAGCGCGCGCTCGCCGAGGCCGCACGGCGGCGCGAGCGTCGTCAGGCCGGGATCGCTCGCTGCGGTGAGCTCGCCGCCACCATCCAGCTCGCGCTGGACGGCCTGGAGCGTGCGGTCCAGCAGGCCGAGGACGAGCGCACGATGCTGGCCGAGGAGGTCCGCGAGCGACGGCAGCAGCTGCAGGCGGTGCGTGCCGGGCTCGGTGACCTCACCACCGAGGTCGAGCAGGTGCGCGAGGCGCGGCACCAGGCCGAGATGGCACGCCACGACCTGTCGATGCGGCGCGACCAGCTGGTCGAGAAGATCCGCGACGACCTCGGCATGTCGCCCGACGAGCTGCGTGCGGAGCACCCCGACGCCGCCGACGAGGACCGCGCGGCGCTGGTCGAGACCGAGGACGTGCTGACCCGCAAGCTCGGGCTGCTCGGCCGGGTCAACCCGCTGGCGCTCGAGGAGTTCAAGGCACTCGAGGACCGCCACGCGTTCCTGTCGGGCCAGCTCGACGACCTGCGCCAGTCCAAGCGCGACCTCGAGGAGGTCGTCGTCGCCGTCGACGAGCGCATCCGCGAGGTGTTCCGTGAGGCGTACGAGGACGTCGCCGCCGAGTTCCAGCGCACGTTCCAGGTCGTCTTCCCGGGTGGTGAGGGCCGGCTCGTGCTGACCGACCCCGACGACATGCTCGCCACCGGGATCGAGGTCGAGGCCCGGCCGCCCGGCAAGCGGGTCGCGCGGCTGTCGCTGCTGTCCGGCGGCGAGCGGTCACTGACCGTGCTCGCGTTCGTCTTCGCGATCTTCCGCGCGCGGCCGTCGCCGTTCTACGTGCTCGACGAGGTGGACGCTGCGCTCGATGACGTGAACCTCCAGCGTCTGCTGCGGGTCATCGAGTCGTTCCGCGGTCACAGCCAGATCATCATGGTCACGCACCAGAAGCGGTCGATGGAGGTCGCCGACCTCCTGTACGGCATCACGATGAACAGCGACGGCGTGACCAAGGTGGTCGCCGACCGCCTCGGGGACGACCGCCTCGCGCTCGAGCCGAACCTTCCCACGCCCGCCTGAGCGGCTGCGGGGCGCCGGTAGCGTCCCAGGGGTCGACCACCGACCCGTGAGGACCCCCGTGCTGGACCTGTTGCTGCTCGCTGATGCTGCCGCCGGCGGTGGTGTCGACGGGACGACCGTCGGGATCATCGCCGCCGTCGTCGTCGCGCTGCTCGCCGGTGGTGGCTACCTCGGTACCCGGGGCGGCGGCTCGGACACGCTCGAGCGCCCTGCCGACCTCGAGGAGGCGGACGGGCTCGAGGTCCTCGACACGCCCGTCGACGAGCCGAGCGGCCGCGTCACGGTCCTCGAGGAGGAGCCCGAGGCCGAGCCGGTCCCGGCGCCGGAGCCCGAGCCCGAGCTCACGCTCGCCGAGCGCTTCCGGGCCCGACTCACCCGGACGTCCAACGTGCTCGGCAGCCGCGTCGCCGAGCTGTTCGGCGGCGGGGTCGACGACGACACCTGGGAGGGCCTCGAGGAGGCGCTCATCACCGCCGACGTCGGCGTGACCGCGACGATGGAGATCGTCGAGGAGCTGCGGCGGGCCGCCCGCGAGGACGGGGTGACCGAGCCGGACGAGCTGCTCGCGATGCTCAAGCAGCAGCTGCGTGACGCGCTCGGCGACGCCGACCGCGAGCTGCACCGCAACGACGGTGACGGCCCGACGGTGTGGCTGGTGACCGGCGTCAACGGTGCCGGCAAGACCACGACCATCGGCAAGCTCGCCATGGTCGAGAAGCAGGCTGGGCGCACCGCCGTCCTGGCGGCGGCCGACACGTTCCGCGCTGCTGCCGCGGAGCAGCTGGAGCTGTGGGGCGAGCGCACGGGCCAGCCGGTCGTGCGCGATGTCGAGGGCACCGACCCCGCGTCGGTCGCCTACGAGGGCTACCACGCGGCGAAGGAGCAGGGCGCCGACCTGTGCATCATCGACACCGCGGGTCGGCTCCACAACAAGCGCGAGCTGATGGACGAGCTCGGCAAGGTCAAGCGGGTCGTCGAGAAGCAGGCGGGCGAGATCGACGAGGTCCTGCTCGTGCTCGACGGCACGACCGGGCAGAACGGGATCGCGCAGGCGCAGGCGTTCACCGAGGCGGTGCACGTCACGGGGATCGCCCTGACCAAGCTCGACGGGTCGTCGCGGGGTGGGATCGTCGTCGCGGTCCAGCGTGAGCTGGGCATCCCCGTCAAGCTCGTCGGCCTCGGCGAGGACGTCGAGGACCTCGCGTCGTTCGAGCCCGACCTGTTCGTCGAGGGGCTCTTCGCCGACGTCACCGACTAGGCCGTCACGGACCGGGTCGAGTCCTCGCCGGCACCGAAGCGTCCGGGGAGCGGGGTGGGGGCCGCCCCGGTGCCGGCGAGGAGGCTGGTGAGGGGCCGACGCGGTTGCGCGGCGACCCCCCTGGGAGGACCAGCCCGTCCATGTGGACGCAGGAGACGTGCCCGCACCGGCCCCGGTGAGACCTCGGTCATCGAGATTGCTCGGAAACTGCGCACGACCGTGCGCCGGACGGTGCATAGACACGCCCACCGGGGTCCGCGTCACCGTCGCTACCCTCGGACGACGCCGCCGTACGCCCGCCGACGCACCGGATCCTGCCGTGTTCGACACCCTCGCCCAGCGACTCGACAGCGCCCTCGACAAGGTCCGGGGTCGCGGTCGGCTCGACGACAAGACCGTGGACGCGACGCTCAAGGAGATCCGCCTCGCGCTGCTCGAGGCCGACGTCAACTTCAAGGTCGTCAAGGGCTTCGTCGAGCGGCTGCGCGAGACCATCGTCGGCGAGGAGGTCTCCAAGGCCCTCAACCCGTCGCAGCAGGTCATCAAGGCCGTCGACCGCGAGCTGACGCGGGCCCTCGGCGGCGAGTCCGTGCCGCTGCACCTGAAGGGCACCGCACCACACGTCATCGTGCTGGCCGGTCTGCAGGGCTCCGGCAAGACGACCGCGGCCGCGAAGCTCGCGATGCACCTGAAGTCCAAGGGACGCTCGCCGATGCTCGTCGCCTGCGACCTCCAGCGTCCGGCCGCGGTCGAGCAGCTGAAGGTCAACGCCGAGAAGGTCGGCGTGCCGATCCATGCACCCGTCACGTCCGGTGACCCCGTGCCCGTCGCCCGCGACTCGGTGCAGGTCGCCCGCGAGAAGAACTGCGACGTGGTCATCGTCGACACGGCCGGCCGGCTGCAGGTCGACCAGGAGCTGATGGACCAGGCCCGCGACATCCGCGAGGTCACCGACGCCGACGTCACCCTGTTCGTGATCGACGCGATGATCGGCCAGGAGGCCGTCAACGTCGCGGCGAGCTTCCTCGCCCAGGTCGGGTTCGACGGCGTCGTCCTCTCCAAGCTCGACGGTGACGCCCGCGGCGGTGCGGCGCTCTCGGTCCGCGAAGTCACGGACCGTCCGATCATGTTCGCGTCCGTCGGCGAGCACCTCGACGAGTTCGAGGCGTTCCACCCCGACCGCATGGCGTCACGCATCCTCGGGATGGGCGACGTCCTCACGCTGATCGAGAAGGCGGAGGACGAGTTCACCGAGGAGGAGGCGACCGACGCCACCGCCAAGATGATGTCGGGCGAGTTCACGCTCGACGACTTCCTCAAGCAGATGCAGATGATCAAGCGCATGGGGTCGCTGTCGGGCCTGCTCGGGATGATCCCGGGCATGGGCAAGCAGCTGCAGGGCGTCGACCTCGACGACCGCCAGATCGACCGCGTCGAGGCGATCATCAAGTCGATGACGCCCGCCGAGCGCGCCGACACCCGGCTGCTGACCAAGCGCGCCGCCTCGCGCAAGCGACGCATCGCGGCCGGCTCCGGCACCACGGTCCAGGAGGTCAACCGCCTGGTGAAGCAGTTCGAGCAGGCCAAGAAGATGATGCAGCAGATGGGTGCCCAGGCCGGGATCGGTGGCGGCAGGCCGGGCTCGGTCCGCGACGCCCGCAAGCAGGCCAAGGTGCTCAAGCAGCTGCAGCAGGGCGGTGGCGTCCCCGGCGGCCTCGGTGGCCTCGGCGGTGGCGGCGGCCTGCCGGGCGGCGGGCTGGGCGGCTTCAAGGGCCTGACGCCCAAGGACGACTGACGAGCGGTGTCGGCGAGTCAGCCGACAGTGACCGGGGTGAGCGGTGTGAGGCGCTGGTTGTTGCTGCACTCGCCCCTGGTCGGCCCGTCCTCGCTCGCATCGACGGCGGCCGTCCTGCGCGACGCGGGCGACGTCGTCGTCCTGCCGGACCTGACCGGCGTCGCGGCGGCGCCACTGCCGACCTGGATGGTGGACCGGGCGGTGGCCGAGGCCGGCTCGGCCGACATCGTGGTGGCGCACTCGGGTGCCGGTGCGCTCCTCCCGACCGTCTCCGCGAGCACCCGCGCACGGGCCGCGGTCTTCCTCGATGCGGTGCTGCCCACGCCGGGTGCCACGAGGTGGTCGACCGAGCCGGCGCAGCAGACGCTCCTCCACGAGCACCTCGGGTCCGACGGTCGCCTGGCGCCGTGGCTGTCGTGGTGGCCGGACGAGGTCGTCGAACGGCTGCTGCCCGACCCGGTGGTGCGGCGCGCGATCGCTGCCGAGTGTCCACGGCTCCCCGTCTCGTTCTACGAGCACCCCGTGCCGTTGCCCGCCACCTGGGTGCCGTGCGCCTACGTGGCGCTCGGCGGTGCGTACGCGGACGAGGAGGCACGAGCAGCCGCCCTCGGGTGGCCGGTGCGCTCGCTCGGTCGGTCGCACCTCGCGACCGTGACCCATCCGGACGCGGTCGTGGCGGCCCTCCTCGAGGTCGTCGCGGACCTCGGCTGAGTCGCTGTCGGGCCGGTCGGCAGGGGGCGAGCGTCGCCCGGGCGCGGTAGCCATGTGGCCGCGACGCCGACGAGAGGAGCCACCGGTGAGCGACGAGGTCGAGGTCAGGGTCACGAAGAACGGCCCGTACACGGTGAAGGGGCCCGCCCGGCTGCGGGGCGCCGACGGCGAGACGTGGACGGACATCCCCGAGGGCACGAACGTCGCGCTGTGCCGCTGCGGGCAGAGCGGCAGGAAGCCGTTCTGTGACGGGACCCACAACAAGGTCGGCTTCGCCTCGGAGCCGACCCCGGAGAGCCAGCCCTACCCCTGGTGAGGCTCAGGTCACCGGTGGGCCCGGCCACGACCGCGCCCACGGCGGGGATGTCTGGGGGTCGGGCCGTTGGTCGGTGACGTCGTCGACAACGGTCACCGCGCCCGGGCCGGTGTGCACCTCGAGTCGGCCCTCGCGGCAGACCAGCGCTCGACCGTCGGCCGACACGTCGAGCGAGGCGCCGGGTGGCAGCGGCTCGAGCTCGTCGCCCCAGCGCAGCGCCACCTCGTTGCTGACGTGCGCGTTGGCGTCGACGTGCTCGCGCGCGACCGCCGCGGTCCCGGGTGCCGCGAGCGGGCGCTCCCACCAGCCGGGTTCCACCTCGGTCCAGCCGTCGCGGACCCGACGGTTGTGCGGGACGGTCACGTCGGTCCAGGCAGCCCCCGGGCGCGGCTCGGGGACGTCCGCCTCGGTGTCCAGCCAGTACGGGACCTCGCCGGCGTCCGGAGCGCCTGACTTGATCGTGCACGAGACGGCGTCGGGGAAGAACCCGCCGAAGTCCCACGTCGTGCCGTTGAACCACAGGGCCAGGGCGTGCCACCACGGCGGCCTGCTGATGGCCACCCAGGTGTCACGGAGGTGGTCGTGGTCCTCCGCGCCCCCACCGTTGCCGTAGTCCGCCACGAAGGCGACGAACAGTCGGCCGTCGGGGGAGAGGTCGCAGCGGCGCCACGGGACGCGGGCGTGCATCCAGCCGCCGTGCTCGACCTCGTCGGTCGCCGTGTCCCACAGTGACAGGCGCACCCAGTCCGTCGGTCCCCGGCGCAGGACGACGGCCACGTCGGCGTCGCGGGCAGTCAGCACCACGAGGCGGGGTGGCGGCGTGGACACCTCGACCTCCCGTGCAGGCATCGCGCTCCACCCGTCAGGCTGCCACGCGAGCCGTTACCCTGCGCAGCCGCCCGACCTCGGAGCTCGCTCCCCGGACGGGCCAGCACCACCCGGTGACCTCCGCCCCCGCGCCACGCCCACTGACCTCGGCGACCGGCACGACGGGTACGGGCCACCACCGCCCCGCGGCGCGCACGCGCCCGGCATCCACCACAGCACGACGGCGCCTGCCGTCGTGCCCGCACCACACAGGAACCAGATCCATGGCAGTTCGACTCCGCCTCCGGCGCGAGGGCACCAAGAAGCGTCCCCACTACCGCGTCGTCGCCGCCGACAAGCGCGCTCCGCGCAACGGCAAGTTCATCGAGATCATCGGCGAGTACCACCCGCTCGACAACCCCTCGACGATCAAGATCGACGAGGAGCGCGCCCTGCACTGGCTGCGCCACGGCGCCCAGCCGTCCTCGCAGGTCGAGAAGCTCCTGCGCATCGTCGGTGTCTGGGAGGAGTTCAAGCCGGGTGACGAGCCCAAGCGCGACCGCTCCGCCGAGGCCGACAAGCCGAAGATGAGCAAGAAGGCCAAGGCCAAGGCCGAGGAGGCCGCCGCCGAGGCCGAGGCCGCCGGCGCGGACGACGCTGCCGACGAGGCCGAGACCGACGCCGACGAGGCTGCGGAGGACGAGTCGTGAGGGCCGCTGACGTCCTGGAGTACCTCGCCAAGCAGCTCGTCGACGAGCCGGACGAGGTCGAGGTCTACATCGTCGAGGACGACGACCCCGTCACCCTCGAGCTCGCCGTCGCGCCCGACGACATCGGCAAGGTGATCGGCAAGCGTGGTCGCACCGCGAAGGCCCTGCGCACCGTCGTGCGCCAGGCCGCCTCGCTCGACGACCACGACGTGAACGTCGAGATCCTCGACTGACGTGACCGACCACGCACAGCACACCGACCCACCTCTGCTCGAGGTGGGTCGTGTCGTGAAACCGCACGGGGTGCGCGGCGAGGTCGCCGTCCACCTGCAGACTGACCGGCCCGGCGTCCGGTTCGCGCCCGGGGCAGAGGTCCTGCTCGACGGCGAACCCGCCGCGATCGTCTCCAGCCGGCCCCATCAGGGGCGGTGGCTGGTGCGCTTCGAGGGCATCGGCGACCGGACCGCCGCCGAGGGCCTGCGCGGGGCGGTGCTGACCGCACCGCCGCTCGATGGCGACGACGAGACCGACACCTTCTGGGTGCACGAGCTCGTCGGGCTCACGGTGCTGGACGAGCACGGTGGCGTCATCGGTGAGGTCACCGACCATATCGAACTGTCCCCCTCGGCCGGCTACGACATGCTCGAGGTGCGCCGCCCGTCCGGCGCCGAGCTGCTGCTGCCCGCCGTCGACGAGCTCGTCGAGGCGCGCGAGACCGAGGAGGGCGAGCTGGTGCTGGTCGTCGTCGACCCGCCCGCCGGCCTGCTCGACGAGGACGAGGCCGCCGTGGTCCGTTCGCCCGGCGAGACCGCACCGGACGCCTCCGAATGAGGATCGACGTCCTCACCATCTTCCCCGAGTACCTCGAGGGGCCGCTCGGCGTGTCCCTGCTGGGCAGGGCGCGCGAGAACGGGCTGCTCGACGTCCGCACCACGGACCTGCGCGACTTCACCGACGACCGGCACCGCACCGTCGACGACAGCCCCTACGGCGGTGGCGCCGGCATGGTCATGCGCGCCGACGTCTGGACCCGTGCGGCCGAGGCCGTCTGGAACGACCGGGACGACTCCGGCGGCGACCCGCTGCCGACAGACCGGTTCGTCGCCGGCGGCGAGCGGCCGCGGACGATCCTGCTCACGCCCCGCGGCCGCCCGCTCGACCAGGAGCTCGTCGAGGACCTCGCGGCGGAGGATCGGCTGGTCCTGTGCTGCGGCCGGTACGAGGGCATCGACGAGCGTGTGCACGACCTGGTCGCCACCGACGAGGTGTCGATCGGCGACTACGTCGTCTGGGGCGGTGAGGTCGCCGCGCTGGTCGTGATCGAGGCGGTCAGCCGTCTCGTCCCCGGCGTCATGGGCAACGACGCCTCGCCGGTCGAGGAGTCCTTCGGCGAGCACGGCCTGCTCGAGCACCCCCAGTACACCCGTCCGGCCGAGTGGCGCGGTCACGGTGTCCCGGACGTCCTCACCTCGGGCGACCACGGGGCGGTCGACGCCTGGCGCCTCGAACAGGCCCGCCGCCTCACCGCCGAGCGTCGCCCCGACCTCCTCGACTGACGCCCGGCCAGACGGTTGTCGGCCGTCCGCCGGGGCGCGCGTCGGTTGCCGGTCTGCGCACGGCGTCGTACGCTTGGCGGCCGCGCGAGCCGTGCAGGCTCGCGTCCGGCTGTCCGGGTCCTCCCCGTCAGCAGTTCCCGGGCCCTTCCGTGACGAACGTCCGAGTCCTCTCGCGGTTCCGAGGCCCTCCCACTGGCGCCCGCAGTGCGCCCTGCCCGAAGGACACACCATGAACCGCCTCGACGTGGTCGAGAAGGCCCGCATGAAGGACGACGTCCCGGACTTCCGTCCCGGTGACAACGTCAAGGTCGACGTGCGCGTCATCGAGGGGACCCGCTCCCGCATCCAGGTCTTCGAGGGCGTCGTCATCGCCCGCCAGGGCGGCGGTCTGCGCGAGACCTTCACGGTCCGCAAGATCAGCTTCGGCGTCGGCGTCGAGCGCATCTTCCCGGTGCACAGCCCGGTGGTGGAGAACATCACCGTCACGCGTCGGGGCAAGGTCCGTCGCGCGAAGCTCTACTACCTCCGCGAGCGCCAGGGCAAGAAGGCCCGCATCAAGGAGAAGCGCGACGACCTGTGACGCACGGGGCCTTCCGGCCCCTCGCGTCGCTGCTCGTTACGCTCGGGCGGTCCCGCCGGCGTCCCGGTGGGGCAGCCGACTGGTCAGGACGACCACGTGAGTGCATCCCCCGCGTCCCGCCGGGACGAGGACTCGTTCCTCTCGTTCCTGCGTGAGCTCCCGGTCCTGCTGTTGGTCGCCCTGCTGCTGGCGTTCCTGCTGCGCACGTTCGTCGTGCAGGTCTTCTACATCCCCTCCAGCTCGATGGTCCCGACGCTGGAGGAGCAGGACCGCATGGTCGTCGAGAAGATCAGCTACCTCTTCCGCGAGCCCGCTCGCGGCGAGGTGATCGTCTTCGCCGGCGACGAGGTCCCGACGGGCGAGGCGAGCGGCTTCGACGACGTCGTCACCGCCGTCGGTCGCTTCCTCGGCGTGATCCCGGCCGACGCGCGTGACTTCGTCAAGCGCGTCATCGGGCTGCCGGGCGACACCGTCCTCATCGAGGACGGCGTCGTGAGCGTCAACGGCGTCGAGATCGACGAGCCGTACGTCGTCAACGGCGACGAGCGCTCGTTCGGACCGTTCGACGTGCCCGAGGGGCGCCTGTTCGTGCTGGGCGACAACCGACCGAACTCGGCCGACTCCCGCTTCGGACTCGGCTACGTCGAGATGGACCACGTCGTCGGCCGGGCCGCGTTCGTGCTGTGGCCCTTCGAGCACGCCGGCGGCATCGGCGACCACGGCATCGGAGAGCTCGACATCCCACGTCAGGCCGTGCGGCTCGACGACGAGGTGGACGGGACCGCCGACGACGGCTGAGTACGGTCGTCGCCATGGGGTTGCCGGTCACGAAGCGCAGGAACGTCAAGCGCACCAGTTCGGGGCGCACGATCCGCCTGCCGGACGTGCCGGGCATCAAGCACGAGCAGCGCTACTGGGACCAGGACCTCGTCGTGGCCGGGGTCGACGAGGTCGGGCGCGGCGCGTGGGCCGGGCCGGTGACCTACGCCGCCGTGGTGCTGCCGAGCGACCGCCGCATCTACAAGCTGCGCGAGTCCAAGCAGCTCGACGAGCCGCGCCGTGAGGAGCTGTTCGAACGGCTGCGCGGCTTCGCCCTGGGCATCGGGGTGGGGCACGCCAGCAACCACGAGATCGACGGGCTCGGCATGAGCGACGCCATCCGGCTGGCGGCGACCCGGGCCGTCGACGCGCTGCCGATCCGACCGGACGTGCTGCTGCTGGACGGCAACTGGGACTTCCTCTCGCACTACGGCGTGCCCACCGAGCGCATCGTGTACGGCGACGCGTACAGCGCGTCGGTCGCTGCCGCCTCGGTCATGGCGAAGGTCACGCGTGACCGGCTCATGTGCGAGGTGGCCGCCGAGCACCCCGCCTACGAGTTCGACAGCAACAAGGGCTACCCGGCGCCAGCGCACCTCGCCGCGCTCGACGACGTGGGGGCCTGCTCCTGGCACCGCCACAGCTGGGAGCCGATCGCCGCGCTCCGACAGACCCGCCTCGCGATCTGACCGCGACGGCCCTCCGTGCGGGCTCCTCCACCCGCCCGTCCTCGGGCACGACGCTCCCGCTCGCTGCGCTCGCGACGGCCCTCCGGGCGGGCTCCTCCACCCGCCCGTCCTCGGGCCGGGGGTACCGTCTGGGGTCGGTCATCAGGAGGTACGGACACATGGAGGACGAGCTCGACGCGTACGAGCACGACCTCGAGATGGGGCTGTACCGCGAGTACCGCGACGTCGTGCGGATGTTCACCTACGTGGTGGAGACCGAGCGCCGGTTCTACCTCTGCAACGCCGTCGAGGTCCATCCACGCGGTGGCCCCGGCGACCAGTGGTTCGAGCTCGAGATCGACGACGCCTGGGTCTGGGACATGTACCGCCCTGCCCGCTTCATCAAGTCGGTCCGGGTCCTGACGTTCCGCGACGTCAACATCGAGGAGCTCGACCACGACGACCACGAGCTGCCGCCGTTCATCGAGGAGCGCTGATATGGGCTTCAACTCGACGCGCCGCTACCGCGACGGCAAGTGGAACGACATCATCCTGCTCGTGGTGTTCGCCGCGATCCTGATCCCTGCGCTGCTGTGGGGCTTCGGCGTCATCGGCTGAGCCGGCTCAGCCGGGCACCGTCCGGAGTCGCAGCTCGATGCCGTCGCCCGCTGCGTCTGCCATCGCCCCCTCGATCGAGACCCCGTTGATGCCGGCCTGCAACCCGGTCGTGCTGTCGTCGACGTAGCCCACTGCGATGGCCGTCGCGAGTCCGAGGGCCGTCCCGCCGTCGCTGAGGTTGGCGACGGGCCCCCCGGAGTCGCCGGGCGTCGCGCTGCCGAACGCCCAGAACCAGCGGCCGCTGTTCGTGCTCAGCGCCGCGACCCGTTGCTCGCGCGTCGGCGCCGACTGGTGGTAGCCGATCCCGTTGCCCGACAGTTGCAGCAGGTCCCCGAATGCCGCCGTCGCCGTCGTCGACACGCCGGTCGGGATGTCCGGATGGCCGCGCATCGAGGGGTCCACGCGGTCGTGCCACGACGGGTCGATCTCGACGAGG
>JBFKQZ010000003.1:0-38194 GCA_041627475.1 Nitriliruptoraceae bacterium | reverse complement strand
CGCCGTCGACGCCCTGCCGGCCATCGAGACGCCGGCGGACGGCCTCTCGGGCGTCCGTGGCACGCCCGACGACCCGCTCGCCGACGGCCTGCCGATGTTCGGCGGCGACTGACTCACCAGCGTGGTGGGCCGACGTCGACGCCCGCCGCGACGGCGACCTCGCGGTAGGCCCGGGCGAGCGACGGTGCCGTCTCGTGGGCGTTCAGGCCGCTCGGGTTGGGGACCGCCCAGGTCTCGACGCCGGCGAGCCACTCCCCCTCGGGCTGGCGCCCCGTGCTCGCCCCGCGACGGCCGTAGGCGTCGCGGTAGGCGGTGATCCCGACGAACGCGACGACGTTCGGTCGCCATGCGGCGACCTTCGACGCGACGACCTCGCCACCGGCACGCAGCTCGTCGCGGGTCAGCTCGGACGCCCGGGCCGTGGCACGCGCCACGACGTTGGTGATGGCGATCCCGAGGCCACGCAGCATCGTGCGGTCCTCGTCGGTCGCGCCGTTGGGGTCGATCGGCGTCGGCGTGATCCCGGCGAGGTGCAGCGCCGGGTAGAACCGGTTCGACGGGTAGGCGAAGTGCGTGTTGGTCGCCGCGGTCCACAGACCCGGGTTGATGCCGACGAGCAGCAGTCGGACGTCGTCACCGACGAGGTCGTCGACCTCCTCGCCGCGGTACGCCTCGAGCTCCTCGCGCGTGAACCCCATCTCAGACCTCCGTCGTCAGCACGATGCCGTCGGCGCGGGCCTCCAGCGCCCAGGCGCCCGTCACCTGTGGCGACGGCCGTCCGGTCGGCGCGACCTCCGCGACCCCCTCCAGCCACCACGTCCGACCGCCGTGCTCGAGCCGCTCGGCGGCGACGGTGGCCTCGCCCCCGCCGAGCCACAGCTCCACGGGCCCCGTCGTGGTGCCGTGGACGAGCCGCACCACACCGTCCTCCTGCTCGACCCGGGCCTCGACGGCACCCGACCGCTGGTGGAGCCGCAGCCAGGCGTTGCCGCCGGCGGGCGACCGCCACACGGCTGCGGCCGTGACGGCCTGCGACGCGCCACCGCGCTCGTCGGGTGACCACTCGGCCCCGACGGCGAGGTCGCCACCGGTCCAGCCGGTCCAGACCCGCTCCCCGACCCGGTCGTACCACTCGCCCTGTCGCGGCGGCTGTGCCCGGACCAGCGGTGCCAGGTCGCGCACGTCCCTGCTCGCGTCGGCCAGTGCGGCGATCGCGAACACCAGGGGCAGGTCCTGCGCCTGGTGCAACTGCGGCTCGTGCAGCGGCGGGACCGGTTCGACGCCGTCCACGAGCCAGGCGAACCACAGGCCGGCGACAGCGACGTGGGTGGTGAGGTCGATCCCGCGGGCGCGGGTGAACGGCGGGACCATCGTCCGCAGCCCCGGGTGCCAGGCAGCGAGGAGGTCGTGCCAGACCTCGTCGCGCAGGGCGCGGCCGAGCGGGGCGAGGTCGTCGACGGGGGGCCGTTCCGCCCACAGCGACAGCCCGAGCAGCGCGACGCCGCTGGCGCTGGGGCTGCCGTGCACGGCGACGTGCCCACGGACGCCGGCGTCGGCGGCGACGGCCCGGGCCCGCGCGGCACCGGAGGCGAGCAGCTCCTCGTCGCCCTCCCAGCGGCCGACCTCCAGCTCGAGCCACGCACGGAGGACGGCGGCATCGGTCCGGGTGACGTCGACTGCCCGTGCCGCAGCGGCGTGGACGGTCCGCGCCACCGCGGCCCGCGCGTCACCGGCCAGCGTCGCCGGCAGCTCGTGGTCACGCAGGAGCAGCGCCAAGGCCGTCGCGACCTCGCGACGTTCCTGCTCGTCTCCGCCGAGACCACGGTCGAGGACGCTGCGCACCGCGACCTCGGCGAGCTCGCGGTCGCCCGCGGCACCTCGCTCGAGGAGCCCCAGCGCCCACCAGGCCGTCGACGGCACCAGCCCCACGACGTCGCCCCGTCGGACGACCCGGTCGCCGAGCAGCCCGCCCGGGTGCACGAGCAGCCGTCGGGACGGGTCCCACCAGTCGCGGGCCAGGGCGTGGGTCTCGGCCAGCAGTCGAGCGAGGCTCACGGCACGTAGGAGTCGATCGCGATGAACCGCGCCGTGGCCGTCGCGACGTGGGTCCGCTCACCGTCGGGACCGAGCGCGTACGCCTCGGCGACCGTGTCGATCTTGCGGCCCTCGACCCGTTCCACCCGCGCGCGGAACTCCAGCGGTTCGTGGATCGGCGTCGGCGCGAGGTACCGGACGGTCAGCTCCCCCGTGAAGGCAGGCTGCTTGAGGAAGCGCAGGAGGTAGCCCAGCACGTCGTCGAAGATGGCAGCGACGATCCCGCCGTGGCTGCGACCCGGTGCGCCCTCGTAGGCCGCGCCGAGCGTCACGGTCGCCACGGCCTCGTCGCCGTCGCGACGGACCTCGATGCCGATGCCCATCGGGTTCCAGATCCCGGACACGAAGCAGTCCTGGAAGTGCTGCACCACACCGCCGTCCGGGACGGGGTCGGCCCACATCTGCCCACGCAGCGCGCTGAGGTCACGCTCGCGCAACGGCACGTCCTCGAGACGCGCGGTCACCGCGTCGGCCGCTGCCGCCACCTCGTCGAGCAGGCTGGCGTCCGCGTCACGGCTGTGCAGGGCATGCCCGAAGCGCCGTAGCGCCGCCGCAGCCCGCGCCCGTGCCGCGGAACGCTCCTCGTCGGCTCCCACCGTGCAGCCCCCTGGTCGGCGGCGCACGCTACCGACCGGTCGCGGCTCAGACGCCACCGCTCCCGACGGGGTCGGTCCTGCGACGGTCCTCGACGACCTCGGTCGGGGCCAGGTCCTGCTCGCGCTGGCGGCGGCTGCGGGGGAACCGCAGCTCGAACCGTGCCCCGGGTCGACCGTCGGCACGGTCGGTCACCGAGATGGAGCCCTCGTGCGCCTCCATGATGCCCTTCGCCACGAACAGGCCCAGCCCGGAGGAGGCCTCGTGGTCGCCGTGGACGAACCGCTCGAAGATCCGCTCCCGGTCGTCGACCGGGACACCCGCCCCCTCGTCCTCGACGGCCACGAGCACCTTGCCGGTCTCGTGCCCGACGCTGACGGTGATGGCCCCGGCGCCGTGCATCAGCCCGTTGGAGATGAGGTTGACGATGACGCGCTGGAGGTGGGCACGGTCCCCGAGGACGGACGCGGTGACGTCGTCGGTCTTGACCGCGATGCGCTCGCGGTCGTCCTGGTCCATCGACTCGACGACGGTCTCGACGAGCTCGCCGACGTCGACGACCTCCCGGCGCCGGGCGGCCGCGTCGGCCTCGACCCGTGCCGAGAGCATCAGGTCCTCGATCAGGCCGACGAGCCGCTTGGCCTGGCGCGACATGATGTCGAGGAAGTGGCGCTGGTCGTCCTCGCTGACCTGCCCCGTCATGCGCCGCAGCGTGTCGACGAAGCCGACCAGCGTCGTGACGGGCGCCTTGAGGTCGTGGGTGACGCCGGCCATCCAGTCGGCCTTGAGCCGGTCCATCTCCTCGAGCCGCTCGACGTTGCGCTGGGCGGCGGCGTAGAGCCGGGCGTGCTCCATGGCGAGAGCGGCCTGCTGCGCCACGGCCGCACCGACCTGCTGGCACAGCGACGTGAACCCGCGCGGGTGCGCGATGGTGTGCGCGACCACGAGGGCACCCACCCGCCGATTGGCGACCAGCAGCGGGAGCCCCATGACGGCGACGCTCCCGGCGTCGGCGTGCCACGGTCCCTCGGCGATCTCGCAGGCCGAGACGTCCTGGTAGAGCACCTCGTCCCCGCTGCGCACCACCTCCCGTGCGAGCTCGAGGCCCTCGTCCTCGGCGAGCAGCTCGTCGGGCGAGGCGTCGGAGGCGAAGACGTGCGCGAGCTCGAGCTCGCCCGAGTCGGGCTCGACGAGGTAGACCGCGGCCCGTTCGCAGGACAGCGCCTCAGCCGCGTGTCGGGTCACGGCCGTGAGCGCCGCCTCGAGGTCGAGGCCGACCGAGCCGGCCAGCCGGCTCGTCGCCTCGAGGATCTCGATCTTGCCGTCGAGCTCGGCCACGAGGGAGACGCGCTTCAGCGCCGCCCAGGCCTCGTCGGCGACCGCCCGGAAGAGGTCCTGCACGTGCACGTTGGCACCGGCCGCATGCGTCCCGCGGGTGGCCAGCACCCAGCCACCCCCCTCAGGGCCCATCGGGATGAACGACGATGCCAGCGGGCCGTCGCCGATGTCGAGCTCGCCGTCGGTGATGTCACCCGTCGCCGCGGCCGTCCACGGCGTCCCGGTCCGCAGGTCCAGCTCGACCTGCTCGGCCACCTCGGTCTCCATCCCGAACCCCCGCAACCCGTGCAGGTGCAGGCCCGGCGGGCAGCGCCGCAGCACCACCGCGTCCGCGGCACCGAGCACGTCGGTGACGGCTTCGGTGAGCACCGGGACGACGTCCTCGATGCGGGTCGCGCCGACGAGCCGACGGGACAGCTGGTTGCGGTGCAGGACCAGTGCGTCGAGGTCGCTCGCCTCGGTGAACCAGACCGCCATCCCCGGCCCGTCGGCCAGCTCGATCGTCGCGGCGGACTCGAGGCACAGCTGGAACTTCGAGCCGTCACGCCGGACCCGGGGCAGGACGAGGCGCTCGGGCTCGTCACTGCCGGCCAGCCAGCCCTCGAGGGCCTCGGCCGTCTCCTGCTGCCGCCCCTCGGGGATCATCGGGTCCGGCTGACCGAGCACCTCGTCGGCTTCCCACCCGGTGATCGCGGCAGCAGCCGGGTTCCACGCACGGATGGTGTGGTCCTGCCCCACGACGACCGCCGCGACCGGGGCTGCGTCGAGCAGCGCACGGAGTGTGGGCTCGTCCACCGGTGGTCCCTCGTCGACGCCCCGGAGGCTACCGGCGGGGTCCTGCGCCGAACGGGATCCTCGGGCGTGGATCAGGATCAACCCAGCGTGGCGAGAAGTGACTAGTCGTGGTCGCCCTCCGTGGGTGCCACCACCTCGACCTGACCCGCGCGACGGCCCTCCATCGTGAGCACGCGCAGCGTCCAGCCCTCGACCTCCAGGACGTCACCACGGCGCAGCAGCCGACCGAGCTCCTCGGTCAGGACTCCCGACACCGTCTCGGCGGCGCCGGCGGGCAGGGTCACACCGGCCAGACGTTCCAGCTCGTCGCGCCGGAACGTCCCCGGCACGACCCAGGCACCCTCCGTCGTCTGGCCCGCCTGCTCCTCGCTGTCGAACTCGTCGGCGATCTCGCCCACGAGCTCCTCGATCACGTCCTCCAGCGTGAGCAGTCCCGCGGTGCCGCCGTACTCGTCCACCACCAGCGCGGCATGGGCCCGCTGCTCACGCATGCTGACCAGCAGGTGCTCGAGGTCGCGCGACTCCGGCACGGCCGGCAGCGGGCGGACCAGGTCGCCCGCGTCACGCCCGACGAGCTCGTCGGCCTCGGCGATCAGGAGGTCCTTGACGTGCACCATGCCGATGACGTGGTCGAGGTCGCCGTGTGTCACGGGGAACCGGGTGAACCCGGTCTCGGCCGCCAGCTCGAGGATCTCCTGCGGTCCCGTGTCCGAGGTCACCGAGACGAGATCGGTCCGCGGTGTCATCGCCGCCTCGGCGTCGATGTCCGCCAGCTGCAGGGCCGCCGTCAGCACACGGGCGTCCGCCGGCGCGACCATCCCGTGCCGGCGCGACTCGCGCAGGGCCAGCTGGAGCTCGTCGGGCGTGTGGACGAGCCCGATCTCCTCGATCGGCTCCGTCCGGGTCAGGCGCACCAGCCCGTTCGCCGCACTGTTGAGGACGAGGATGATCGGGCGGAACAGCGTCACGTACCAGCCGAAGAGACGCGCGACGCGCAGCGACAGCGTCTCCGCACCGGCCAGCGCGAGGTTCTTGGGCACCATCTCGCCGAGGACCATGTGGAGGAAGACCACGATCGTCAGCGCGATGATGAAGGCGACGATGCCGGCCGAGTCGGCGGGGATCCCGAGCGACTCGAGCGGCCCGACCAGTGCGGCAGCCACGGCCGGCTCCGCGACCGCGCCGAGCCCCAGGGAGCACATCGTGATGCCGAGCTGCGCACCGGAGAAGGTGACCGACAGCTCCTCGAGCGCCTTCAGCGCCCGGACGGCGCGGGGCTCGCCCGTCGCAGCCAGGTCCTCGATCCGGGCGCGGCGGGCCGCGAGCAGCGCGATCTCGGCCGCGACGAAGAAGGCGTTGGCGATCAGCAGCACGACGCCGATGCCGATCGCGACGAGGTCCAGGCCGGCCTCGTGGGCGCCCGGTGCCGCTGCGGCCAGCCCGCTCATTCCTCGCCCTCCGGTCGGATGAGCACGCGCGCGAGCCGGACGCCGTCGACGCGCTGGGCCACGAACGTCCAGCCCTCGGCAGTGGCCGCGGCACCGGTGTTCGGGATGCGCCCCAGCTGGTCGATCACGAAGCCGGCCACGGTCTCGTAGTCGCCGTCGGGCAGCGGCGTGTCGAGCAGGCGGGCGACCTCGTCGACGCGCACGATGCCGTCGACCAGCCAACGGTCGGGGCCGACGCGGCGCACCGACCCGACACCGCGGTCGAACTCGTCCTCGATCTCGCCGACGAGCTCCTCGATCACGTCCTCGACGGTCACGATCCCGGCCACGCCACCGAACTCGTCGATCACCATGGCGAACGTCCGCTGCGTCCGGCGCAGGCGCGCGAGCAGGCGACGGAGCGGCTCGGACTCCGGGACGAGCACGGCCGGTGCCGCAATGGCACCGAGGCGCGTCGACGCCCGGTCGGCGACCGGCACCGCGAGGACGTCCTTGATGTGGACCGTGCCGACGATGTCGTCGTCGTCCACGCCGCGGACCGGGAAGCGCGAGTGCCCCGTCTCGCGGCTGGCGGCGCGCAGGTCGTCGAGGGTGTCGTCGGCATCGAGGAACGACACGGAGGTCCGCGGGACCATCACCTCGTGGACGCGCCGGTCGCCGAGGTGCACCGCCCGGGCGAGCAGCTGCCCCTGGCTGTCGCTGAGCGCGCCGCCCTCTCGTGACGCCGAGATGATCCGGGCGAGCTCGTCGGGCGAGTGGCCGCCGAGCCGCTCCTCGGCCACCTCGGTGTGGAACACGCGGCGCGTCAGGAAGGCGGCGGACTCGTCGAACAGGCGGATGATCGGGCCCAGCACGATGCCGAACAGCCGCATCGGCCGGGCGAGCGCGCGGGCCGTGCCCTCGGGGCGGGCCAGCGCGTAGTTCTTCGGCGCCAGCTCGCCGAGCAGCATCTGGAGCACCGTCGACAGCGCGAACGCGATGGCGAGTGCGACGCCGGAGCGCGCGGCCTCACCGAGGCCGACCGCGTCCATGATCGGCGTGATCACGGCGTTGCCGATCGCGTCCTCCGCCAGGAAGCCGACGACCAGCGAGGTCGCGGTGATGCCGAACTGCGCCGCTGACAGCACGAACGAGATGTTGCGCAACTGGCGGACGGCGGCCACGGCGCCGCGATCACCCGCGCGCGCCTGCTCCTCGAGCGTGCCCTGCCGCGCCGCCACGAGACCGAACTCGAAGGCGACGAACATCCCGTTGGCCGCGATGAGCACGGCGACCAGCACCAGGGCCCAGCCGGGGCTCATCGATGCCTCTCGTCGTCGACGGGCCGCGAGACTACGCCCTCAGGCGCCCTCGGCGGGTCGGATCGCCGCGAGCAGCGCCATCGCGTGTGCCTGCAGCGGGAACTCGGGGTCGACGACCCAGGTCAGGCACGCACCCATGAGCGCGGCGAGCAGCCGCTCGGCGAGCCGTCGTGCCTGCTCCGCCTCGAGCGCGTCGTGCTCGCGGAGGAAGGCCGCGGCGAAGCGGGCGACGCGGGCGCGGTGGTGCCGGTCGACGCGCGTGGCCACGCCCTCGTCGCTCAGCGCCCCCGCAAGGGCGAGCTGGAGGTAGATCCGCGCCGCGAGCGCCGTGCGGGGGTCGACGAAGAAGCTGACGAACGCCTCGGTCAGGTCCTCCAACCGTTCCTTGCCCAGCCCGGCCGGGTCGGGGTCGACGCCCTCGATCGCCTCGCGGACGACCTCGAGGATCGCCGCCTCCTTGCTGTCGAACAGGTTGTAGAAGCTGCCGGCCCCGACGTCCGCCCGGTCCGTGATGGTCTTGAGCGTGAGGTCGTTCAGCCCGTCCTCGGCCAACGCCTCACGCGTCGCATCGAGGATGCGACGGCGCGTCTCGAGCCCCACGCGGTACCTGGCCATGACCCCACACTCGTCGGTCGTCGTACAAGCGTGCCATACCTGACACGAATTTGAGCGTTTGCTCCAATGTGTAGCGTACACTCCAATCTGTAACGTATGCTCAAAGTCACACGCGGTGTTCGCGCCTCTGTTGGAGCCGGAGGAGCGCACGTGCCCCGCCGACCCACCAGCACGGCGTCAGCACAGAGAGGACGGCCATCGTGAGCCACTACAAGAGCAACCTCCGCGACATCGAGTTCAACCTGTTCGAGGTGCTCGGTACCGACGAGGACCTCGGCACCGGCCCGTTCGCGGCCATGGACGCCGACACGGCACGGATGATCCTCAAGGAGGTCGACCGCTTCGCGACCGAGTCGATCTGGGCCGAGTCGTTCGTCCCGGCCGACCGCACGCCGCTGCAGCTCGACAAGGAGACCGGGGACATCACGATCCCCGAGGAGCTGCACCAGGCGCTCGAGGCGTTCTACGACGCCGGCTGGCACACGCTCCCCCTGCCGACCTCGCTCGGCGGCTTCGGCGCACCGCCCACGATCCGCTGGGCAACCGCCGAGCTGCTGCTGGGCGGCCACGCCACCGCGATGCTGTGGCCGATCGGCGCCCTGATGTCGATGATCATCGACGAGGTGGGCACCCCCGGCCAGGTCGAGCGCTTCGCCAAGCCGATGGTGAACCAGCGCTGGGGCGGCACCATGGTCCTCACCGAGCCCGACGCCGGCTCGGACGTGGGCGCTGGCACGACCAAGGCCGTCAAGGTCGAGGAGAACGGCCCCGACGACATCGGCTCCGTCTGGCACATCGAGGGCGTCAAGCGCTTCATCACGTCGGCCGACGCGCAGACGCACCCCAACACGGTGCACCTCGTGCTCGCCCGTCCCGAGGGCGGCGAGCCGGGCACCAAGGGCCTGCGGCTCTACATCGTCCCGAAGTACCTGGTCAACGAGGACGGCTCGCTCGGTGAGCGCAACGGCGTCAAGGTGACCAACATCGAGAAGAAGATGGGCATCAAGGGCTCCGCCACGTGCGAGCTCACGATGGGCGCCGACGCCGACCGCCCCTGCGTCGGCTACCTCGTCGGCGAGGCCGACGAGCGAGGTGCCGGCATCCGCCAGATGTTCCGCGTCATCGAGTACGCACGCATGACGGTGGGCACCAAGGCGATGGCGACGCTGTCGACCGGCTACCTCAACGCGCTGGAGTACGCCAAGGTCCGCCAGCAGGGTCCCGACATGACCCAGATGGCCGACCCGACCGCGCCCAAGACCGAGATCATCAACCACCCCGACGTCCGTCGCCTGCTCATGGAGCAGAAGGCGCACGCCGAGGGCATGCGCGCCCTGGTGATGCTCGCGGGCTGGACGCAGGACAAGAAGGCCAAGGCAGTCGCCGAGGGCGACCAGGACGCCATCGCCGAGTGGGCCAAGCGTGAGGACCTGCTCCTGCCGCTGGTCAAGGGCTACTGCTCGGAGAAGGCGTACGAGCTGCTCGGCTCGGCGAGCCTGCAGACCTTCGGTGGCTCCGGCTTCACCAAGGACTACCCGATCGAGCAGTACATCCGCGACGCCAAGATCGACACCCTCTACGAGGGCACGACCGCGATCCAGTCGCTGGACCTGTTCTTCCGCAAGATCGCCAAGGACATGGGCCAGACCCTGATGTGGTTCACCGGCCAGGTCAAGGAGATGGTCGACAACGGCCCGGACCACCTCGCCGACGAGCGCAAGGCCCTCGGCCAGGCGCTGGAGGACGTGGGCGGCCACCTCGGCATCCACAGCCAGCAGGCCATGGCGGCCATGCAGGACGAGGAGCAGCGGGGCGAGCTCTACAAGATCGGCCTGCACTCGGTCGAGCTGCTGTACTCGGTCTCCGAGCTGCTCATCGGCTGGCTGCTGCTGCGCCAGGCCGAGGTCGCGAAGGCCGCGCTCGACGCCGGTGGCGTCAACGGCGACGAGGGCTTCTACAACGGCAAGCTCGCGGTCGCCGCGTACTGGGCCAAGGCGGTCCTGCCCAAGGCCCGGCAGCGTCGCGAGCTCGCGGCCGCCGAGGACGGCGCCCTGATGGAGCTGGACATCAGCTCGTTCTGAGCACCCGCACCCCGTGACGCCCCCGCCCCCGTGGCGGGGGCGTCCGCGTCAGGCGACCGCGACAGCCGGCCGACGCTCGCGTGCGGCCAGCACGAGGCCGATGGTCACGCCGACGACGGCCGTCACGACGGCGACGAGCAGCCCGGGCTTGTTGGACATGAGGAAGACGATCGCGAGGTCGAGCCCGCCGAACACGGCCGCGAGCTCGAGGCCGCGCGCGTGCATCGCGTCCCGGGCAGCAGCCGGCAGCGGACCGGGCGGCGCCTCGTCGAGGACGGCCACCAGCTCGGTCACGGCGGGGTCGACCCGGCTGCCCGAGAGCGCACCGATCGCGACGAACAGGACGAGGGACGTGACGAGCCACGGCGAGGTCCAGTAGGACCCGACCGTCGCGAGGTACGCCCCCGCGACGAGCGTCACGACGGCCAGCGGCATCGACGCGCGGACGAAGCCGTGGATCGTCGCGGCGTGGGCCCTGGCCTCGTCGACGGTGTGCGACCGACGCAGGCGGGTCGCGGCGACGTGGGTCCACGCCGAGCCACCGACGAGCAGGATGGCCGCGACGATGTGCAGCCAGAGCGCGGTGCCGTGCAGGCTCATGACAGCCTCCTAGAACCAGATGTGTGTTGCGAGCAGGCCGTCGCCGGTGGCGCGGCCCGAGATCGTGCGGGCGAACTCGATCGCGTCGAGCTCGAGCTGCTGTCCACCGGTGCCCTGGCGGTACCGCCCACCGGCCGGGCCGGTCAGCGTGAGCTCGAACGGCCGCCCGTGGCGCGCCGCCCACTCGGCGACGACGTCCTCGACGATCCGTGCGTCGGGCTGGCCGGTGCGGTCGACGGTGACCCCGGTCGCACGCTCGATGTCGATCGAGTGGAGCCACACGTCCCGCGTGTAGACGGCGTCCATGAGGTGCCCGAGGTTGAGCGTCCCCGGCATCCCCGCCGACGAGCCACCGTCGGCGATCGTGATGTCCACCCGACGCACGAGTCCCGGTGTCCGGAGCCGGCCCGCGACCGCCTTCGGGGCACGCTCCCGCAGCAGCGCCACGAGCTGCCCCGGCGACAGGTGCGCATGGTCCTGCACCTGGAGGTCGTTGGTGGCGTCCAGGGCGTTGCCGTCGTACTCCTTGGCGTGGCGCGCGCCCCAGACCTGCTGCCGGATGGTCTCCGGCACGCTCCCACAGGCCTTCGCGGCCCCGGCGAGGTGCCGCACCATGTCGGCGACGTGCCACGCCTCGCAGTCGGTCGGCGCGTCCCAGTGCTGGGGCTCGAGGTGCTGCAGCAGCCACAGCAGCTGGTCGTAGGCGGCGACCGCCACGTCGCGAGCATCCGTCTCGCGCGTGATGCGGACGACTGTCGCGACGTCGGTCGCGCCAGCGGGCGCGCTCGTGGCTGCGTCGGTGCGGATCGGGCTGTCGGCACTCATCGGGGGCACTCCCGGTCGTTCATCGGGCGGTGTGGGCGAGGAACATGTCGACGGCGTCGGGCACCAGGTCCCGCCACCGGTCACCGCCACGGTCGTTGGCCAGCTGCTGCGCGACGAGGCCGCTCAGCAGGCCGGTCCAGAGGTCGATGGCGCGCTGGTCGGTGATGCCGATCTCCGCGAACTGGACGATCATGCGGCCGTAGGCACGCTGCGACACGCGGTAGGCGTCGGCGGACGGTGCCCACTCCCCCAGCACGTGGGTGAACAGCAGCTGGTAGCGCGGCACGGACGCGGTGCAGAAGTCGAAGAACGCGGTCGCCGCGTGCAGGAGCGCGGCACGGCGGTCGTCAGGGAGCTCGACACCGTGCAGCAGCTGCTCGAGCTCGCCGTAGCCGTCGGCGAACATCGCATCGAGGATGTCGTCGCGGCCGTCGAAGTGGGTGTAGAGCGACGGCGCCCGCATCCCGACCGCGGCGGCGAGGTCCCGCAGGGTCCAGTTCGCGAGCCCGTCGCGCTCGGCGAGGTCCCAGGCCGCGGCGAGGATCCGCTCACGCGTGTCGGCGCGTCGTTCGGCGCGGAGGTCGGTCGGCACAGTGGGCCTAACGTCGTTCGGAAACCTAACGACGTTAGGATGCCACCATGCGTCGGCACCGTCAAGGGGGAGGTCGCGTGGCCCGCACCTTCGTCGCCGCGTGGCCACCCGCCGAGGCGCTCGACCTCCTGTGCGGGCTGCCACGCCCGGCCGAACCGGGCGTCCGCTGGGTCCAGCGGCACGCGCTGCACGTCACCCTGCGCTTCCTCGGCGACGTCATGCCGACCTCGGTCACCCGCCGCCTGCTGCGCAGCGACCTCCCCCGCGCGACGGCACAGGTCGGACCGAGGACGGCCGTGCTGGGGGCGAACGTCGTCATGGCGCCGGTCGCGGGCCTCGACGCCCTGGCGTCCGCGGTCGCGCGCGCCACCGCCGGCATCGGCCAGCCACCACCGCGACGACCCTTCGTCGGGCACGTGACCCTGGCCCGCACCCGGGACGCGGCGACCGCCCGCCGTCTGGGCGGCGCGCCGGTCACCGGGTCGTTCGAGGTCCGCGAGCTGGCGGTCGTGACCAGCGAGACCCACCCGGACGGAGCCCGCTACCGGACCAGTGCCGTGGTCCCGCTCGGCTGAGGCACCCCCGCGCAGGTCCCCTGCCGCCCCGTGCGCTCGCACGGGTGACGAACGCGCCGGGGAACGCCACGCTGGACAGAACGCGTTCGCCGACCACCCGCCCCGGAGCCCCGCGTGACCGATGCCGACGACCTCCTCGCCCCCGACGAGGAGACACCCGACACGCCGATGACACGGCTGCGGGAGCGTGGCGGTCGGTTCATCGCGCTGCTGCTGGCCGTCTTCCTCGTCCTGCCCGCCGGTGCCTGGCTGGTGGACTCGATCGTGTTCAACCGGCAGGGCGCACGCGTCGCCGACGCGGTCCCCGAGCTCGCCGACGCGGTCGCACTGGTGACCCGGCTGGGCTGTGACGGCACCAGTGGCACCGGCTCCGGGTTCGCCATCACGTACGACGGCCAGCCCGCGCTGGTCACGAACCGCCACGTCGTCCTCGGCGCAGCGTCGGTCGGCCTGCGTGAGCTCGACGGCGGCTCGGGCCCGACCGTCACGGCGGTGCTCGTCTCGCCCGAGCAGGACGTCGCGGTCCTGCTGCTGGACGAACCGCTGGGCAGCACGCTCGGCCTCGGTCGCGCCCCCGTGACCGGGGACGAGGTCCGGGTCGTCGGCTTCCCCGGGGCGCGCCCGATCACGACCGCGGGGACGGTCGACGAGGGCGGCAGCCAGCGCGTCGTGCTGGACTTCGAGGTCGGGCCGGGGTCGTCCGGCGCCCCGGTCGTCGACGGCGACGGTGCGGTGGTCGCGCAGGTGGTCGCCCGACGCGCGGACGGCGCCGGGATCGCCACTTCGGCACCAGCCCTCGCAGACGGCATCGAGACGGCGATTCCGGCGCCCGGCTGCTGAGGACGCCGCGCGCGGCGTGCGCGGCGTGTTCGCATCCCGGGCGGGCGCCCGTGACACTTCCCGGCCATGTCGAACACCTCCTCCCGCCGCCCGCCCCGACGGACCGGCACCACGCCGGGCGACGTCGTCACCGGGGGCCGCCCGTGGTACCGCCGCTGGTGGGCCCTCCTGCTCGTCATCCCGGCGATCCTGCTCGGGATCGTCGGCGTGCTGCTGTTCTTCTTCGTCTTCAGCAGCGTCCCGCTCCCCGACGACATCCAGGTGCAGGGCACGACCGTCGTGCTCGACGCCGACGGCCAGGAGCTCGGCACGCTCGACACGACCGAGTCGCGCCGCAACGTCACCGTCGAACAGCTGCCGGAGCACGTCGTGCAGGCGGTGCTGGCCGCGGAGGACCGGCGGTTCTACGACCACAGCGGCGTCTCGCCGCGCGGCATCGCCCGCGCCCTGGTGACCAACGTCCGCACCCGGGACCTCACCGGGCAGGGCGGGTCCACCATCACCCAGCAGTACGTCAAGAACGCCCTGCTCAGCCCCGAACAGACGATCTCCCGCAAGCTGCGCGAGGCCGCGCTGTCGATCAAGCTCGAGCGCGCCTACAGCAAGGACGAGATCCTCGGGTTCTACCTCTCGACGATCTACTGGGGTCGCGGCACCTACGGCGTGGACTCCGCGGCCAGGACCTACTACGGCGTCACCGCCGAGGAGCTGACGGTCAACCAGGCCGCGACGCTCGCGGGCATCATCCGCTCGCCCGAGAACCTCGACCCGGCGGCCGACCCGGAGGCCGCCGACGCCCGCCGCGTCTACACGCTGGACGGGATGCTGGACCAGGGCTGGATCGACCAGGCCACGCACGACGAGCTCGTCGCAGCGGGCCTGCCGGCGGTCCAGGAGGGCAACGCGATCGGCAACCAGGGCAGCGCCGCCTACTTCCTCGACGCCGTGCGGCGCGAGGCGAGCACGCTGGTCGAGGAGGGGCAGCTCTACAACGGCCTGACCATCCGCACCGAGATGCGGCCCGTCATGCAGCAGGCGGCGCAGGACGCCGTGACCGCGTCGGTCGCCGAGGGCGCCCACGACTCGGGCGCACTCGTCGCGGTCGACCCGACCACGGGCGCCGTCGTCGCCGCAGTCGGCGGCCCCGGCTTCGAGCAGCAGCAGCTCAACCTCGCGGTCCAGGGCAGCAACCAGGTCGGCTCCGCCTTCAAGCCGATCACCCTGACCCGGTTCGTCACCGACGGCTACTCCCCCGAGAGCCGCTACGACGCCCCGGCGACGATCGACGTCAACGGCACCGAGTTCCGCAACTACGGCGGCAGCGACTTCGGCAAGCAGACCGTGCGCGAGGCCACGACCACGTCGACCAACACCGTCTACCTCCAGATGCAGCAGGAGGTCGGCGCCCGGTCGGTCATCGACACCGCCATCGCCCTCGGCCTGCCCGGCGAACGTGCCGACGGCACGCCGACGATGGCCCCGCAGGGCGGCCTCACCCTCGGCCAGGACGAGTTCACCGTCACCGAGGTCGCCAACGCCTACGCCACCCTGGCCGCAGGCGGCCAGCGCCGCACCGCCCACTACGTCACCGAGATCCAGGACCGCGAGGGCCGGGTCATCTACTCGTGGGCCGACGACGTCGTGGAGGCCGTGGACGCGAACGTCGCCGCGGTCGTCAACGACGTGCTGGTCGACAACGTGCGTCGTGGCACCGGCACGGCGGCCCAGCTCGAGGGCCGGCCCGTCGCCGGCAAGACCGGGACCACCAACGACAGCCGCGACGCCTGGTTCGCGGGCTACACGCCCCAGCTGGCCGCGGCCGTCTGGGTCGGCAACCTCGACGACACCCCGACCGAGGGCCTGACCGGCGGTGGCGCCGCCGCACCCGTCTGGCGCGCCTTCGCCGAACGGGCGCTGGCCGACGCCGAGGTCCTCGAGTTCGCGACGCCGGACCTCGAGGGGCTCGAGGAGCTCAACGGCGAGCCCGAGGAGTGCCCGGAGGGCTACACCCGCCGGGACGCCCCGTCCCCCGCACCCGAGAACGGGACGGGCGAGGACGCCGAGCAGCCGTTCGTGCCCGACGTCATCGACGACGGCGAGGAGCAGCCGTGTGTCCAGGACGCACCGTCGCCGAGCCCGAGCCCGTCGCCGTCGCCGTCCCCCAGCCCGTCGCCGAGCCCGACCCCGGCGCCCCTGCCGTCACCGAGCGTCCCGCTGCCCGGCAGCTCGCCGAGCCCGTCGCCGAGCCCGTCGCCGTCCCCCTCGCCCAGCGAACCGGTCGACCTGCCCAGCGACGACCCGAGCACGGACCCGGGCAGCGGCGGCGGTGGCGAGACCGGCGGCACGTCCGAGGAGCCGTAGGCCGGTCCCACCCCGGCCGTACGCTCCTCGTGATGACGAGGAGGGTCCCCGTGGGGCAGCGCATGGTCGTGGCAGGCGCCATCGGCGCCGCCGTGGCGATGTTCGCCCTCGCCCTGTTCGTCGCGGCCGCCACCCGGATCATGCAGGAGCCGGCGACGACGGCGGCGCCCCCCGACCCGGGGACCTCGACCGTGCTCGCCCAGCGCGAGGGATGGGAGCCCTGGGGGCTGCGTGACGACGGCACCCCGGTGCGCTGGAACCCGTGCGAACCGATCCGCTGGGTGCTCGACGCCGACGACGCACCCGAGCAGGCACGCGAGGCACTGTCGCTCGCGATGGCTCGGATCAGCGCGGTGTCGGGTCTCGAGTTCCGGTTCGAGGGCATGACCGACGAGCAGCCGAGCCGCGACCGGAGCCTCGTCGTCGAGGGACCCGACGGGCCCGCGTGGGCGCCGGTGCTGATCAGCTGGGTCCCCGGCGACTCCATCGACCTGCCGCTGTCCGACATGGAACGCGGCGTCGCGGTGCCGGTGGCCGTGCGCGAGGGCGGGGAGCCCGTCTTCGTCACGGGACAGGTCGTCCTCAACGCCGACAAGACCCTGCTGCCGATGTTCGAGGACCGCCACGCGTCGTGGGGGGCCGTCCTGCTCCACGAGCTCGGGCACCTCGTCGGCCTCGACCACGTCGACGACCCCGTGCAGCTGATGGCACCCACGCCAGGCTTCGGCGAGGTCGTGCTCGGCGAGGGCGACCGTGCAGGGCTGGCCGCCGTCGGCGCGGACAACGGCTGCCTGGCGGTGCCCACGCCGCGTGACGTGGCGGTCGTCTACGACTGACCGGTCCCGGCCGGCGCTGCCGCGGCTCGCGTCGGGTCGAGGTCGTCCTGCTCGGCCAGGACGGCCCGGGCGGCACGGAGCGCCCCGGGTTCACCGACCAGCGTGAGCACGTCACCGCGACGCAGCGTCGTGAACCCGTCGGGCACGATGACGTGACCACGCCGGCGCACACCCATGACGAGGACCTCGTCGGGCAGCCGCAGCTCGCGCAGCTGGCGACCGGCCACGTTGCCGCGGCCGATGGTGACGTCCTCGACGTCGCGCTCGTCGTCGGCGTGCAGCACCAGGCGGGTCGTGTCGGGCGAGCGCACGGCCTGCTCGAGCAGCGACACCAGCGAAGCGGTCGGGTCGATCACGAGCGTCCCGAGCTCGTGGAAGTCGTCCAGCAGCGACGGGTCCGCGACGCGGGCGACGGTGCGGCTGACGCCGACCTCGGTGGCCGCGCGGCAGACCTCGAAGTTGGCGCGGTCGTCGCCGCTCATCGCCACGAGCACGGCCGGCCGTGGTTCGAGCGCGGCGAGGTCCTCGGGACGCCGGCCGGCCAGCAGCGTGGCACGCGCCCCGGTGTCCCGCGCCCTCGTGACGTGCACGAGGTCGTCGTCGACCAGCACCGGGTGCATGCCGTCGGCCTCCAGCGTCTCGGCGAGGCGCAGCGCGTTGTGGTCCACGCCGTACACCGCGACGTCGTCGGGCAGGCCGCTGTCCTCGATCTCGCCGGAGCGCTCCAGGACACGCCGCAGGATCATCGGGCCGAAGACCTCGTTGAGGACCACGACCGAGATGATCAGCGTGGAGAAGGCGGCGCCGAGCTGCGGGAACTGCACGCCGGCCTCGCGGGCGAGGCCCAGCGCGATGCCGGCCTGGGTGACCAGCGCCATCCAGGAGCGGTCACGCAGCAGACCGTCGCGACCGGCGAGGCGCGCACCGATGTTGCTGCCGAGGGCGATGGCGCCCATCCGCACGACGAAGAGCAGACCCGCGAAGGGCAGCACGGTGAGCAGGGTGTCGAGCTTCAACGACAGACCCGTGAGCGTGAAGAAGGCGACGTACACGGCCGGCCCGATGCGGTGCAGCACCTCCTCGAACTCCTCGCGGTGCGGCGTGAAGTTCGCCACCGTGAAGCCGGCCACCATCGTCAGCAGCAACGGCTCGAGGTAGACCTCGAACGGCAGGTTCTCGATCGACCAGCCCTTGACCAGGCTGGTCAGCTCGTACACGCCGAAGCCCGCTGCGAGCACGAGCGCGGCGGTGAGGGCCAACGGATGGCGCCGCGACAGCAGCACGCCGAGGACCCGACCGAGCAGCAGCCCGAGGCCGACCGCGAGCGCGAGGTCGAGTGCGAGGACGCCGACGAAGGTGACGTCCATCCCGGCCCCGCCGAGCAGCCCGGCGGCGATCGAGGCCGCGGTCGCGAACGCGACCACGACGACGACGTCCATGACCACCGTCAGGGACAGGACCGTCGAGGTGAAGGGGCCGCGCGACCCGACCTCCTTGATCACGGCGATCGTCGACGGCGGCGACAGCGCGAGCAGGACCGCGGCGCCGAGGATCGCGACCGCGAAGCGCTCCGGGCCCGCCATGTCCGCGGTGAAGCCGAGCACGCCGGTCAGCGCGAAGATCGCGCTGGCGAGGACGACCACGGCGACGACGGCGATGCTGCCGGTCATGGTCGCGATCGTGCGCCACCGGCCCCGCAGGTCCGGCAGGTACAGCTCGGCACCCGCGACGAAGGCGATGACGCCCAGCGCGATCTCGTCGACGAAGCGCAGCTCCGCGGCTGCAGCCGTCGGGATGAGGTCGAGGGCGAAGGTGCCGGCGAGCGCCCCGGCGGCGATGTAGCCGGTGATCGACGGCAGCCCGATCCGTGAGAACCATGCACCGATCCGTGCCGCCGCGATCGCGACGACACCGAAGCCGAGCAGGAGCGTGAACGTCGAACTCATCGACAACCCGTCGTGGAGGGTCCGCCAGCGTACGGGACAGACGCAACACACTTCGTGTTTCGTGTTACGTACTTCCGACGATCGTGTGTCCTGCCGCCGCGAGCAGGCGGGCCGCCCGGTCGTGGAGGACCTCCCGCAGCTCGGCGGGCGTGAGGCGCAGGTGGGCCAGCCCCCGGACGCCACTGGCGACCGTGTGCGGGATCGACGGGAAGTCGCTGCCGAACAGCAGGTCGCCACGCAGTCGGTCCCGCAGGCCGACGTGGTCGATCGTGCCGCCCGGCGCGATCGACGTCGGCGGTTCGGTCAGCGCGGCGGAGGTGTCCGTCCAGACGCCGTCCAGCTCGGCGATGGCGTCCCAGTGGCCGCCGTCGGGATCGGGCAGGCCGAGGTGGGCGATGCACAGCCGCAGGCCGGGGTGGCGCTGCTTCACCCGACGGATCTGCGCCGGCCCCGACGTCGCCGCTCCCCCGTCGACGCCGTAGACCTTCGAGGTGTGCGCGACGACCAGGGTCCGCGCCTCGGCGCACAACCGCCACGCGTCGTCCAGCCGCGGGTCGTCGAGCGTGAACCCCGACAGCTGGTTGTGCACCTTGCAGACCGCGCCGCCACGGGCGAGCGCGGTGGCGACGGCGTCGGTGACCCCGTCCTCGGGGTAGAGGGTGAACGTCGGCACGACCTGCGGGTGCTCCTCGGCGAGGTCGAGCGTGAAGCCGTTGAGCCAGTCGAGCATCCCGGGCTTGTGCGCGTAGGCGAGCGCCGTGTGGGCGACGACCCCGAGCCCTCGCAGCGTGGCCAGCCGCGCGGCCAGGTCGTCCCGGTACGTGATCGGCCACGGCGGGTCGTCCAGCGCGTCGAAGTAGCGCCACACGGCCTGCTGGAGGCGGTCCGGCATGGCGTGGACGTGCACGTCCACGATCCCCGGCAGCCCGAGCCGGGCGGCGAAGCCCGCGACGTCCTCGTCGCGCTCGGGATAGGCCGCGAGCGGCACGACCTCACCCTCGGGCAGCAGCTGCACGCGGACCCTCCGTCGGTCGGGGCGGGCGACCGTAGGCTGGGGACGGGCGAGGAGCACTCCATGGGGATCCCACAGGTCGAGACGGCCACCGAGCGCTGGGACCGGATGCCGACCATCCGCACCGGTGCCGACTACGTCGCGTCGCTGCGCGGCCGCCAGACCCGGCTGTGGCTGCGCGGCGAGCTGCTCGAGGAGCCGGCCGACCACCCCCTGCTCCACGGCTCGATCAACGCGATGCGCGCCACCTACGAGCTGGCGAACGAGCGACCGGAGGACTTCACGGCCGTCTCGCCGTACACCGGGGAGCCCGTCAACCGCTTCCTGCACGTCACGACGTCCCCGGAGGACCTCCGCGCCAAGCACGAGATGCAGCGCACCCTCGGGCAGCGGACGGGCACGTGCTTCCAGCGCTGCGTCGGGCTGGACGCGATCTCGACGCTGCACTCGGTGACGTACGACCTCGACGCCGAACACGGCACCCGCTACCACGAGCGGTTCCTCACCTTCCTCACCGAACTGCAGCGCCGCAACCTCGTGCTCGCCGGCGGCATGACCGACGTCAAGGGCGACCGCTCGAAGCGGCCGCACGAGCAGGCCGACGAGGACGTCTTCGTCCACGTGACGCGGCGCACCGACGAGGGGCTCTTCCTGCGCGGCGCCAAGGCGCACATGACCGGCGGCTGGAACAGCCACTGGATCATGCTCATGCCGACCATGGCGCTCGGCCCCGACGACGCGGACTGCGCCGTGGTCGCGGCGATCCCGGTCGACGCGGCCGGCATCACGTACGTGTACGGCCGGCAGACCTCGGACCTCCGTGCCCTCGACGTCGGGTCCATCGACCAGGGCAACGTCGTCTACGGCGGCCAGGAGGTGCTGGTGCACCTCGACGACGTCTTCGTGCCGTGGGAGCACGTCTTCATGGACGGTGAGGTCGACGTCGCCCGCACGCTCGTCCAGCGCTTCACGCGCTACCACCGCAGCTCGTACATGTGCAAGACCGGGCTCGGGGACGTGCTGATCGGCGCGGCGGCCGAGGTCGTCGACATGAACGGCGTCCCGAACGCGAGCCACATCCGGGACAAGCTCGTCGAGATGGTCCACCTCAACGAGACGATCTGGTCGTCCGGGGTGGCGTCGGCGGCCGAGGCGGAGACGCTGGCCTCCGGCGCGGTCGTCAACGACGCGATGCTCACCAACGTCGCCAAGCACAACGTGACGCGCTTCCCCTACGAGATCGCGCGTCTGGCGCAGGACCTGGCCGGCGGGATCGTCGCGACGATGCCGTCCGAGGAGGACCTGCGCAGCGAGGACATCGGGCCGCTGGTCGAGCGCATGCTGGCCGGCCGGGAGGGTGTCTCGACCGAGGACCGCATGCGGATCATGCGGCTGATCGAGAACCTCAGCCTCGGCCGCAACGCCGTCGGCTACCTGACCGAGTCGTTGCACGGCGCTGGTTCGCCCCAGGCCCAGCGCATCGAGATCGCCCGCGCGATGGACGCCGAGGGCAAGCGCGCCCTCGCCCGCCGCCTCGCCGGGGTCGACGACAACACGTCGCCCGAGGCCTCCGACGCGGAGTGACCCACGGGTGCTGGGATCGGGTCAGCCGGCGTCGATCGCCTGGAGGCGGGCCTCGGCGGTCTCGAGCGCCTCGGCGAGCTGCTCCCAGGTGTCGCCCAGCCGCGCCGCCTGGTCCTTCGCACGGCCGTGTCGCTCGGCCAGCTTCGCGGCGGCCTCCTGGTCGTCGTAGACCCCCGGCTCCCCCAGCCGCCGGGTCAGCTCGGCCACCTGTGCCTCGGCCGCCATCAGCGCCTCCTCGACCGGGTCGATCGCCCGACGGAGGTCACGGATGGTCGTCTGCAGCTTCTTGCGCTCCTCGGCCGCCTGTCGCCGCTGGGCCCGGGCCCGCCGCGCACCGGCCTTCGACTCGGGACCGTGCGGGTCGCGTGGCTGCGCCGGTCCGGCACCGCGCCCGGTGCCGATCGCGGAGCGCGGGTCCTGCCGCCGGCCCGTGATCCACTCGAACTCGAAGTCGTCGAAGGTGCCCTCGCGCAGCACGGCAGAGCCGTCGACGACCTCGATCACGTGCGTCGCCACGGCGTCGATGAGGTGGCGGTCGTGGCTGACCAGCAGCACGGTGCCGGGCCACTGCGCGATGGCGTCCTCGAGCACGTCCGAGGACGCCATGTCGAGGTGGTTGGTCGGCTCGTCCAGCAGCAGGAGGTTGATGGGACTGACGAGCAGCTTCGCCAGTGCCAGCCGGGTCTGTTCACCACCCGAGCACACGCCGACCTGCCGCTCGGCGAGGTCGCCCGGGAAGCCGAACCCGCCCAGCAGCGACCGGGCGTTGAGGTTGCGGTGCTCGTCGCTCAGGGCGGTCGCGAACTCCTGGAGCACGGTTCGGTCGGTCCGTAGGCCGTACTCGGCCGCCGCGTCGACCTGGTGCTGCCCGAAGAGGCGCCACTCGATCGACGGACTGACGCTGACGGTGCCCTCGTCCGGGGCCAGGTCACCCGTGATCAGCTTCAGCAGCGTCGACTTGCCGTGCCCGTTGGGCCCCACGACGGCGACCTTCCAGCCCCGCTCGACCACGAACGACACGTCCTCGAGCACGGGACGTCCCGGGAACCCCTTGCTGACGCCGTCGAGCTCCATCACCACACGCGGCGAGCGGGGCGGCTCGGGGAACGAGAACCGAGGCACCACCCTGCGGTCCTCCGGCAGCTCGACGGTGTCCATCTTCTCGAGCTGCTTGATCCGCGACTGCACCTGGCGGGCCTTGGAGGCCTTGTAACGGAACCGCTCGATGAACTCCTCGACCTCCTCGATCTCCCGCTGCTGCTGGGCCTGGAGCTGGGCGAGCTGGGCGATCCGCTGCTCGCGCTGCTGGCGGAACTGGTCGAAGGGGCCGAGCTCCTTGCCCGGCGGCGTCACGTACTCGTACGCGGTCCCGGCGGCGACCTCGACGATGCGCTCGGCGACGCCGTCGATGAACCCGCGGTCGTGGCTGACGAACAGGATCGCGCCCTCGTAGCCGCTGAGCAGCGACTCGAGCCACGACATCGAGGCGAGGTCGAGGTGGTTGGTGGGCTCGTCGAGCACGAGCACGTCGGGCTTGGCCAGCAGCAGCCGGGCCAGTGCTGTGCGCACCCGCCAGCCACCGGACAGCTCCCGCACGGGCCGCTCGCCGTCCTTCGGCCCGAACCCGAGCCCCGCGAGCACGCGGTGCGCCTCTGCCTCGAGCCCCCAGCCACCGAGCGCGGTGAAGCGGTCCGAGAGGCGGCCGTGCTCCTCGACCAGCTGCTGGTGCGTCGCGCCGTCGGCGTCGTCGCGCTCCAGGGCCGCCTCGACCTCTGCCAGCCGGTCCCCCACCCGACGGACCTCGCCGGCGCCCGCCAGCACGTGCTCGAGGACAGTGCCCTCGACGTCGTCGGTGACGTCCTGCGGGAGGTAGCCGACGGTCGTCCCGCCGTGCCGCGTCACCTGGCCGCTGTCGGCGTCCTCGAGCCCGACGACGATCTCCAGCAGCGTGGTCTTGCCCACGCCGTTGCCCCCCACGAGCGCCACGCGCCGTCCCGGGACCAGCTGGAAGCTGACGTCGTGGAACAGCTCGTTGGCGCCGTAGGCCTTCGCAACGCGGGACAGGGAGATCATCGGCCCACCAGCCTACGCTCGGTCGAGGACCCCGATCGACAGCGAGGGCGTCGATGTCCCCCGACCCGCGGACCGAGGCCCCCTCCGGGCCCGGCGCCGGGATCCTCGTGGCCATCGGCGCGATCGCCGCGCTGGTCGCCCTCGCCGTCGGCGTCGCGATCGTGTTCGCGTGGTCGTCGGGCCCGGCCGCGGGCCCCGGCTACGTGCCGCTGGAGGACGACGAGGTGGCGGCGACGGTGGCCCGCGCGGCCGAGATCGGTGCCGAGCTCGACGCGTGGTGGGGCGAGCAGTTCCCCCTGCACGCCCCGCGGCCGTTCACCCCGGTCGCGGACCGCCTGACCGACGGGGACGACGACGTCCGCTGCGACGGCGAGGACGTCGTGGCCGACGGCGACCTCGTCGACAACGCGTGGGCGGCGCTGTGCCGTGAGGGGCCGGTCGTCGCCTTCGACCCGGCGACCTTCCGCGGCTCGGACGTCGCGCTCCAGGTCATCCTGGCCCACGAGTGGGGGCACGTCGCCCAGGCGCTCGACCCCGCGCTCGACGAGCTCGTGGTCGACCCCAGCGCCGTCTACGCCGAGACCGAGCTGCAGGCCGACTGCTTCGCCGGCGCCTGGGCCGCGACGGGCATGACCGCGGACGAGCGCCGCGAGGCGGTCGCCGAGCTGCGTGCGATCGGTGACGGGCCCGAGGTCCCACAGGACGACCCGGACGGGCACGGCACGCCCGACGAACGGCAGGCAGCCTTCGAGCTGGGCGTGCGCCGCGGCCTCACCGCGTGCCTGCCCGCAGACTTCGACGCGAGGTAGACCATGGGACACATCACCGAGGAGACGTTCGCGTTCCTCTTCGACCTGGACGTGCACAACTCCAAGACGTGGATGGACGCCAACCGCGACCGCTACGAGGAGCACTGCAAGCAGGCGCTCTACGGGTTCGTCGAGGCCGTCGCGGAACCGCTCCACGCGCGCGTGTCGACCCACCTCCAGGCGATCCCGCGGATCCAGGGCGGCTCGGTGTTCCAGATCCACCGCGACACGCGGTTCAGCGACGACAAGACGCCCTACAAGCGCAACGCCGGCTGCTGGTTCTCCCACGACATGGGCGGCAGCGGTGTCAGCGCGCCGGGGCTCTACCTGCACCTGGAGCCGGGCAACTGCTTCGTCGGCGGGGGGATCTACCGGCCGCCGACGAAGGCCCTCAACAAGGTCCGCGACAAGATCGTCGAGCACCGCAGCTCGTGGTCACGGGTCCGCAACGAGGTCGAGGAGGCGGGCTGGACGTTCGGCGGCGACCAGCTGAAGACCTCGCCTCGTGGCTACGACCCTGACGACACGATGATCGAGGACCTGCGCCGCACGTCGTACGTGATCAGCCGGGAGTTCCCCGAGGAGGTCGCGACCAGCGACGACTTCGTCGACGTGTACGTCGGGTGGGCCGAGGAGCAGGCCCCGTTCCTGCGCTACCTCTGCCGCGCCCTGGACCTGCCCTTCTGACGACGCCTGTCAGCGGCGCAGGGACCGGTCCCGACGCGGGTCGTCGGCCGTCCCGCGGGGCTCCAGCCGCCCCGGCGGTGGGGCCTGCTCCACCGGCGCGAGCAGCGAGCTCGCGCCACGCTCCCACGCCTCGAGCGTCTTGGCGGTGACGAGGCCCTCGAGGTGGGCGAGGCAGCGGGCGCCCCACACGACGTCCGCCGCGAGGTGCGGCTGCTGCCGGACGAGCCCGCCGGCGAGGTCCTCCGCGGCGACCGTCTGGTGCTCGGCGTCGGCGACGACGTGGACGTCGTAGAACAGGCACGTCCAGTCGTCGTAGCCGAGACGTCGGAGTGCCGCGGCGAGGTTGGCCATCACCGGGACACTCGCCATCTCGAACATGGCCAGGTGCCCGACCAGCGCCCCGCGCCAGCGGCGGTGCAGGCCGAACAGCGACACGAGGTTCGTCGTCGCGAGCGTGCTGCCGGGGACGTGGCCCAGGTACGCGCCGTAGGTCGGGTCGAGCCCCATGCGCTCCAGGTGCAGGGCGAACAGCTCGGCGTGCACGTCGCGCTGGACGCCCTCGCCGTACTCGTCGAACTGGATCTGGGCCAGGGCAGCCTTGGGAGCGCCCGACAGCCGCGGCAGCGCCCAGCTGTGCGGGTCGGCCTCCTTGAGCTGGTAGGGCGATCGCTGGACGGCCTGCTCGACCAGGTGGTGGTCCTCACCGTGCTCCCGGCACCACCCCGACAGCGACCGTCCCTCGGCGTCGTCGACCAGCGACCGCAGCACGTCCGGGACGGGGCCGGCCGGCTGCTCGCGCGGCACCTCCTCGCGGAGCCGCTCGAGCAGCTCCCACTCGAGACAGGAGCGCAGCTTCAGCAGCCCGCCGTTCCACTCGAGGTCCTCGTCCACACCGGCGAACCCGCGGTACGTGAGCTCGTAGAGGCAGTACAGCGCCAGCGACGTGTCCTCGTCACCGAGCGGCCGACCGTCGACCGGTGGCAGGGCGCCGCCGGGTTCGGTGCGCCCCGAGAGCACGTCGAGGACGTGTGCCGACACGGTCCCCCTGGGTTCGGGCAGGACCGGCTCGACGACGGTCGCGGTTCGGGTGTGCACGGACGGTTGCTCCGGGTCGGTGGTGGCCCGCCGGGCACCGGCGCACCACCACACCACCTGCCCCGCGCACCACCCGGTACGCATGTCGATGCAACATCGACTGCGACCGGCCGTCAGGCGCGCGCCCCGCCCAGCTGGCTCACTGCTGCTGCTGGACCTGCGCGAGCCGGCGGATCCGGATGTGCACGTCGAGGTCGTGCTCGGCCGGACCGGTGTAGGTGCCCCGCAACGGCGCGACGTCGTCGTAGTCGCGCCCGTGGCCGATCTTGATGTGCTGCACACCGACCTCGCGCTGGTTGGTCGGGTCGAGCGCCCACCAGTCGGCACCGGGGACGGCGACCTCGACCCACGCGTGGGTCTGCACCTCCACCTCGTCGCGGTCGGTGGTGGCGCCGCGTCGCTCGTCGACGGCGAAGAAGTAGCCCGAGACGTACCGCGCGGCGATGCCCAGACTGCGACACATCGCGATGAACAGGTGGGCGAAGTCCTGGCAGACGCCCTCGCGCCGTTCGAGCACCTCGTCGGTGGACACGCCGACGTAGGTCGCCCCGGGCACGTACTCGACGCCCGTGCCCACGAAGCGGTTGATCGCCAGGACGGCGCTGACGACGTCGTCGCCGACGAGGTCCCGCACCCGCTCCGCCTCGGTGGTGACGGTCGGCCCCCAGTCCGTGTGCGGGGACGGCCGCAGGTACTCGACGTGCTCGTCGCGGTAACCGGCGTCGTCGAGCTCGGCCCACCGCGGCGAGACCGTCAGCATCGCCGGTCGGCTGGTCTCGACGGTGGCCTCGGCCACGACCTCCAACGCGTCGTGCGGCCCCCGGATCCCGAACGCGTCGACCCGCGTCCCCCAGTAGTCGGCGTAGCTGAAGACGCGCGCGGCCGGGATGGTGGTGACGCGGTAGTGCAGCAGCTGCTGTCGGCTGTCGACGGCCGGGCACGCCCGCAGGTCGTTCTGCGACTCGACGACCTTGTCGCCGTAGCTGAACCGCGTCGTGTAGCGGATGTCGAAGCGCACGCAGTCTCCTCAGGTCGTGGTCAGCGAGTGCTGACCACCGTCGGGGGCGTGGCGGAAGAACTCGTCCGCGACGGCGTCCGCGACACGCCAGACGTTCTGCTGGATGCGGTCGAGGAACGGGTGGAGGTCGTCGAGCAGCTCGTCGACCTCGCGGTACTGGAGCTCGGCGTACGCGCGTCCGATGCGACGACGTGCCGGGCCGACGCGCTCGGGGTCGCCCAGCCGCGCCAGCTGCTGCTCGGCGTGCTCGAGGCAGTAGCGGACGCTGCGCGGGAAGTCGGGCGACAGCAGCAGGAACTCCACGACGTTCGCCGGCTCCATCGATGCCCGGTAGGCCTTCCGGTACGCCTCGAACGCGGAGGCCGACTTGAGGACCGCCACCCAGTGGTGGAAGGCCAGCGGCGCGGCGAACGAGACCAGCTGCCCGAACCGGACGTCCAGCAGGCGGCTGGTCATCTCGGCCCGCTCGAGCATCCGGCCGAGGGTCATGAAACGCCAGCCGTCGTCGCGCGGCATGGTCTCCACCGCGACACCGGTGACCGTCTGGCACCGGCGCTTCACGACCGCGAAGAGCTCGTAGGGCTGGGTCGCCACGTCCTCGCCGAGGTCACGACGGCGCAGCTCGAGGTAGAAGCTGTTGACCGCCTCCCACAGTTCGGTGGAGACCAGCTCGCGCACGCTGCGCGTGTTCTCCCGGGCGAGCGTGACCGCCGCCATGATCGAACCGGGGTTGTCCTCGTCGAGCACGAGGAAGCGGGTGACCGCCTCGGCCGTCACCTCGTCGTGCCCGGCCTCGTAGGCCGCGCGGAGGTGCAGGACGTCGAGCAGCTCGGCCCAGGCCTCGGCCTCGGCCGCCTGCGGTGACTCCAGCAGCGTGTGGTAGGTCACGTCGACCATGCGCGCGGTGTCCTCGGCGCGTTCGAGGTAGCGACCGGCCCAGAACAGGTTCTCCGCGAGTCGTGCGAGCATCAGGCCTCCTCCCCGCTGTCGCGACCGTCGTCCTCCAGCACCCAGGTGTCCTTGGAGCCGCCGCCCTGCGACGAGTTCACGATCAACGAGCCCTCGCGCAGCGCCACACGGGTCAGCCCGCCCGGGATGACCTCCATCGTCTCGCCGGTGATCACGAACGGGCGCAGGTCGAGGTGGCGACCGACCAGCTCGTCCCCCACCAACGTGGGCTGCCGCGACAGCTGGACGACCTCCTGGGCGATGAAGCCCCGCGGGTCCTCCTCGATCTGACGCGCGAAGTCGGCGATCTCCTCGTCGCTCGCGGTCGGGCCCATCAGCATCCCGTAGCCGCCCGCGCCCGCGACCGGCTTGACCACCAGCTCCCCCAGCCGGTCCAGCACCATCGCCCGCTGGTCGTCGTCCCACAGCAGGTAGGTGTCGACGTTGGCGATGATCGGTTCCTCGCCGAGGTAGTACCGGATGAGGTCCGGCACGAAGGCGTAGACCGCCTTGTCGTCGGCGACGCCGTTGCCCATGGCGTTGGTGATCGTGACGTTGCCCGCCCGGGCAGCCGCGACGAGGCCGGGCACGCCGAGCGTCGAGTCCGGGTTGAAGACGACCGGGTCGAGGAAGTCGTCGTCGATGCGTCGGTAGATCACGTCGACGCGGGCCAGTCCCCGCGTGGTGCGCATGTAGACCACGTGCTCGTCGACGACGAGGTCACGCCCCTCCACGAGCTCGACGCCCATCTGCCGGGCGAGGAACGCGTGCTCGAAGTAGGCCGAGTTGAAGACGCCGGGCGTCAGCACCACCACGCAGGGGTTCTCCCCCGCCGCCGGCGGTGCCACGTTGCGCAGCGCGTCGAGCAGCAGCGAGCCGTAGTGGTCCACCGGACGCACCCGGTGCTGGTTGAACGCCACCGGCAGCACCCTCGTCATCGCGACGCGGTTCTCCAGCACGTACGAGATGCCGCTCGGGTTGCGCAGGTTGTCCTCCAGCACCCGGGGGGTGCCGTCCGCGTCCCGGATGAGGTCGATCCCGGCGACCAGGCACCGGGCCTCGTGCGGCACCGGCACGCCGAAGGCCTCGCGCACGAACCCCTCCGCCGTCGCGAGCAGCCAGCGCGGCACGATCCCGTCGTGGATCGCTGCCCGTTCACCGACGTACAGGTCCTCGAGGAAGCGGTTCAGCGCCGTGACCCGCTGGATCAGCCCGGCCTCGAGCTCGGCCCACTCGTCCGCGGGGATGATCCTCGGGATGAGGTCCATCGGGAAGGTGCGCTCGAGCGCCTTCTCGTCGTCGTAGACCGTGAACGTGATGCCCTGCTCGCGGAAGATCGCATCGCGCAGTGCCTCGCGCTCAGTGAGGTCGGTCGGCGTCAGCGTCCGCATCCGGTCCGCCAGCGCGCGGTAGTGCGGGCGGAGTTGGCCGTCGCTGGCGAAGGCCTCGTCGTAGAAGCCGGCGTGGTCGTAGTCGCGGAACAGGTCGTCGCTCATCGTCGCTGCACCATAGGAGCCTCGCGGGGACGTGTGTCGGGAATGTGACGACCGGATCACGGCTCCTGCGGTGGCCATCCGTCCACCGCCCGCCCGCGAACACCGGACGAGGGACGGGCCGGGCCTGCCCCCCGCAGGACTCCGCCCCGGCCCGTCCTTCGCTGCGTGGACGGTCGGTGCGGTACCACTGCCGCACGAGGAGGTCCCCGTGCACGTGCTGTCCGCCACCGGGCTGTCGAAGTCCTACGACGGCCGTGTCCTGTTCACGGACGTGGCGCTCGGCGTGCAGACCGGGGACCGCATCGGGCTCGTCGGTCCCAACGGGTCGGGCAAGTCGACGCTGCTGAAGATCCTCGCCGGGGAGGTCGAGCCCGACGCCGGTGAGGTGGTGCCCGCCACGGGGGCGCGGATCCGGATGCTGGCCCAGCAGCCCGAACTGCCGCGCGGCACGGCGACCGCGGCCGTCCTGGACGGCGCCGACGCGCACGTGCGCGAGCACGAGGCCGAGGCGATGCTCGACAAGCTCGGCATCGACCCGGACGGCGAGGTCAGCGAGATGTCCGGCGGCCAGAAGCGCCGCGTCGCCCTCGCGACGGTGCTCGTCGCGCCGGCGGACCTGCTCATCCTCGACGAGCCGACCAACCACCTCGACGTCTGGACCGTGGACTGGCTCGAGGACGAGCTGCGATCGCGCACGAGCGGCCTCCTGCTGGTGACCCACGACCGGCGCATGCTCGAGCGTCTCACGACGCGTCTGCTCGAGCTCGACCCGAAGGGGCTCGACCCGACCGGCACCGACGGTCCGGGCGTGCCCAGCGCCGGCGGCGGCGCGTACTGGCACGAGGGTGGCTACTCGGTCCTCCTCGAGGCGCGCGAGGAGCGCGAACGCCGCCGCAACCGCGCCGAGCAGCGGCGCACGAACCTGCTGCGCAAGGAGATCGAGTGGCTGCGGCGGCAGCCGAAGGCACGTGGCACCAAGCCGAAGTTCCGCGAGGAGCAGGCGCGCCAGCTCCAGGCCGCGACGCCGCCCGGGCAGCTGGGCCAGCTCCAGCTGGGGACCGGGCGTCGTCGCCTCGGGTCCCAGGTGATCGACGCCGAGGACGTGTCGTTCCGCTACGACCCGGACGGGCCGGACGTGGTGCGCGACTTCTCGTACTCCATCGGCCCGGGCCAGCGACTCGGGGTCGTCGGCCCGAACGGGGCCGGCAAGACCACCCTGCTGCGCCTGCTGCTCGGCGAGCTCGAGCCGACCGGCGGGAGCATCAAGCACGGCCCGACCGTCGAGGTCGGCGTGTACCGACAGGAGGCACGGGTGCCCCCGAGCTCGACGTCGGCGCTCGACACGATCCTCGAGGTCGGCGACCGCATCCCGCTGGCCACCGGCGAGACGCTGACGGCGTCCCGGCTGGCGGAGCGGTTCGGCTTCCCGGCCCGGCTGCAGCGCTCGGCGGTCAGCGACCTCTCTGGCGGCGAGCGGCGTCGCCTCGCACTGCTGCACCTGCTCGTCGCGGCACCCAACGTGCTGGTGCTCGACGAGCCCACGAACGACCTCGACCTCGACACCCTCGCGATCCTCGAGGACCACCTCGACGGCTTCCGCGGGACGCTCCTCGTCGCGAGCCACGACCGGTTCGTGCTCGACCGGCTCACCGACGAGCTGCTCGCGGTGCGACCCGACGGGCGCGTCACCCGGCACCTCGACTGGGAGCAGTACCGCGAGGAGGCAGAGGCCGAACGGGCCATCGGCCAGGTCGCGAGCAGCGCTGCGGCACGCAGCGCCGGGCCGTCGGACGCCGCGCGCGACCACGCCCGCCGCAAGGAGGCCCGCCGTGAGCTGCGGCGCGCGGCCTCGCGCGTCGAGCGGCTCGAGGGCCTGCGCGACCAGCTCGACGAGGCGATGGCGGCCGCCGGGACCGCGCACGAGCAGCTCGCCGAGCTGGCGCGCGCCCGCGACAAGGTCGTCGCCGAGCTCGCCGAGGCGGAGGAGGCGTGGCTGGAGCTCGCCGAGGAGGTCGACGACGACCTCGTGTGAGGAGGTCGCGGCCCCGTCACCGGACGTTGCACGAATCGCAACGAAATCAACCCTCGACGCTCTCGATACATGTTGATAACGTCCAACGCGGGGCAACAAGGGGACCACTCCACGTGAACAGTGACGTGCTCGACGCAACGTCAACCACGGAGGCGGGGGCCGTCACCACGGTGCTGGCCGCCGCACGGGCAGGCACCGACCTGCCCGACCGGGAGGGACTACGGGAGCTGCTGCAGCGGGCGCTGGGGCGGGGCTACGTGCTCGCCAGCGAGCTGCACGAGCTGCACGACCCGCTGATCGACGACGAGGACGCAGACGCCTGGGTCGACCGCGTCAGCGGCGCCGCACGCGACGGCGGGCTGATGGTGATCGAGGACGGCGCCGGGGATGCTCCCCCGGCGCCGACGCCGTTGTCGCTCTCCACCGACTCGGTCCGGCAGTACCTCAACGGCATCGGGCGGGTCGACCTGCTCACCGCCGAGGAGGAGGTCGACCTCTCCAAGCGCCGGCAGGCCGGCATGGAGGCGCACGCACGGCTGCGCCAGGCCGACCGGTTGTCGCCCACGGAACGGGCGCGTCTGCGCCGGATCCAGCTCGACGGGCAGCGCGCGCACGAGCACATGATCGAGGCGAACCTGCGGCTGGTCGTGTCCGTCGCCAAGCGCTTCCTCGGTCGCGGGTTGTCCATGCTGGAGTTGATCCAGGAGGGCAACCTCGGCCTGATCCGTGGGGTGGAGAAGTTCGACCACACGCGCGGCTACAAGTTCTCGACCTACGCGACGTGGTGGATCCGCCAGGCCCTGACGCGCGGGACCGCCAACAAGGCGCGCACCGTCAGGCTGCCCGTGCACGTGCACGAGATGGTCGCCAAGATCCGTCGCGCCGAGCTCGAGCTCCTGCAGACCACCGGCGACGAGCCGACCGAGGCGATCGTCGGCGAGATGCTCGGGCTGACCGAGGAACGCGTCCGCGAGCTCAAGCGCGCGAGCCGACCGATCTCGTCGCTGGACACGCCCGTGGGCGAGGACGGCGACGCGACGCTCGGCGACCTCGTGGCCGACGACGAGGCCATGGACCCGGGCGACGCCGCGGGCGAGTCGATGATCCGCGTCGAGATCGACGCGGCCCTCGAGGAGCTCGAGGAGCGGGAGCGCGACGTGCTCATGCTGCGCTACGGCCTGCTCGACGGGACCTGCCACACGCTGGAGGACATCGGCGAACGCCACGGCGTCACGCGTGAGCGGATCCGGCAGATCGAGAAGCAGACCCTCGCGAAGCTGCGCCACCCGAGCGTCGCCGGCCGCCTCGACGGGCTCTCCGACAACGTCCTGCGCATGGTCGACGCGGCCCGCCGCAGCTGAGACCTCGCGGCCGATCGGCCGCGGACGTCCGCCGTTCGTGCGCAGGATCGGGCAGACTGTGCGCGGAGCCGACCAGTGAGCAGGTGATCAGCGTCCGTCCCCGTCGCCCTCGCAGCGCCCTGCTGCTCGCGGCCGCGCTCAGCGCGACCGTGGCGGTGCCGCCTGCCGTCGCGACGACCGACGACGAGCTCGACCCGGTCGAGGAGCTCGAGCAGACGCAGGAGGAGCTGGCGCGGGCCGAGGCCGACCTCGCCGAGCTGCTGCGCCGGATCGACGCCGTCCAGCAGGAGATCGCGGCTGCCGACGCACGGCTCGCCACGCTCCAGGGCCAGCTCGCCGTCGTCGAGGCCGACCTCGACGAGGCCCAGACGACCGCGGACGACCTCACCGCCGAGGTCGCCGAGGCACAGGTCGCGCTGCGCGCCGCGAACGCCCGGCAGGCGGAGGCCGAGGAGACCTGGCTGGCCGCGCGCGGTGCCCTGGAGGCGCGGGTCGCCGCGACGTGGATGTACGGCTCGCGCGACGCCAGCGACGTCCTCTTCGGCGGGCTGCTGCAGGCCGAGGACCTCCACGAGGTGGCCGTCGTGCAGCAGGCCTCTCGCCGGCTGCTCGACGAGGACCGCCGCCTGCTCGAGGACGCGATCGACGCGTCGGTCGCAGCCGACGAGGCGCGCGCCGACGCCGAGGTCCAGCAGCAGCAGGTCGAGCAGCGCGCCGCGGCCGCCTACGCCGCACGGGACCGCGCCGCCGAGCTCGTCGCTGCCCAGACGTCGCTGGTGGCCGAGGCCGCCCGCGTGCGCGAGGACCGCCGGGCCGCACTGCGCTCGATCGAGCAGGACGCCGCCGCACGCGCAGCGCTCGTCGACCAGCTGGACGCGCGCGTCGACGAGCTGCGCCTCGCCACGCTCGACCAGTGGTTGCAGCAGATCGCCGACATCCCCTTCGACGGTCCCCCGCCGCCGTGGGCCGGCCAGCTGCCGGGCAACGGCCCGCAGGTCGCGCCCGCGATCAACGCCGCCGCCGCCGGCGCGGGCGTCGACAGCCGGCTCCTCGCGGCCCTCGTGTGGACCGAGTCGACCTTCAACCAGGCGGCGATCAGCCCCGCCGGCGCGATCGGCCTGACCCAGCTGATGCCGGGCACCGCGGCAGGCCTCGGCGTCGATCCGTACGACCCTGTCCAGAACCTGCAGGGCGGCGCCCGCTACCTGCGCATCCAGCTCGAGCGGTTCGGCCGGATCGACCTCGCCCTGGCCGCCTACAACGCCGGACCGGGCCGGGTGATCGACGCCGGCTACGAGGTGCCCGACATCGTCGAGACGCAGCTCTACGTGCTGCGCGTGCTGGACCGCTGGGAGTCGCTCGCCTGACTCAGGTCGCGACGCGACCGCCGGACCGCCAGTACTGGTTGTTCGCGCGGTCCAGGAAGCCGTTGTCCACGAGCGCCCGCCGCAGCATGGACCAGTCCGGGTTGAACCGGCCGAGGATCGAGTTGACCTCGGTCTCCGGGTAGCGACGACCCGGTTCGAACTCGAGCGCGAGCCGCTCGAGGACCACGAGGCGCTGCGTGCGGCCCGACGGCAGCGCCGTGAGGCGGTGCCCCTCGAACCAGCGTCCCAGCACGTCCTGCTCCTCGGCGGTCATGCCGTGCCCGATACGGGCGGCCGGCGGCTCGGGCTCGACGGCCGCCGCTGCGGCGACCTCCCGCCAGCCTGCGACGTCGAGCACGTAGCCGTCGGGCCCGCGGGCGGCCAGGCCGGCGTCGACCAGCGCGGCGACGGTCTCGAGGCACGTCCGCAGGTCGGTCCCCGAGCGGTCGGCCAGCGCCGCACCGTCGAGCGGTGCATCGGCTGCCGCGAGGGCCCCGGCGACCGCGAGTCGGCGGGGTTCGACGAGGAGACGGAGCAGGTCCATGGGGTCCACGCCGGACAGTGTGGACCACGTCGGCGGCCCGCGCGGCCGTAGCCTGCGCGCCCATGACCACCACCGACACCCCGACCGACGGCCCCCACGTCGCACCGATGGCCCGGCCGCGGGTCTACGCACTGCTGGCCATCGGCCTGCTCGCGGTGTCGGTCTCGTCGGTCCTTGCCGCCTACGTCATCGGTGACAGCGGCGACGGCCGCCTCGGCCTGTCGATCGCCTTCTGGCGCTGCGCTGGCGGCGCCGTCGCCTTGGCGCCCTTCGCGTTGCGGGCCCGGCGCACGCACCCCGTCGGGACGGCCGACCGCAACCGCCTGCTGGTCGCCGGTGCGTTCCTCGCCGTCCACTTCGCGCTGTTCCTCGGCTCGATCGCCTACACGTCGGTCGCGAGCGCCGCGACGCTCGCGACGATGGCCGGGGTCTTCGTCGCCATCGGCGGCATCTGGTACCTCGGCGAGCACCCGAGCCGCCGGACCTGGGCCGGGATCATGATCACGATGGTCGGGGCGATCGCGATCGGTGGCGGCGACCTGGCCGACCTCGAACTGGGGCCCCGCGCGCTCTTCGGCGACGCGATGGCGTTCCTCTCCTCGGTCACCGTCGCGGGGTACCTCCTGATCGCCCGCAAGGTCCGTTCGCGCGTGCACTCGACGTCGTTCGCGACCGTCGTCTACGGCGCTGCCGGGCTGGTGCTGCTGGTCCTCTGCTGGGCGTTCGGCGCGCCCCTGTGGGGCTTCACGACCGGTCAGTGGCTCGGGATCATCGGCATCATCGTCGGGCCCCAGCTGCTGGGCCACAACATCTTCACGACGCTGCTCTCGTCGGTCCCGGCGACGGTGGTCGGCGTCGTGGTGCTGGCCGAGCCGCTGATCGCGACCCTGCTGGCGTGGGCGTTCCTCGACCAGCTGCCGGCGGTCACCTACTGGTTCGCCGCCCCGGTCGTGCTCGTCGGCCTGTTCGTCGCCACGGTGCGGCGACCGGTCCGACGGCCGGTCACGTAGCCAGCAGCGCCCGGCCGCGGTCGAGCACGCCGCACGGCTGCCCGTCGAAGCGGAAGCGCCACACGTCGGCGTGGCCCTGCGGTCGACCGACCGCGAGCACGAGCGTCGTCGCGGTGCCGTCCTCGTCGTGGAGCACCAGCCCGCGGGCCGGCAGCGGCCAGCTGCGCACCACCGCGGCGCCCTCCCCCGCGCTGCGACACCACTGCGTGACCGGCTGACGGCGCAGCATCCGCAGGGCGAGGTCGAGCCGCTGCCGCGCCGCGTCGTCGCGGTCGGTCACCGGGCAGCGGACCGGGTCGTCCCCGAGGCGTGCCCCGCTCGCGACCCAGCGTCGGAGCGCCTCGTCGCACTCCCTCGACGCGAGGTCGTCGAACACGGTGATGGCCGCCGCCACGGTCACCTCCTCGCACCGTGACGTCCTGAGCATGCCCCCGTGGAGGTCCCCTGTCGAGCACCATGCCGGACCGGCCTATCGTGTCGCGACGTCGACGAGCCTGCGGGAGCCACGGTGACCGACCACGCGAACTTCCAGAACGAGATCTACCTCCAGGGCATGGTCGGCACGACCCCCGACCTGCCGATGACCTCCGCGGGGCTCGAGGAGGCAGCCGCTGCGGCCCTGTCACCCGAGGCCTTCGCCTACGTCGCGGGCGGCGCCGGTGACGAGCGGACCATGGACGCCAACCGGGAGGCCTTCTCCCACTGGAAGGTCGTCCCACGGACGATGGTGGACGTCCAGCAGCGCGACACGTCGACCGAGGTCCTCGGCCTGCGACTGCCCTCGCCGATCATCACGGCACCGATCGGCGTGCTCGGCATCGTGCACGACGAGGCCGAGGTCGCGGTCGCACGGGCGGCCGCGGCGCTCGACGTCCCGATCACGCTGTCGACCGTGTCGTCGTACTCGATCGAGGACGTCGCCGAGGCGTCCGGCGACAACGGCCGCTGGTTCCAGCTGTACTGGCCCGGCGAGCGCGACGTGGCCGCGTCCCTGGTGCAGCGGGCGGAGGCCGCCGGCTACTCGGCGATCGTCGTGACGCTCGACACCAAGATGCTGGCGTGGCGGCCGCGCGACCTCGAGACGGCCTACCTCCCGTTCCTCCAGGGCGAGGGCCTCACGAACTACCGCACGGACGAGGCGTTCCTCGCCGGGCTCGAGGGCGACTGGGACGACAACCCACAGCTGGCGATCCTGCGCTGGATCGGGCTGTTCGCCGATCGCACCGTGACCTGGGAGGACCTGGACTGGCTGCGCTCGGTCACCGACCTGCCCATCGTCGTCAAGGGGGTCCTGCACCCCGACGACGCACGCCGGGCGGTCGATGCCGGCGTGGAGGGGATCATCGTCTCCAACCACGGCGGCCGGCAGGTCGACAACGCCGTCGGTGCCCTGATGATGCTGCCGGAGGTCGTGGACGCCGTCGGCGACGTCCCGGTGCTGTTCGACTCGGGCATCCGATCGGGCGCCGACGTCTTCACGGCCGTCTGCCTGGGAGCACGCGCCTGCCTCGTCGGACGCCCCTGGGTCTACGGGCTCGGCCTCGCGGGTGAGGCAGGGGTCACCCACGTGCTGCGCTCGTTCATGGCCGAGTTCGACCTCACGATGGCCCTGACCGGCCAGACCTCGGTGGCAGGGCTCGACCGCCACCTCCTCCGGCACGTCTGACCCGGGCGAGCCGTGCCGTGACTGCGTGCTGGTGATCTGCTGGCGCGTGGGCGTCGGACGGCTCGGTCTGAGGGGTCGCCAGGACGGACAGCCGGATCTGAGGGGTCATCTACGGCGTGGCCCCGATGCGTGAGGTGTGTCCTCAGACGCATGGTGGTGGCACCAACGAGACAGGGAGACCCCCGTGACCGGCATCCACCACACCGCACCCTCCACCTACCTCCGGGCGACCCGCCAGCAGACCGACACCGCAGTCGTCCCTGCCCGCCGCCCCAGCCGGCTGCTGCTGGCCGTTCGCCGCCTCGCCCGCCGCGCGTCGACCGCACGGCCCACGGGCTGGGTCGACGTCACACCGGCCGCGGCCGCTCGTTGACAGCTGCCGGCGGCCACGCCGTCGCGGTGGCGGTCTGGCAGACTCCCGGCAGCGACCGGGAGGTGCGGATGGCAGTGCAGACTGCTGCCCTCGTCGGGCGGGGCGCCGAGCTGGCGAGGCTGGAGGAACGCCTCGCGGCCGCCCGCGACGGGTCACCCGGGATGGTCGTGGTGGCCGGCGATGCAGGGATGGGCAAGACGCGCTTCGTCCGGGAGCTCGCCGACCGGGCCACCGCGGACGGCTGGACCGTGCTGTCGGGATCGTGCGTGGAGCTCTCG
>JBFKQZ010000002.1:0-39572 GCA_041627475.1 Nitriliruptoraceae bacterium | reverse complement strand
GGGCGCCCCTGGCGACACAGCGATCAGGTGTCGTCGGCGTCCTTGCCGCGGGCCTTCCGAGCCTTCGGGGGGCGGCCGGCCTTCCGGGCGGCGTCGGTGAGGATCGCCTCGATCTGGGCGTTGACGCTGCGCAGCTCGTCCGCGGCCCAGCGTTCCAGCACGTCGTAGAGCTCGTGCGGGATGCGCAGGGGGAACTGCTTGCGCGACGACGGCATCAGCGGTTGAGCGTGCCGACGTTGACCACGGGGTTCGTGGGGGCGTCGCTGGCGATGACGGTCATGAGGTTGGACGCGAACGTCGCCTTGCGGTCGCTGTCGAGCGGGATCGCATCGCCGTGCTCCGACCCCTCCTCGAGCTGGGCGATCGCGTCGCGGACCATCAGCACGGCGCCCTCGACGATCTTGGTGCGGGCGGCGACGATCGCCGACGCCTGCTGGCGTCGGAGCATCGCCTCGGCGATCTCCGGTGCGTACGACAGGTCGGTGATGCGTGCCTCGAGCACCTCCACCCCTGCGTCGTCGGCACGCTCCTGGAGCTCGTGGAGCAGGTCCTGGTTCACCTCGCCCGTGTCGCCGATGAGCGTGGTCACGTGTGCCTCGTCGTCGAACGAGTCGTAGGGGTAGCTGCGGGCGAGCTGGCGGATCGCCGACTCGGACTGGATGCGGACGTAGTGCTCGAAGTCGTCGACGCCGAACACGGCACGCGCCGAGTCGGTCACCTTCCACACGACGTTGCAGGCGATCAGGATCGGGTTGCCGTTGCTGTCGTTGACCTTGGACGTCTCGGTCGTGAAGTTCCGCACGCGCAGCGAGACCTTGCGGGTGAGGTAGAGCGGGTTCGCCCAGCGCAGCCCGGGGGTGCGGTCGGTGCCGCGGTAGTCGCCGAAGAGCGTCAGGACGCCCGCGTAGTTCGGCTGCAGGGTGTAGAGCCCGACCAGCACGACGACCGCTGCGAGGACCGCCAGGATCCCGAGCACGATCAGCAGCCCGACCGTCCCACCGGTGGCGTTCGCCGCCGCGATGAACAGCAGGAGCGCCGTCGCAGGCAGGCCGAACACCCCGAGCAGGAGCATCCCGATCCCGCTCCTCGACCGCGCTGTCCGCTCCGTCACGTCCGCCATGTCGCCACCTCCGTGGGTGCCTGGATGAAACCACGATGATATCACTTTGATGTCCTGCTGTCCCGGGTGACGACGCTCTGTGCCGAGCACGTAGCCTCCGGTGGTCGGAGGTGGCATGGGCGACATCAGGCACGTGGTCTGGGACTGGAACGGGACGCTGCTGCGCGACCTCCCGCTGGTCGTCGCGTCGGTGAACGCCGCGCTCGGTGAGCACGGGCTCGCGCCGATCACCGAGGCGGACTACACGGCCAACTACGTCCGTCCCGTCCACCGCTTCTACGAGGACCTCCTCGGCCGCGGGATCAGCGACACCGAGTGGGAACGCATCGACACGGTCTTCCACGACACCTACGCCGCGGCGGTCACCGAGCGAGCCGAGCTGATGGACGGAGCGCGCGCTGCCCTCACCGCGGTCGACGCCTCACACGCGAGCCAGAGCCTGCTGTCGATGTACCCGCACCACCTGCTGCTGCCGCTGGTCGACCACCACGGGCTCGACCCGCACTTCGAGGTGGTGCACGGCCTGGTCGGTGCCGGTGGTGGTCGCAAGCTGCCGCACCTGGAGCGCCACCTCGACGAGATGGTCCACTGCCACGGCGACGACCCGTCGACGGTGCTGGTGATCGGTGACGCGATCGACGATGCGCTCGCGGCGCAGCACCTCGGCTGCCGACCGGTGCTGCTCGCGTCCGGCAGTCACCCGCGCGACGAGCTCGAGGCCACCGGCGCGCCGGTGGTCGAGACCCTCGCCGAGGCCCTCGCGGTCGGTGGCATCCCCGTCGGGTGAGCCGAGCGAAGTCCTCGAGACGAGCACGCTGGACTAGGCCCGGGCGAGCACCGGTGGGCCGAGGGTGGGGTCGGCCGGGCGGGGGCCGGTGTCGGTGAAGCGCAGGCCGACGGCGCGGCGGTCGTCACCGGGGTGGATCGCGACGGTCAGCGGCTCGCCGTCCCACGACACCAGCAGTCCGTCCTCCGCATCGGTCACCGTGCCGCCCAGTGCCGTCCACACCCGACGGGCCTCGTCGAGGTCGTCGTGGACGAGCTGCGGGCCGTGGAGGCGTGCGCCGTCGCCGGGCGCTGCCGGGACCTCGGTGCCGTTGGCGCGGGCCCAGTCCTCGTTCGTCCGGTCGGTGCAGGCCACCTGCACGACGAGGCCACCGACCTGCGAGGGGCGGAGGAAGACCTCCTGCCAGTGCGGGTCGTCACCGTTGACGTCGACGAGGTCGAAGCCCTCGTCGGTGAGCGTCGCGAGCGCCTCGTCGAAGTCGGGGACCTTCAGCGTCACGTGGTGGACGTTCGCGCCGAACCGGTCGAGGAACGAGTTGACGAAGCCGCTGGGGCCGCCTGCCTCGCGGGTGCGCTGCTCGGCCTCGGACGGCATCAGGATCTCGAGGAACGCCTCGTTGCGGAACTGCACGGCCGCACCCCGGAAGACCGTGGGGGTGTGGAAGCGCCACTGCACGCGACCGCCGAGGACGTCCTGCCAGCGGGCCAGTGCGTCGTCGACGTCGGGGACGGCGATCGCGACGTGGTCGGGGCGGGTCGTCAGCGGCACGGGGTGGTCCTTGGTGGGAGGGGGCGCCACGCTACCGAGCGGCGCTCCCGCGCCTGCGGCACCGACGAACGCCTGTTCGATAGGCTCGCGGACGCAGACGAGGGCAGGTGGGAACGATGGGGCAGCGGCCGTCCGAGCCCATCCTCCACGTCGACATGGACGCGTTCTACGCCTCGGTCGAGCAGCGGGACGACCCGTCGCTGCGGGGGCGGCCGGTGGCCGTGGGCGGGACGGGGGACCGGTCCGTCGTGGCTGCCGCCAGCTACGAGGCCCGGGAGTTCGGCGTCCGCAGCGCGATGCCGATGGTGCGGGCCCGGCGGCTCTGCCCGGACCTCGCGGTGGTGTCGCCGCGCTTCGAGGTCTACCGGGACGTCTCCGACGCCGTGTTCGGCCTGTTCCGTGACGTGACACCGCTGGTGCAGCCGCTCAGCCTCGACGAGGCGTTCCTCGACGTCGGGGGCGCGACACGCCTGTTCGGTCAGCCGGTCGAGATCGGCCACATGCTGCGTCGGCAGGTGCGCGAGGAGGTCGGCCTGCCCTGCTCGGTCGGCGTCGGCCCGACGCTGAGCGTCGCGAAGCTGCTCAGTGGGAAGGCCAAGCCGGACGGACTGCGCCACCTGCCGGCCGACGCGGTCGTCGACTACCTGCGGCCGCTGCCGGTGGGGGACCTGTTCGGCGCCGGCCCCAAGACCGTGCAACGACTGGCGCAGTACGGGATCACGACCGTCGCCCACGTCGCGGACACCGATCTGCGCACGCTCGGGCGGATCATCGGCGACGCACTCGCCGGGCACCTCCAGCGGCTCGCGCTCGGCCAGGACGGCCGCAGCGTGACCCCGCACGAGGGCGCCAAGTCGATCAGTGCCAGCGCGACGTTCGAGGAGGACGTCGACGACCCCGACGTGCTCGAGCGTCGTCTGCTGCGGCTGAGCGAGGGCGTCGGCCGCCGTCTGCGGCGGAACGGTCTGGCGGGCCGGACCGTGACGCTCACTGTCCGCTTCGCGAACTTCGACACGATCACCCGCTCGACGACGGTGCCGCAGCCGACGGACCGGACGCGGGACGTCAGCGACCTCGCCGGTGCACTCCTCGACGCGCTCCAGCTGGAGCGCGTCCGCGTCCGGCTGCTCGGGGTCGGGGTGAGCAACCTCGTCGAGGGCACGGCGGCGCGCCAGCTCAGTCTCGACGCCGACGACCGCTGGGAGGCGGTGGACCACACGGCCGACGAGGTGGCGGAGCGCTTCCCGGACCTGCGCCTGCAGCCTGCCGTGCTCCTCGACGACGGGCACGACGACGACGCAGCGCCCACGGGGGACGACCGCCAGCACCTCGGCGGGGGCCACGACCGCGGTTAGGCTGCTGCGCACCGAACGACCCTGGAGCGCCCGTGTCCGACGCCGTCACCTACGAGGTCACGGACCGCCTGGCGGTCGTGACGATCAACCGTCCCGAGAAGCGCAACGCGATGTCGATGGACGTGTTCGACGGCCTCCTCGAGGCAGGGGAGCGGGCCGCGGCCGAGTCCACCGAGGAAGGTGGTGTCGGTGCCGTGCTGGTGCGCGGCGCGGATGGCGTGTTCAGTGCCGGCATCGACCTCTCGACGTTCGGCAACCAGCTCGGCGATGGCAGCGACGAGGCCGAGATGGACGCGTTCATCTCGCACCTCCAGCAGGCGTTCACCGTCTTCGAGGACCTCGACGTCCCGTCGGTCGCCGCGATCGAGGGCTACTGCTTCGGTGCCGGCATCCAGCTGGCGGCCGCGTGCCACGTCCGTCTCGTGACGCCGGATGCGCAGATCTCCGTCCTGGAGCGGCGCTGGGGACTCGTGCCGGACCTCGGCGGCTGCTACCGCCTGCCGCGACTGGTCGGGCTCGGGCGGGCGACGGAGCTCGCGCTCACCGCACGACGCGTGAGCGGGACCGACGCGGTCACGATGGGACTGTGCGACGTGCTGCTCCCCGACGAGGACCCGCAGCAGGCCGCCTGGGACTACGCGATGGCGCTCGCGCAGGGGCCGGGGGCGGTCCGTCGGGTGCCGCGCCTCATGCGTGAGAACCTCGGCAGGGACCGGACGACGGGCCTGGCTGCGGAACGTGCGACGCAGATGGCCACGATGGCTGGTCCCGACTTCCGCGAGGCCGTCATGGCCGGCCTCGAGGGCCGCGACCCGGACTTCGTCGGGCGCTGATGCGCCCGCGGCTCGGGTCGGGCGCTGACGGGTCAGGCGGACTCGACGAGCGACGGGGCGGGTGCGTCGAAGCGGTCCCGCCACGTGACCTGTTCCTCCATCGCGGCGATGTAGGACGCGCGGCGACGTCGACCCGGGGCGGAGTCCGGCACCTCCGGCACGCCCTCGAACTCGCTGCTCATCCACGCACGGATCGCGTTGATGGCCTCGGACCGGATCTGCGACACTCGCGCCTCGGTCACCCCGAGGTCGGTGGCGATGTCCTGGAGGAGGTCGTCGTCGAAGAAGTGCCGCACGAGGACCTCACGGTGCGGTTCGTCGAGGCGCTGCACCGCGACGCGCACACTGCCGAGCAGCTCCCGCCGCTCCACGGAGTCCTGCGGCAGCTGTGCCGGATCCTCCTCGGCGAGCAGGGACTTGAGCGTCTCCGTCGCGCCGTCGGCGGTCGCGATCGGCTGGTCGAGCTGAAGCAGCGTGGAGCGCTCGACGTCGCGGCGGCACTCCTCGATCTCGGCGACCGTCATCCCGGTGGCGGACGTGAGCTCCTCGAGGCTGGGGGAGCGGCCGTGTTCCTGCTCGAAGGCCTCCTCGGCCGCGGTGATGACGCGGGCCCGGCGGCGCAGCGACCGCGTGGCCCAGTCACGGGAGCGGGTGGAGTCGATGATCGAGCCACGGATGCGGATCGACGCGTAGCGGGCGAAGGGGACGCCGGTGTCCGGCTCGTAGCGCTTGGCGGCGTCGACCAGGCCGGCGGCACCGGCGGACCAGAGGTCGCCGCGGTCGACGTGGCGCGGGTAGCGGCTGGCCAGCTGGTGCACCAGGTGCTGCACGAGGTAGAGGTGCTGCTCGACGAGGGCGTCGACCTCGCCGCTCGACACGTGCGTGTCGCTGCTGCTGGGTGGATGCATCGGGGGGTCCAGACCGCTGGCGGTGGCGGCCACCTTTACCGGTCGCGCGCCGATGCACCAGTGATGGACGGCACAATGGTCCCAGGTTGGTCAGGCCTGACTATGTGGCACCCCCCGTCACCCTCACAGGCGACTAGTACGTCTGGGTCACTGAGTCGGCGACCACCGCGTGACGCGCTGTCAGCGCACGAACCGAGCCATTCTCGGCACGCATCGTGATCCGAGGCTTGCACTCCGTGAACGGCGGTGGCCGGTCGTCCCGGTCGCGGGCCATGGCGCCGTGGTGCGACACCGCCGTGGGTCAGGCGAGGAACTTCCGCAGCGTCCCGGGCAGCACGTCGGTCGTGGTCCGCAACGTGGACTCGTAGGCGACCTCCTCGACCTGGCGTTCGAGGATGGTCTCGAGCCGGTCGAGGTCGACCGCGGCCGGCATCTCGCCGGTGCCGTCCACGTGCGGGTCGCCCGGCGGCGTCGTGGTCGGGCCACGGTCAGGGGCGGCTGCCATCAGACTGCCTCGAGCGGTAGCGGTGGTCGGGCGCCGACCATCGTCGTGATCTCCTCGCGCACCCGCAGCAGGCCCTTGCTGGCGAGCTGCCGGTTGGCGCTGACCGCCGCGTCGATCTCGTCGGCGAGGTCGGCGAACGCGCTGCGGAGGTTGTCGAAGACGCGCGGCCACGGACCGTCGGTGCTCGCCACGAGGGTGTCGAGCGACAGCTCGTCCTCCGGTACGCCGAGGGACCCGGCGAGCTCCTGCACCGTGCAGCTGCGCAGCAGCTCGATCTCACGGAGCCGGTCGACCTCCACCTGGACCTCGTCCATGGCGCGGGTCACGAAGCGGTGCTCGTCGTGCTCGAGCAGCAGACGAGAGCTCGTGAGCCGATAGAGGAGCTGCTCCACGACGAGCCGCTCCTCCCACAGCGTCTCGGCGAGACGGCGGAGGACCTGGGGCGGTGGAGGGGACCTGTCCATGTCGCGCCCGTCGGCCAGGAGCGCGTGCACTTGAGCGGCGAGGGGCCCGGCTCGTGCGGCTGCAGCGCACCGTCCGGACCATGCCCCTTCGCCGGTGCGCGGACCGACCACCTTCGTATACTCGTCAGCGGTGGAAGACACCAGCACCGAGTGCCGGGAGCGATGCGACGATGGGTCTCTCCGAGCAGGAGCGCAAGATCTTCAGCGAGATCGAGCAGCACCTGACCGAGGAGGATCCGCGGTTCGTCACCAAGGCCCGCAGGAACACCGTCGAGGGCCGTCGGGGACGACGACTGCGGATCGCGTTCGCCGCGCTCGCACTCGGCTTCCTGCTGCTCCTCGGGCTCGTCGTGAGCCAGTGGTTCGGCATCGTCGGGTTCGGCCTGATGTTCGCGGGCGTCGTCCTCGGTGCCAACGAGCTGCAGGGCGTCGACGGGGACCTGTCGCAGCGCGTGCGCTCGATCCTGGCCCGCGGCGAGGGCGAGGACTGACGAGCCCCTGACGTCGCTCGTCAGGGTCGGGTGCGCTCGCGCACCTGGTCGACGACGGCACGTGTGCGGTCGGCGAGGAACTCCGCCGGGACGCGGACGGGCGCCAGCAGCCGCGCACCGCGCTCCGCGGATGCGTCGAGCTGGTCGACGAGCTGGTCCGCCAGCTGCTCGGCGCGGCGGCCGTCGACCGTGGCGCCGAGCGGGGCGAACGCTGCCTGCTGCCCGAGCGCCGCCAGTGCGGCCGCCGCGGTCGGGTCGCAGCGGTCCTCCGTCGCGAGCCGGTGGAGCACCTCGGTCGTCGTCTCGCTGTCGCGACGCCCGACGCCGAGACGGGCGGCCTCGCGCAGCACGCGGCGCTGGGCGTGGAGGGCCGCGGCTCGGCCCGTCCGCTGGGGTGGCTCGCGGCGGCGCAGCGCTGCCGTGATCCCGCCGACGGCCCCGAGTGCGAGCAGACCTGCGACCCACCGCACCCAGCCGGCGCCGGCGTCGGCACCGTCGGGGCCCGTCGTCGAGGGGTCGGGCAGCGTCGGGTCGGGCAGGTCCGGTGTGTCGGGGACCGGCTGCGAGTCGGGCGGCGGGTTGGCGAGCAGGTCCTCGATCTCCTGCGGCAGCAGCTCGGGGTCGAGGTTCTCCTCGTCCGGGGCGAGGGTCGCGCCGTCGGTGCGGGGCGTGGGGTCGAACTTGATCCACCCCTGTCCGGGGAACAGCACCTCGACCCATGCGTGCGCGTCGCTGGTCGACACCTCGTACACCCCGCGGTCCTCGCCGCCCTCGGGGTCCGGCGGGACCACGAGGTCACCGGGGAGGAAGCCGACTGCGACGCGGGCCGGTATGCCGGACGCACGCAGCATGACGGCCATCGCCGTGGAGAAGTACTCGCAGTAGCCGCGACGGGTGTCGAAGACGAACGCCTCCAGCGGGTTGGGGCCGCGGAGCGGGTCGATGCCGTCGAGGGCGTACTCGAAGCCGCCCGACGTCGTGAACCAGTACTGCAGCGCCAGGGCGCGGTCGACGGTCGACTGGGCACCGGTCGCGTCGAAGACCTCCTGGGCCTGGTCGGCGTACCGGGCCCAGCGGTCCGGACCGCCGGGCAGCTCCAGCCACGGTGCGACCTCGGCCGGGTCGGGCTCGGCGGCCCGCAGCTCGGCGATCGTCGGGTCCGGGATCGCCGACACGACCTGGTAGCGCAGCCCCGGGACGACCCCGGTGCGCAGGGTGCCGCCGAGCTCGTTCTCGCTCAGCTGCCCCGTCGCGAGGAAGCCGCCGATGCGTGACCAGACCATGTCGTCGGCGGCGTCGCCGGTGACCTGCACCGGCTGGTAGGGGACCGGCACGTAGATGTTCTCGAGGTCCACGACCTCGACGTCCACGACGGTGGTGTCGGCCGTGGCGATCGCGGTCTCGAACGGCAGCTCGCGGTCCCCGGCGTACAGCTCGGACTGGTCGGGGACGAAGGAGCTGCTCCCCGGCGGCCCGAGCCGCCAGGTGTTGGCGTCGAACGTGTCGAGCGCCGCGAGGCGCAGGTAGACGCGGCGGTCCGCCGCGACCCGCAGCACGGTGCGGTCGACGGGCAGGGTCAGCCGGTCGCCGATGTCGACGATCGGCTGGTAGCCGCGCGGGTCGCCGGCACCGCCGAGGTCGAGGACGGCCGGCTGGCCGTAGCCGGGCAGCAGCCACGGGGCGAAGGCCCCGAGGGCCACAGCGAGGACCGCCATCGACGTGCCGGCCGCGGTGATGCGGGGCGCGATGCGCTCCCGCGCCCACCCGGCCAGGTCGGCGTCGGACTCGAGCAGCAGGAGCAGCGCGGCACCGAGCAGGAACGGGACGGCCACGAGCGCGCCGGGCTGCGTCGGCTGCGGCATGGCGAGGGGGACGACCCACAGGGCCGCGGCGGCGATCAGGGCGATCCCGGGGCGACGCAGCCGCACGGTCAGCTCGTGCGTCGTGAACGCCACGACCCAGGTGGCGAGCGTGACCAGGAACACGAGCTCTGGGAGCGGGTCGGTCGGCGCGGGCTGGTCACGCAGCGCGACGAGCGCGTCGTCGAACAGCTGTCGTCCGGCCGTGAACTCGGCCCGGCCCGGGATCAACGGCCCTGCCGGGAGGTGCACGACGTAGACGAAGACGACGAGGCCGACGCCGGACAGCAGCAGCGAGCCCAGCGCGGGCAGGCCCGCCCGGCGGGCACCCGCGGCGGTCACCACGGCCAGCGTCGCCGCGGCGACCGTCGGTCGCACCCACGTCGGCTCGAGGAAGACCCGGGTCAGTGCGTAGCTGGCACCCAGGACCGCGAGCAGCACCAGGACGGCGACCGCCAGTTCGCGCCGTGCCGTGCTCGTCATCGCGCTGCCCCCACCGTCGGGCGGCCGCCGGCCAGGAGCTCCCGCCACCGAGCGCCGATGTCGGCCCCCGGACCCAGCACCGTCACACGCCACCCCGCCGACTGCAACGCACGGGCGGTGGGCCCGGGTTCCGGTCCCTCGCGGCGACCGCGGCCGTGGGCCTCGGCGTCGACGAGCAGGGCGACCCGCACCGACGCGGCGCGACCGGCGCGGACCATCGCCCGCAGGAGCGCCGGGTCGGGCACGCACACGACGGCCACGAGCAGGCCAGCACCGCCGGTCGTCGTGGCCAGCTGCTGCCAGACGGTCGCGAGGTCGGTGTCCTCGCTCGGCACCACGCGGGCGATCTGCTCGAGGGTCTGCTCCCACGGCAGCGGTCGTGGTCGTGCACGGAGCGACCCGGTCACCAGCGCGGCGTCGAAACCACGCTCGGCGACGTGGTAGCAGACGGACGCCGCAGCGGACGCGGCGGTCTCCAGCGAGTGGCCCGGCCCGGTGCCACGGTGTGCACCGGCGCGGGTGTCGAGCACGAGCGTGGCGTCGGGACGCTGCGGGGACTCGTCCTGGCGCACCATCAGCTGCCCGCGGTGCGCGGTCGTGCCCCAGTGCACCTTGCGCAGGTCGTCGCCCTGGACGTACTCGCGCACGGTCGCCAGCTCGTCGCCGGTCGCGCCGGGCCGCGGCCGCGACGCCCCGCCGGTGCCCGTCAGGCCCCGGAGCGGCAGGCCGACCGCGAGCCGGTGGACCGGCGGGTAGACGACCAGCCGGTCGGTGCCGCCGAGCAGCTGGCGGCGCCGCGCGACGCCGAACGGGTCGCGCAGCGCCACCTCGACGGGGCCGAGCTCGTGGACGCCGCGCTGGGCCCCGACGACCTCGTAGCGCAGCCGTGCCGCGCCGCCGGGACGCAGCGGTGCCAGCACGAAGCCGGGGGAGGCGGGCAGGACCTCCGGCACGACGTCGCGCACGCCCAGCAGTGTCGTCGAGAGCCGACCCGAGTTGCGGATCGTCAGCTCCACGCCCGCGCGGGCCTCGTGGAACAGTCGGCCGGGAGCGATGCGGCGGGACGTCTGCAGCGTCGCCGAGGACAGCAGGACCCAGCACCAGCCGAACAGCACGATCGCGAGCGCGGTGACGGCCGCGACCCAGAGCGGCGTGACGCCGAGCAGGCGACCGCCGCCCCAGCAGACGGCCGCGGTCACGAGGAGGCCGACCCCGCGGGGCGTCAGCACCCGCAGGGCTGGTGGCAGACGCTCGAGCAGGGTCACTCCGTCGGCGCCGGGACGCCGTCGAGGACCTCCTCGACGACGTTCAGCGGATCGCGGTCGGCGAGCTGGGCGTCGGGACGCAGGATCAGCCGGTGCGGCAGGACGTGTCGCCCGAGGACCTTGATGTCGTCGGGGACCACGTAGTCGCGGCGCTCCAGCGCGGCCCACGCCCGGCAGGCGCGGAGCAGGGCGAGCGACGCACGCGGGGAGGCGCCGAGCTCCACCTCCGGGTGCGAGCGTGTCGCTCGGCACACCGCGACGATGTAGCGCTCGACCGACGGGGCGACGTGGACGGAGCGGACGGCGACGGCGGCCTGGGCGATGTGCTCGGCGTCGGTCACCGGCGTCAACGAGCTCAGCGGGTCGCCCTTGCCGTGCGTGCGCAGCACGTCCAGCTCGGCCTCGACGTCGGGGTAGCCGATCGACAGGCGCATCATGAAGCGGTCGCGCTGGGCCTCCGGCAGCGGGTAGGTGCCCTCGAGCTCGATGGGGTTCTGGGTCGCGACCACGAGGAAGGGCGCCGACAGCACGTGGGTCTGGCCGTCGATGGTGACGGTCCGCTCCTCCATGGCCTCCAGCAGCGCGGACTGGGTCTTCGGCCCGGCTCGGTTGATCTCGTCCCCGAGGACGATGTTGCTGAAGACCGGTCCCGGCTTGAACCGGAACTGCCCGGAGTCGGGGGAGTAGACGGTCACACCGGTGACGTCGGACGGCAGCAGGTCCGGGGTGAACTGGATGCGCGACACCGTGCAGTCGATCGAGCGGGCCAGCGCCTTGGCGAGCAGCGTCTTCCCCACGCCCGGCACGTCCTCGATCAGCAGGTGTCCCTCGGCGAGCAGCGCGACCAGCGTCAGCCGGACCACGTCGGCCTTGCCCTCGACCACCTCCAGGACGTTGGTCTCGACGGACGTCGCGAGACGACCGACCTCGGTCAGGCCCATCGTCGGCTGGGCGGTGGTCGACACGGTGGGTGCGCTCCCTGCTGGTGCGCGTGGAGACTAACCGTCGACGACGGGGGTCGCCGTCGGCGATCGGTCAGGCGATGGGCCCGCTGACACCACCCAGCGGCGCGCCGACGTGGTCGTCGTCCGGCAGCGTCATGACCGTTGCGTCACCGTCGTCCCAGGGCGCCTTGCGACCGATCGTGGCGAACAGCTCGTCGGCACACGTGGGGCACGTCGTCCACCGCTTGGTCACGGTCACGTCGAGGCCGGTCTCGTCGGTCGCCTCGGTGGTGAACACGACGCGTTCGCCCCTGGCCTCCGTCCCGCAGCCGTCGCAGGTGTAGGTCGACATCGGTCGCCTCCTCCCTCTGCGCCCGACCCTAGGACGCGGCGCCCCACCCCGCTCCACCGCGGTCCACCACATCGCCCCACTGCGACGATCGCCAGGGAGGTGGTCGTGCGTTCTCGTTGCATCTCGATCCCCGACCGCGCCGGCATCCCGGCGCCAGGCGGCTCGAAGCGATCGAGGAAGTCGAGCGAATCTGCACGAATCGCTTGTCCGTGGAGGGTCGTTGCCGTACTGTGGGGCGAAGTGGAGGACAGTGGGGCTACGTGGCGACACGTGGCGTCGGACGACGAAGGGCAACGGGCACGTGTTCCTGGGCGAGCACCAGCACACGCTGGACGACAAGGGGAGGGTCATCCTCCCTGCTCGCTTCCGCGACAAGCTCAGCGGGGGCGTGGTGCTGACCGTCGCCAAGGACCGCTGCATCGACGTCTTCCCGATCGCCGAGTTCGAGCGGCAGGTGCTGGCGCTGCAGGACAAGGTCGAGGCCGGCGACGTCCCGCTCTCCGACCTGCGCATGTTCTCGGCGAAGGCCTTCGAGCAGGTGCCCGACGGCCAGGGGCGTGTGACGATCCCGCAGGCGCTGCGCGACTACGCGCGCCTCGACCGCGACCTCACCGTGAACGGCGCGGTGCGCAGCATCCAGATCTGGGACCGCGACGCCTGGGAGGCCTACCAGGAGGGTGCGGCCGACCGCTTCGCCGACGGGGGTGGCGCATGACCACGCCGCCCCACGTCCCCGTGCTGCGGGACCGCTGCGTCGAGCTGCTCGCGAGCGCGCCGCAGGGCGTCTACCTCGACGCGACCCTCGGTGCCGGCGGGCACGCCGCCGCGGTGCTGACGGCCCGCGCCGAGCGGCACGGCAGCGCCCACCTCGTCGGCATCGACCGCGACCCCAGTGCCCACCGCCTCGCGGCACCGGTCCTCGACGCGCTGGGCGACAACGTCACCTACGAGCTGTACGAAGCCCGCTTCGACGCCCTCGACGAGGTCCTCGACAGTGCTGGCGTCGACACCGTCGCCGCGATCCTGCTCGACCTCGGCATCTCCTCGATGCACGTCGACGAGGCCGACCGGGGCTTCTCCTACCGCCAGGAGGGCCCCCTCGACATGCGCATGGGGCCGGACGCGCCGCGGACCGCCGCCGACGTCGTCAACGGCTACGACGAGGCCGAGCTCGCCCGCGTCCTGCGGGTCCTCGGCGAGGAGCGCTTCGCCGGTCGCATCGCACGCGCCGTCGTCGCCGCCCGTCCCATCCGCAGCACCACCGAGCTCGCCGGGATCGTGCGGGACGCGATCCCCGCGGCGACGCGCCGGACCGGTGGCCACCCGGCCACGCGGACGTTCCAGGCGCTGCGCATCGAGGTCAACGGCGAGCTCGAGGCACTCGAGCGTGCGCTGCCGACCGCCATCGACCGACTGGGACCGGACGGCGTCATCGTCGTCCTGTCCTACCACAGCCTGGAGGACCGCCTCGTCAAGCGGGCCTTCACCGACGCGGCGAACGGGTGCATCTGCCCGCCGGACCTTCCGGTGTGCGCCTGTGGCCGCGTCCCCCTCGTCGATCTCCTCGTCCGGCGCCCGGAACGCGCGTCGGACGAGGAGATCGCGAAGAACCCCCGTGCCTCGGCCGTGCGCCTCCGCGCCGCCCGCCGCACCCACGCGCCCGTCCGGAGCGACGCATGAGTGCCCTCCAGCTGCCCCGACGGGTCCTGCGTCGCGTGGCCACGTCGCCACGTCGCGCCGTCGCCGCCGCGCCGCGCCTGGTGGTCGTGCCGCCGCCGGCGCGCCACCCGCTCGCGCTCACCGTCACGTCGCTGCTGCTCCTCGGCGTCGCGGTCTTCATGGCCGTGACCTTCAACGCCCTCGCCGCCGACGAGGCGGTGCACGCCCGCCAGCTCGACCAGCGGCTGCGCGCCGCCGAGGCCGAGTACAGCCAGCTGCTCGCCGAGGTCGCGGCGCTGGAGTCGCCGGCCCGGATCGCCGCGGCCGCGGAGGAGCTCGGCCTGGTCCGTGTCGACCACCCGCGGCAGCTCCACGTCCGGCGCCTGCTGCCCGCCGACGGCGCCGCGGACGTCGAGCCCGCACCGGGCGAGCGCACCGACCGCCTCAAGCCACTGCTCGCCGACGGATGAGGGAGCCGCGATGACGTCCGGGAGACTGCGCGAGGACCTCGCCGCCACTGCTCGGCCCCGGCTCCGTCGCGCACGGCTGCTGCCGCACGGCCAGTTCGAGCGTCGCGTCCTCGGCCTGTTCCTGGTCCTCGCGGTCGTGCTCGCGGGCACGGTCGGCAAGCTCGTCAGCATCCAGGTCCTGCGCGGTGAGCACCTCGCGCTGATCGGTGCCGACCAGCGCGACGAGTTCCAGACCCTGCCGGCCCAGCGCGGTCGGTTGTACGACCGTTCCGGCGAGGTGCTCGCCGCGTCCGTGGCGGCGACCTCCGTGTGGGCGAACCCGTCGGCGTTCCGCAGCACGACGGCCGAGGACGGCACGGTGACCGCGCCGGCCCAGGACGTCGACGAGGCCGTCCGCGTGCTGACGACGCTGCTCGGTGTGCCGCCGGAGACGCTCCGCGAACGGCTCACCGGCCCGGGCGACTTCGTGTGGCTCGCGCGCCAGCTGGACGTCGGCGTCGCCGACCGCGTGGCCGCGCTCGTCGCGGCCGGTGACCTGGCCGGTGTCGGCACCACGCCCGAGCCGCGCAGGACCTACCCCGGTGGGTCGCTCGCGGCACAGATCCTCGGGACCACCGACATCGACGGTGTCGGCCTCGGGGGCATGGAGCTGTGGCACGACGCCCAGCTGGTCGGCCAGCCCGGCTGGCAGGCCTTCGAGCGCTCGCGTGACGGTGCCGTGATCCCCAGCGGCACCCGCGAGGTGCAGCCGCCGGTGCCCGGCATCGACGTCGTGCTGACCCTCGACCGCCAGCTGCAGTACACCGCCGAGCGCGTCGCGCAGGAGACGGTGGAGGCGACCGGCGCCGTCGGCGCCTCGATCGTCGTGCTCGAGGTCGGCACCGGCGAGGTGCTGGCCATGGCGTCGGCACCGACCGTGGACCTCAACGACCGGGCCGCGCTCGAGGAGGACCTGCTCCGCAACCGTGCGGTGACCGACAACTTCGAGCCCGGCTCGGTCCAGAAGGCCATCACCGCGGCTGCGGCGATCGAGGAGGGCGTGGTCGCCCCCGACACCGTCCTCGAGGTGGCCGACTCGCTGGCGGTGGGCAGCAAGGTCTTCACCGACGCGCACGAGCACCCCACCGAGGAGTGGACCTTCGCCGAGGTGATCGAGCGTTCGAGCAACGTCGGCACGATCATGGTCGCCCAGGAGCTGGGTGACGAGCGCCTCGCCGACTGGCTCGCCCGCTTCGGCTACGGCCGCCCGACCGAGCTCGGCTTCCCGGGCGAGGCACGCGGCCAGGTCCGCCCCGTCGAGGAGTGGTGGGGCACGTCGCTGCCCACCGTGGCGATCGGCCAGGGCGTCTCCGTCACGCTGGTCCAGGCGGCCAACGCCTACGCGACGATCGCCAACGACGGTGTCGCGGTCCGCCCGCACCTCGTCCGGGGGACCGTCGGCCCCGACGGTGTGCTCCAGCCCGTCGCCGAGTCGTCCGGGCACCGTGTGATCAGTGCCGAGACCGCCCAGCAGGTCCGCGCCATGCTCACCGCCGTCGTCGACGGCGACCACGGCACCGGTGCCCGTGCCGCCGTGACTGGCCACGCGGTCGCCGGCAAGACCGGGACGGCGCGCAAGCCGCGCACGGACGGGCGCGGCTACGCCGGCACCTACATCGCATCGTTCGTCGGGATGGCCCCGGCGGACGACCCCGAGCTGGTCGTCGCCGTGATGGTCGACGAGCCGACGCCGATCTACGGCGGTCTCGTCGCCGCGCCGGTGTTCTCGCAGGTCATGGAGGAGGCCCTCCGCCGCCAGCACGTCGAGTCCGCACTGGCCGGGCCGTCGCTGGAGACGGCGCTGCGCGACGCCGAGATCGCACGCCGTCGTGCCGAGCGGGCAGCTGCCGAGGCCGCCGCCGCGGCCGCTGTCGGTCCGGTGCAGGACGCCCTGGAGTGACGCTGGCTGCACGGCCGCGACACGGTCCGGCGCTAGCCTCCGCTGCCGCCGAGCTGCCGAGGACGCCCGTGCCGACCACGCTGTCCGCCATCGTGCGGGCCGTGCCGGACGGCGCGCTCGTGGGACCGTCCGCCGACCCCGCGACCGTCGTCTCCGACGCGGTCCACGACAGCCGTGTCGCGGGCCCCGGGGCGCTGTTCTGTGCGCTGCCCGGCGAGCGCACGGACGGGCACGACCACGCCGCCGCCGCCGTGGAGCGCGGGGCGACCGCCCTGCTGGTCGAGCGCGACCTCGACCTCCCGGTGCCCCAGGTCCGCGTGCCCTCGACACGGCAGGCGCTCGGCCCCGTGGCCGACCTCGTGCAGGGGCGACCGTCGAGCCGGCTCGCCGTCGTCGGCGTGACCGGCACCAACGGCAAGACCACGACCGTCGCGCTGGTGGAGGCGGCGGCCGCCGCGGCGGGACTCGGCACCGGCGTCGTGGGGACGACGGGTGCCAGGGTGCACGGGTCGCCGGTGCCCAACGAGCGGACCACCCCCGAGGCCACCGACCTGCAGCGACTGCTGCGCCGGTTCGTCGACCGCGGGGTCGACGTCGCTGCGCTCGAGGTGTCGTCGCACGGCCTCGCGCTGCATCGCATCGACGGGACCCGGATCAAGGTCGCGGGCTTCACCATGCTCGGCGACGACCACCTCGACTTCCACGGTGACCGTGCGTCGTACCTCGCGGCCAAGCAGCGGCTCTTCGCGGGCGGCCTCGCGGGACGTGGCGTCGTGGTCGTCGACGACGAGGCCGGTCGGACGGTCGCTGCCGAGGCGGCGATCCCCGTCACGACGCTGTCGACCCACGGCAACGCGGCCGACCACCGCCTCACCGACGTCGAGCTCGACCTCGACGGCGGGCGCGGCGTGCTGCACGGCCCCGACGGCCGCGTGGTCGACGTCCGGACCCGCTTGCTGGGCCATCACAACCTCGCCAACGCGGCGCTGGCGCTCCTGCTTGCGGAGGCGGCGGGCGTCCCCGTCGACGCCGCGGCCGCCGGGATCGCGGCCTGCGACGGCGTGCCCGGACGGCTGGACCGCGTCGAGGGGCCGGCCGGGGCGCCGACCGTGCTCGTCGACTACGCCCACACGCCGGACGCCATCGCCACCGTCGTGGCGGGGCTGCGCCAGCTGCTGCCGGCCGCCGGCCGACTCGCGGTCGTCGTCGGCGCGGGCGGTGACCGGGACACCTCCAAGCGCGGTCCGATGGGGGCCGCGGCTGCCGCGGCCGACCTCGCGGTGCTGACCAGCGACAACCCGCGCAGCGAGGACCCGGCGGCGATCCTCGAGGCCGTCGCCGCGGGTGCACGGGCCGCCGTCGCGGACGGGGCGCCCGCCGAGGTCGTCACCGAGCTCGACCGCCGCGAGGCGATCGCCACGGCACTGCGGTGGGCCGGTCCGGACGACGTCGTGCTCGTCGCGGGCAAGGGCCACGAGACCGGGCAGGTGCTCGCTGACCGCGTCGTGCCGTTCGACGACCGCGTCGTGGCGGGTTCCCTGCTCGCGGAGGAGGCACGATGATCGAGCTCACCCTGGCCGAGGTCGCGGTTGCCTGCGACGGCGTCGTCGTGGGCGACGGGACCGTGCGCGTGCGCGCTGTCGCCACCGACTCGCGTCGGCTCGACGAGGACGGCGCGCTGTTCGTCGCGCTCGACGGCGAGCACGACGACGGGCACCGGTTCGTCGGCGCCGCCGTGGCCGCGGGCGCGGTCGGTGCGCTGGTCGAGCGCGAGGAGGCCCTGGCGGGCGCGTCGGGCGTGGTCGTGCCCAGCACCTGGGACGCCGTCGCCGCACTCGGCCGCGAGGTCCGCGACCGCGTCGACCCGGACGTCGTCGCCATCACCGGCTCGGTCGGCAAGACGACCACCAAGGACCTGTGCCGTGCCGCGATCGGGGCGGACCGGCCGACCGTCGCGGCCACCGGCTCGTACAACAACGAGCTCGGCGTCCCACTCACGCTGCTCGCCACGGGGGCCGACACCCGTGCGCTGGTCGTCGAGATCGGTGCGCGGGGGATCGGGCACATCGCGTCGCTGACGCCGGTGGTGCGTCCCGACGTCTCGATCGTGACCGCCGTCGGCGGTGCGCACCTGGAGATGTTCGGCGACCTCGACGGCGTCGCCCGTGCCAAGGGTGAGCTCGTCGAGGCGCTGACCAGCGAGGGCACCGCGGTGCTCAACGCGGCCGACCACCGCGTCTGGGCCATGCGTGAACGGACCGTCGCGAGCGTGCTCGGCTACGGGGCCGACGCCGACGTGGTCGCCGAGGACGTCGTCGTGGACACGTTCGGCCGCTGCCGGGCGACCGTCCGCACGCCGTGGGGCAGTGGTGAGCTCGCACTCCCGGTCCCGGGGCGGCACAACCTCGACAACGCCCTCGCGGCGGTCACCGCGGGCGGCGCCCTCGGGGTCCCGCTGCCCACGATGCTCGCCGGGCTGGCCGAGGCCACCGTCTCGCGCTGGCGGGCCGAGCTGCACGAGCGGGCCGACGGCCTGCTCGTGTGCAACGACGCCTACAACAGCAACCCGACCTCCGCGCTCGCAGCGCTGCGCCTGCTCGCCGACCTGCGGCGGGAGGACGGTCGCGCCGTGGCCGTGCTCGGCTTCATGGCCGAGCTCGGTGGCACCGAGGCGGAGGGCCACGCCGAGGTCGGGACGGCAGCCGCCGGTGCGGCCGACGTGGTCGTCGCCGTCGGCGGGACCGGGCCCCTGGCCGACGCCGCCCGCGCCGGCGGTGCCGAGGTCCTGGAGGTCGCCGACGCCGCTGCCGCCGTCGCCGCGCTGCAGGACCTGCTCTCCGCCCGCGACGTCGTGCTCGTGAAGGCCAGCAGGTCGGCCGGGCTCGAGGCCGTCGCCGAGGGACTGCTCGAGCGGACGGAGGACGACCAGTGATCGCGATCCTCACCAGCGGGGCGGTGGCACTGCTGCTGTCGCTCCTCGGCACGCCGCTCGTCATCCGGTTCTTCCGCCAGCGCGGCCTCGGCCAGCCGATCCGCGAGGAGGGGCCCGAGGAGCACCACTCCAAGGCGGGCACCCCGACGATGGGGGGCGCGGCGATCGTGCTGGCCGCGGTGCTGGGCTGGGCGGCGGCGCACGGCCTGCCGAGCCACGAGCTCACGCCGATCGGTCTGCTGGTCGCGGGGGTCTTCGTGGCCATGGCGGCGCTCGGCTTCCTGGACGACCTCGTCAAGCTCCGGGAGCGCCACAGCGGCGGCATCTCGGCGACGACGAAGTTCGTCGGGCAGGGCCTGATCGCGCTCGTCGTGGCGACGCTCGGACCGCGGTACGCCGGCGTCCCGCAGGAGATCACGCTGACGGGGGAGTGGAGCATCGGGCTGCCCGTGGCCGTCTTCGTGCTGTGGATGTTCCTGCTGCTGTCCGGCACCTCCAACGCCGTGAACCTGACCGACGGCCTCGACGGCCTCGCGGCGGGCACGGGGGCGCTCGTGTTCGGTGCGTACACGCTCGTGGCGTTCTGGCAGTACCGCAACCCGGCGGCGTTCGGTCTGCCGACGGACCTCGACCCGCTCGACATCGCGACGCTGTGCAGCGCCGTGATGGGGGCGTGCGCCGGGTTCCTCTGGCACAACGCACCGCCGGCGAGGATCTTCATGGGCGACACCGGCTCGCTGGCGATCGGTGGTGTGCTCGCGGCGGTCGCGACGGCCACCGGCACGCAGCTGCTCCTCGTGCTCGTGGGCGCGCTGTTCGTGGCGGAGACCGTGTCGGTGATGCTGCAGGTGGCCGTGTTCAAGGCCACCAAGCGCGGCGTGGCCGCGGGCCGTCGCGAGGCCCCCCGCCGGCTGTTCCGGATGACCCCGCTGCACCACCACTTCGAGCTGCTGGGCTGGCAGGAGACCACGATCATCGTCCGCTTCTGGATCGCGGCCGGGATCGGGATCGCCTGCGGGCTGGGGTTGTTCTACGGCGAGTCGCTGCCGCGCGTCATCGACGTGATCGTCACCGGGAGCGCCTGATGCAGCTGGGACGGGCGCTCGTCGTCGGCACCGGGGTCACCGGTCGCGCAGCCGCCGATGCGTTGCTCGGGGCGGGGGCGGTCGTGACCGTCACCGACCGGAGCGCGCCGACGCTCGGCGACCTCGAGGGTCGTGTCGAGGTCGTCGTCACCGACGACCCTCGGCCGCTCCTGGACCGTGTCGACCTCGTCGTCCCGTCCCCGGGCGTGCCCGAGACCTCGCCGCTGCTGCAGGCCGCGACCGGTGCCGGGCTGCCGGTCTGGTCCGAGCCCGAGCTGGCCGGTCGCCTCCACCCGACGCGGCGCTACCTCGGCGTGACGGGCACCAACGGCAAGACCAGCGTCACCGAGCTCGTGGCCGAGATGCTCGTCGCCGGCGGGGTCCCGGCCACGCCCTGCGGGAACATCGGGACGCCGCTGGTCACGACGGCGGCGACCGGCGACGAGGTCCTCGTCGTCGAGCTGTCCTCGTTCCAGCTGCGGTACTGCCACGAGCTGCGCTGTGAGGTGGGAGTGCTGCTCAACGTCACACCGGACCACCTCGACTGGCACGGGGGCTTCGAGCCGTACCGTGCCGCCAAGGCCCGTCTGTGGGCGGGGCAGCACGACGACGACTGGGCGGTGGTGCCGCAGCTGGACGCGACGATCGAGCCGCTGGTGACGGCGGTGCCGGGCCGGGTCGCCCGGTTCTCCGGCGACGCACCGGTGACCGTCGGTGTCGGCGTCCGCGACGGTCGGCTGCACGTCGAGCTGCCCGGCCTCGACGGACCGCTCGTGGCGCTCGACGACCTCACCTCCCCGGCACCGCACCACCGCGCGAACGTGGCCGCGGCGGCGAGCGTCGCGCTCCTGGCCGGTGCCGACCCCACCGGCGTCGGTGCCGCGGCCGCCGCGTTCCGTGCCGGCGCACACCGTGGCGAGGTCGTGGCCGAGCTCGGTGGCGTGACGTGGGTGGACGACTCCAAGGCCACCAACGGCGCAGCGGCCGCGGCGGCCCTCGCCGCGCCCGTGCCCGGCGGCGGCCGCACCGTGTGGATCGCCGGGGGGCAGGCCAAGGGCGCCACGTTCGAGGAGCTCGGTGCGGCACTCGACGGGGTGCGTCACGCGGTCCTGCTCGGTGAGGCGACGGACCTGCTGGCCGAGGTGGCCGCCGCTGCCGACGTGCCAGTGACCCGTGTCCCGGCTGCGGTCGACGACCCGATGGCTGCCGCGGTCCTCGCGGCGGCGGCCGTCGCCGAGCCCGGCGACCGTGTGCTGCTGAGCCCGGCGTGTGCCTCCTTCGACCTCTTCGACGGCTACGCCGACCGTGGCGCCCGCTTCGCGGCGGCCGTGCGCGAGCTCGGGGGCGGCGCATGACGGTCACCACCCCGGCCGACGTCGCCCCGCTGGAGCGCCTGCGGGCCCTGGCGCGGCCCTCGGGGCCGTGGTCGCGCGACGCGATCCTCCTGGTGGTCGTCACCGGCCTGCTGCTGCTGACCGGTCTGGTCATGACGCTCTCGGCGTCGTTCGTGGCTGACGCCGAGACGGGGGACGCGTTCGCGACCTTCGTCGCGCAGCTCCAGTTCGCCCTCCTCGGCAGTGTGCTGTTCCTGGCCGCGGCCCGCGTGGACCACCGCGTCTGGCGACCCTTCTCCTGGTGGCTGCTGGCGGCGTGCCTGTTCCTGCTCGTGCTCGTGCTCGTGCCGGGCGTCGGCCTGACCCGCAACGGTTCGACCAGCTGGCTGGCGATCGGGCCGGTGAGCCTGCAGCCGTCGGAGTTCGCCAAGCTCGCGACGCTCCTGTGGCTGGTCGAGGTGACCACCCGCAAGCGCGAGGCGCGGGCTGCGCGGGTGGGGGGCCGTCCCGAGGACGTGGAGCTGTCGACCCAGCACCTGCTGGTGCCGGCGCTGCCGCTGCTGGGGCTGCTCACGCTGCTGCTCATGCTCCAGCCGGACCTCGGCACCACGCTGCTGACGGCGCTCGTGGTCTTCCTGGTGCTGTGGTTCGAGGGTCTGCCCCTGCGGATGTTCCTCGGTGCCGTGGCCGCAGGCCTCGTCGCGGTCGTGCCGATGGTCGTGTTCGAGGGCTACCGCATGCGCCGGATCGTCGGCTGGATCGACCCCGAGGCCGACCCGCTCGGTGCCGGCTGGCAGCTGCTGCAGTCGCAGTACGCCCTGGGCAACGGGGGCTGGCTCGGCACCGGGCTCGGGGCCAGCCGGGGGAAGTGGAAGTACATCCCGAACCCGGAGACCGACTTCATCTACGCGATCATCGGCGAGGAGATCGGGCTCGTGGGCGCGCTCGCCGTGCTCGGCCTCTTCGTGGCACTGCTCGTGGTGGGGATGCGGATCGCCGCCCGCGCCCGGACCCGCTACGCACGGATCGTCGCCGCAGGGGTCACGGCCTGGGTCGTGGGCTCGGCGCTGCTCAACATCGGTACGGTGACGGGCCTGCTGCCGATCACCGGCGTGACGTTGCCGCTGGTCAGCGTCGGCGGCTCGTCCCTGGTGTCGACGCTCGTTGCGCTCGGCATCCTCTGTTCCATCGCGCGCTCCAACGGTGTGGAGGCAGCCGAGTGACCCAGCGCACCGTCCTCGTCGCCGGCGGCGGTACCGCCGGCCACGTCTTCCCGGCCCTGGCGGTCGCGGAACGACTCACCGAGCTCGCACCGGACGTCGTCCCGCTGTTCGTCGGGACCCGCGACCGCCTCGAGGGGCGGCTCGTCCCGGCCGCCGGCCACGAGCTGCACCACATCGACGTGCTGCCCCTGCCGCGCCGGCCCACGCCCGCGCTGCTGAAGGTGCCGGGCGCGCTCCGCAGGGCGATCCGCGACGTCGAGCGGCTGAGCATCGAGCGCGACGTCGTCGGCGCCATCACCTTCGGTGGCTACGTGTCGCTGCCGGTCGCCTGGGCCATGGCGCGTCGGCACCTCCCGCTGGTCGTCCACGAGCAGAACGCGATCCCCGGCCTGGCCAACAAGCTCGCTGCACGCTGGGCCGACCGCATCGCCGTCAGCTTCCCCGGCTCGATCCACCGCTTCCGGCAGCAGGAGCGCGTCGCCATCACCGGCAACCCGGTCCGGCAGCGGCTGCTGGGCCTCGACCTCGCAGCGATGCGCACCGAGGCCCGCGAGCACTTCCGGTTGAACCCCGACCTGCCGACGCTGCTCGCGTTCGGCGGGTCGCAGGGGTCGCGCACGATCAACCGCGCCGTCGCCGGGTCGCTGGAGCACTGGCGCCGCCCGCAGGAGATCCAGATCCTGCACTCCTCGGGCCGGGCCCTGTACGACGAGACCGCGCAGCTGCTCGAACGGGCGCGACGCAACGCCCGCGAGGTGCCGAAGCTCCGCCTGGTGGACTTCATCGACGAGATGGAGCTGGCGTTCGCGGCCGCCGATGCCGTGGTGTCACGCGCGGGCGCCACGTCGATCGCGGAGCTCACCGTGCTGGGCCTCCCGGCGCTGCTGGTGCCCTACCCCCACGCCACCGCGGACCACCAGCTGCACAACGCCCGCGCGCTGGAGGCGGTGGGTGGCGGTCGGGTCGTCGAGGACAAGGACCTGACCGGGAAGCGGATCGCCGAGGTCATCGAGCCGTGGCTCGTCGATCCGGAGGCAGGCGCACGCACGGCCGCCGCGGCGCGTGCCTTCGGGCGACCCGACGCCGCCGACAACGTGGCGCGGCTGCTCCTGGACGAGCTGTCGGGCACACCCCGAGGGGTCACGACGTGAACGCACCGATCGACACACGCCCCGCCCAGCCCGTCCCCGACCGGGTGCACCTGGTCGGCATCGGGGGCGTCGGCATGGCCGGCGTGGCCCGCCTGCTGGTCCAGCGCGGCCACACGGTGAGCGGCAGCGACCTGCGCGACGGGCGCGTGCTGGAGGAGCTGCGCGTCCTGGGGGCCGAGGTCACCGTCGGGCACGACCCGGCGGTCGTCGCGGGCGTCGACCAGGTGGTCATCTCGACCGCCGTGCCGCGTGACAACCCCGAGGTCGTGGCTGCGGAGGAGGCCGGGATCCCGGTGGTCCTGCGGGCCCGCGCGCTCGCCGACCTGCTGGCCGTCGACCGCTCCGTCCTCGTCGCCGGCACGCACGGCAAGACCACGACCACGAGCATGATCGTCGTCGGACTGCAGGCGGCCGGCGTCGACCCGTCCTTCGTCCTCGGCGGTCACCTCAACGAGACCGGTGCCAACGCCCACGCCGGGGCCGACGGCGTCGCGGTCGCCGAGGCCGACGAGGCCGACCGGTCGTTCCTCGCCTACGAGCCGGACGTCGCCGTCGTCACCAACGTCGAGCTCGACCACCCCGACGAGTTCCGCGACGACGACGACGTGCAGGGCGCCTTCCTCGGCTTCCTCGACCGGTTGCGCGACGGCGGCACGGCGGTCGTCTGCGCCGACGACCCCGGGGCCATGGCGGTCGCCCGCGCGACCGACCGGCCGGTGCGCACCTACGGGACCGCGGCGGACGCCGACGTCCGCCTCGAGATCACGGCCCCGCGCACCGGGACCGTGCACCTGGGCGACACGACGGTCGAGCTGACCCTCGCGGTGCCGGGCGACCACAACCTCGAGAACGCGACCTGCGCGCTTGCCGTGATCGACCTGCTCGGCGCGGACGTCGCGGCGGCGGCTGCCGGTCTGGCCCCGTTCACCGGTGCCCAGCGCCGCTTCCAGCGGCTCGGGACCGTCGCAGGTGTCGAGGTCGTCGACGACTACGCCCACCACCCGACCGAGCTGGCGGCGACGATCGCCGCGGCGCGCGACGAGGACCCGGCACGCGTCGTCGTCGTGGTCCAGCCCCACCGCTACTCGCGCACGCGGCTGCTCGGCGAGGAGCTCGGGCGCGTCGCGGCCGCCGCCGACCTCGTGGTCGTGACCGAGGTCTACGGGGGCCCGGAGGAGCCCGAACCCGGTGTGACGGGGAGGCTCGTCGCGGACGCCGCGGCGGCCGCCGGCGCCGAGGTCGTGTTCGAGCCGCACCTGGGTGCCGTCGCCGAGGTGGTCGCCGAGCACGTCGTCGAGGGCGACCTCGTGCTGGTGACCGGCGCCGGCGACGTCACCCGCGTCGGCCCGGCCCTGCTGGACCAGCTCCGCACGCGCCGTGGCTGAGTCCGACCCGCTCGTCGACGAGCTGGCCGCGGCCTGCACGGGGGAGGTCCGGCCCGACGCGAGCCTCGCCGGCCACACGACCCTGCGGGTGGGCGGTGCCGCGCGGGTCCTGGTCGAGGTCGAGCGTGACCGCGACCTCGCGGCCGTGGGGCGTGCCGCGGCTGCCCACGACGTGCCGGTCCTCGTCGTCGGTCGGGGGTCGAACATGCTCGTGACCGACGCCGGCTGGCCGGGCATCGCGGTCGTGCTCGGTCGCGGCCTGCGCGGGTGCGAGATCGAGCCGCCGGTGGACGGCAGTGCGCGGGTCCGCGTGGGTGGTGCGGAGCCCCTGCCGGTGGTGGCGGTGCGCACCGCCGACGCCGGGCTGGGCGGGTTCGCCTGGGGCGCGGGCGTCCCCGGCACGATCGGCGGTGCCGTGCGGATGAACGCCGGGGCGCACGGCGGCGAGATGGTCGACGTGCTGGTCGAGGCGGAGCTGTTCCGTCTCGGTTCGGGGACGCGCGAGGTGTGGCCGGCAGCGCACCTGGGCCTGCGCTACCGCAGCTCGTCGCTGCCGTCCGACGCCGTCGTGGTCGCGGCCACGCTGGAGCTGCCCGTCGCGAGCCCGGAGGAGGTCCGGGCCGAGATCGCCGACGTGCGCGACTGGCGGCGGGAGCACCAGCCCATCAACCGGCCCAACTGCGGCTCGGTCTTCGTCAACCCCGACGGCGACTCGGCCGGTCGGCTGATCGACGAGGCGGGTCTGCGCGGCCTGCGGCACGGGGGTGCGCAGGTCTCGGAGCTGCACGCCAACTTCATCGTCACCGAGCCCGGAGCGACGGCCGCGGACGTGCTCGCACTCGTCGCGGAGGTGCACGACACCGTGCTCGAGCGGTACGGCGTCGACCTGCGGTCCGAGCTCGTGGTGGTGGGTGCGCGGTGAGCGAGGGCCCGGTCGTCAACGAGCGCATCGCGCAGCGCCGGGCCGAGGTGCGTGCCGAGCGCCGTCGGCGTCGGCTGCGGCGCACGGTGCTCGTCGCGAGCACGCTGGTCGTGCTGCTCGGCCTCGCGGTGCTCGAGCGCAGCTCGCTGGTCGCGCTGGCCGACGTCGAGGTGACGGGGCTCGAGCGGCTGGACGAGGCCGCGGTGCTCGAGGTCGCCGGTGTCGCGGAGGGCATGTCGGTGCTGCGCATCCGGCTGGGCGCCGTCGAGGAGCGTCTCGAGGCCCTGCCGCTCGTGGAGGCGGCGACCGCCGAGCGGGTCGGACCGCTCGGGCTGCGCATCGACGTGGTCGAGGCCGCCCCTGCCCTGACGGCGCGGTTCCCGACCGCCTCGGTCCTCGTCAGCGAGCAGGGCCTGGTGCTGGGGGAGGGGGAAGCACCCGGCACCCCGGTCGCCGACGTCCGTGGCCGCGCCCCCGAGCCGGGTGACACGGTCGCTGCCTCGGGCACCCTCGCGGCCGCGCACGCGGTCGTGCTGGCGCTGCCCGGCCCGGTCCTCGCGCTCGTGGACCACGTCACCGTCCGGGCCCCCGACGACGTGCGGCTGGTGCTCTTCGACGGGGTCGAGGTGCGGTGGGGGGACGCGTCCCGTGGGGACGAGAAGGCACGGGCCCTCGGGGCCGTGCTGGAGGACCTGGACGGCCGTGTGGTGCAGCTGATCGACGTCCGCGCACCGATGGCACCGACCGTCACGCCGTGACGACCGTGCTCGTGGCGGGGCACGTCGTGCGCTCGCCGCAGTGCCCCCCGGTGGTCGTGTGCAGCTTCCTTGCCCTGCGGCGTCGAGGGTCGTAGCGTCCCGATGACCACAGGGTTACATAAGAGTCAACCTGAACCTGAACGTGAAGGTTGGCACGCAGGCCCCGACCTGCACCCCCCGATGGTCACCACCACACTGGCGCACCAGCGCACCCGACCATCAGGAGCAGGGCCCATGTCTGTCACCCCGACCAACTACCTCGCGGTCATCAAGGTCGTGGGCGTCGGAGGTGGCGGCTGCAACGCCGTCAACCGCATGATCGACGCAGGTCTCAAGGGCGTCGAGTTCGTCGCGATCAACACCGACGCGCAGGACCTGCTGATGTCGGACGCCGACGTCAAGCTGGACATCGGGCGCGACCTGACCCGTGGGCTCGGTGCGGGCGCCAGCCCGGAGGTCGGGCGGCAGGCCGCGGAGGACCACCGCGAGGAGATCACCGAGGTGCTCAAGGGCGCCGACATGGTCTTCGTCACCTGCGGCGAGGGGGGCGGCACCGGCACCGGCGGCTCACCGGTCATCGCCGAGATCGCCCGGGACCTCGGAGCGCTGACCGTGGGTGTCGTGACCCGTCCGTTCACGTTCGAGGGTCGCAAGCGCTCGATCCAGGCCGAGGAGGGCATCGCGTCGCTGAAGGCGCAGGTGGACACCCTCATCGTGATCCCCAACGACCGCCTGATCGACCTCGCCGACGCCACCACGACCGCGGTCGAGGCCTTCCGCCTGGCGGACGACGTGCTGCTGCAGGGTGTGCAGGGCATCACCGACCTCATCACCACGCCGGGACTCATCAACCTCGACTTCGCCGACGTCCGCACGGTCATGCAGGACGCCGGCAGCGCCCTGATGGGCATCGGCACGGCACGCGGCGACGACCGGGCCGGGACCGCCGCGGAGGCCGCGATCGCGTCGCCGCTGCTCGAGGCCTCGATCGACGGTGCGCGGGGCGTCCTGCTGATGCTGGCCGGTGGGTCCGACCTCGGGCTCTTCGAGGTCAACGAGGCCGCCAACCGCATCAGCCAGGCGGCGCACCCCGAGGCCAACATCATCTTCGGTGCGGTCATCGACGACAGCCTCGGCGACGAGGTCAAGGTCACGGTCATCGCGGCCGGCTTCGACGGCGCCGAGGCGATGGAGCAGGAGGGCGCGTTCGTCCGTCGCGGCCGCAGCGCCAGCGACGGCCGCGTCGTGACCGGTGGCACGCCGAGCACGGCGGAGCCGTTCCGTCCCGAGCCGGTCCAGGACGAGCAGGCGCAGTCCGAGGAGCGCGAGGAGCGGCGCGAGGGCGATCGCCCGATCCCGATGGGCGAGTCCCCGACGCTGGTCATCGACGCCGAGGACGACGACCTGGAGATCCCGTCCTTCCTCCGATGAGCACGGCCCCCCGCGTCGTCCCGGTCGACCTCGGTGACGGCGTCGCCGCGTGGTTCACGGGCCGGGCCGACCGGCCCGACCCCGCGGTGGGTCGTGCCGGGAACCTGTCCCACCACCGCCCGCACGTCCCGTCCGTCCTGGCAGAGGACCGTGCGGCGGTCGGGCGTGCGACCGCGACGGACCCGTCGGCCTGGCACCTGATGGACCAGGTGCACGGCGCCGACGTCGGTGTGGTCGAGGCGGCCACCCCGGCCGGGGCCGAGGTCCGGGACGTCGACGCGCTCGTGACGGCCGAGCCGGGCCGGGTGCTCGGCGTGGCGACCGCCGACTGCGTCCCCGTGCTGCTCGCCACCGACGAGGCCGTCGGTGCCGTCCACGCGGGACGTCGCGGCGTGCAGGCCGGCGTGGTCGGGGCCGCCGTCGCGAAGCTGCCGGGCAGTCGCCTGCGCGCGGTCGTCGGGCCCGCGATCGGCGGCTGCTGCTACGAGGTCCCGGCCGCGATGCAGGCCGAGGTGCTCGAGGTCGCGCCGGCGGCGGAGGCCACCACCACCTGGGGGACACCCTCGCTCGACCTGCCGGTGGCCGTCGTGGACGAGCTCGTCGGCCTCGGGGCGGAGGTGACTCGTCACGCTGCGTGCACGCGCTGTGACGACGGCTGGTTCAGCCACCGCGCCGACCCGGACGCCGGGCGGCAGCTGGGGCTGGTGGTCCGCCGATGAGTCCGGACGACGTCGCCGCCCGTGTCGCACGTGTGCGTGCGCGCATCGCTGCCGCCGCCGAGCTGGCTGGCCGGGACCCGGACGACGTCACGCTCGTCGCGGTCTCCAAGACCCACCCGCCGGCCCTGCTCGAGGCGGCCGTCTCGGCCGGGGTCGAGGACCTCGGCGAGAACCGCGTGGAGGAACTGCTGCACAAGCAGCCGCTCGTCGACGGTGCCCGATGGCACTTCATCGGCCGCATCCAGTCGCGCGACCTCGGCGACCTCGTCGGACGTGACGTCCTGCTGCACTCGGTGACCCGTCGGAAGGTCGTCGACCGCATCGAACGCCTCGCCGCGGACCGCGGCGTCGAGCAGCGCGTGCTGGTGCAGGTCAACGTGGGTGACGACCCGGCGAAGGCCGGGTGCAGCCTCGCGGAGATCGACGAGCTGGTGGCCTACGCTGCCGAGCAGCCGCACGTGGCGGTGGAGGGCCTGATGACGATGCCCCCGCTGCCGCCACCGGGTGCGGACCCCAACGAGGCAGCACGGCCGATGTTCGAGACCCTCCGCGCAACCGCTGACCGGCTGGGACTGCCCACGACCTCGATGGGCATGAGTGCCGACCTCGACGCAGCCGTCGCCGCCGGCGCCACCATGGTCCGCGTCGGCACGGCCGTCTTCGGAGAGCGCGGGGACGGCCCCTGGATCGACCCGCTCGCATGACTGACTGACAGGAACACACGTGAGCAGCAACGGCGTCTGGCAGAAGACCCTCGTCTACCTCGGCCTCTGGGAGGAGCCCGAGGCGGAGCCGTACGACGACCTCGGGGCCCGCGAGCCCGCACCGTCGTCCGAGACCGAGCGCAGCAGCAACGTCCGCCCGCTGCGGCTGGCGGACGAGCAGGACGGCTCGGTGGTGCGCATCGACGGACGCCGCACGATCGTGGTGGAGGTCCGTGACTTCGAGACCGACTGCGAGCGCATCGTGCGCCACCACCGCGACGGCACGCCGTTGGTCTTCGACCTCGCTGGCGTCGACGCGACGACCGCCCGGCGCGTGATCGACGTCGTGAGCGGCATGACCTACGCCCTGCACGGCAAGCTCACGAAGGTCGCGTCCCGCGCCTTCCTGCTGCTGCCGCAGGGTGCGTCGCTGGCGCCGGAGGAGCAGGCCCGGCTCGAGGCACAGGGCTATCGCTTCGCGGACGGGGCGTGACCGGTGGGACCTGTCTCGTTCGTCCTCGGGGCGTACCGCCTCGTGCTGATCGCGTACGTGATCATCGCGTGGGTGCCACGGATGCCCGAGCCCCTGCAGCCGGCCGCGGCGCTCGTCCGGCGGCTCGTCGACCCGGTGCTGGCACCGCTGCGGCGCGTGATGCCGCCGCTGCGCATCGGCGGCGTGGGCCTGGACCTCTCCATCCTGGTGCTGTTCTTCGGCGTCTCCATCCTCGACGCCATCTTCTCGATGCGAGGACTCTGACGTGAGTGACCTGTACGGCGACGACCGCCCCGACCTCGTCCTCGGACCCGACGAGATCGTGAACTACCCGCTGCGCAAGGCGACGCGGGGCTACCAGGTCAAGGAGGTGGACGACCTCCTCGACCAGCTCGCCGTGCAGACCCAGCGCCTGCTCGAGACGGTCCAGCGACTCGAGGACGAGCGCGACCAGCTCCGCCAGCAGCTGACGGAGGCCACCGAGGCCGAGTCGATGCTCAAGAAGACGCTCGTCACGGCGCAGCGGGCCGCCGAGGCCTCCGTCGCCGAGGCGCACGAGGAGGCAGAGCAGCTGCGGCAGGCGGCACGGCAACGGGTGGAGCAGCTGCTTGCCGACGCGGCCGGTCAGGCCCACGAGCTGCGTGAGGCAGCCCTGCGGCGGGCCCGCGCCGACGAGGCGGACGTGCGGCGCTACCGGCGCGAGGTCGAGGAGCACATCGAGGCCCTGCGCATGTTCGCCGAGGACCACCGCGCGCGGCTGGAGCACCACCTCGAGCTGCAGCGGCAGCGACTGGACCAGATGGAGCTGCCGCCACCACCGCCGGAGCCCGAGCGCGACGAGGACGAGCTGCTCGAGGCCGACGTCGATGCGGTGGACCTCGACCGCATCATGGCCGAGCTCGCGGCCGCCGCGGGCTCCGACGTCGAGGAGCCGGCAGCGGACGACGGCGCCCAGGCGGACGAGCACGCCGAGTCGCTCTTCGATGGGTGACGTGGCGCGCCACAGCCGTGACACCGTGTGCGCGGTGAGTAGTCTCGCGGACCATCCGGCCACCGACCCGCAAAGGGCGTGACGTGATCCTCGTCGCCTTCGTGCTCGTCATCGTTGCAACGGTGATGCTCATCATCGGCACGTTCTTCGATGCTGGCACCCAGTACATCTGGATCTCGATCGGCGCGTGCCTGGCCACGTTCGTGGTCCTGGGGGTCAGCTACGCCGCCCGTCGTCGCGGTCAGGGCGAGGGGGCGGCACGGCCCGAACCACTCGCCGGCGACGCCGCACGCTCCGCGCCCCGCAGCCAGACCGCGAGCGCGATGGGCGGCGGGACCGCCACGATGGTGCGCGAGGAGACGGAGACCGACGCCGACGCCTCGCCGGACGAGCCGACCGTCACGATCGTGCCGGGTGAGCGGCCGGCGCCGCCGGCCCCGACGCCCGAGCCCGAGGCGGCCGACGAGGACGAGGCCGCCGAGGTGGAGGTCGCGGACGAGGCGGACGGGACGGACGAGGCCGAGGTGCCTGCAGCTGCACCCGCACCGCGTCGGGTCGCACCGCGCCGCGTCGTCCGGAAGGCAGATGTGCCTGCGGCGACGGCGCCCGAGGACACCGAGGAGGGGGCCGAGGCACCCGCAGCGCCGCAGCGACGGATCGTCGCGACCGGCGCACCGGCCACTGCCGCAGCGGCGGCCGACGAGGCTCCTGCCACCCCCGACCCCGAGTCCGACACCGACGCGTCGGCGGCGGAGGCGCCCGCGCCCGCGGCCGCCAGCGGGACGACCACGCGTCGCGTGGTGCGCCGCACCGCGGCTGGTCCCGGTGGCACGCGCAAGGTCGTGCGCCGCGTCGCGCCCAGCGGCGAGGGCACCCGCACCGTCGTGCGCCGTTCGGCCGGTCCCAGCGGGACGACACGGCGGGTCGTTCGTCAGGCGGGCGGCACGCAGCCGACACGGGTCGTGCGCCGCGCCGCCGACGGTGAGTCGCGCACCGTGCGTCGCGTCGTGCGGGCCACGGGCGACGCGCCCGCAGCAACCGATGCGCCGCAGGCTGCGACCGAGGCGACGAAGCCCGCCAGCAACCGTTCGGGCACGCGGGGCAAGCGCGCCCGGGCCGTCCTGTCGGAGATCAAGGGCGTCGGTCCGGCGAAGCAGGACGCCCTGCTGAAGAAGTTCGGGTCCCTCGAGCAGATGGCCGAGGCCAGCGTCGAGGACCTCGCCGAGGTCAAGGGCGTCGGCACGGCGGTGGCGACCGAGATCAAGAAGGTCCTGCAGGCCCGCTGAGCCGCGCGGCGCTGCGGGCTGCGACCTCGAACGGGTTGTCGCGGTACCCCCAGCGCGCACCGGCCAGGGGATAGGCGACGGCGAACAGCAGGCCGAGACGCTCCTGCTGGCGGGCGTGTTGCGACTCGTGGCGCAGCAGGACCCGGTCCGGGTCGGCCGCGCGGGTCACCACGACGTGCCCGAGCGTCGCCGCCGTGGCGCCCTGCTGGGCGAGGAACCAGCGGAACGGGCCACGCACGGACCGCACCACGAACGCGTCGACGTCCGCGTCCCAGCGTGGCACGCGACCGCCGAGGAGTGCGGCGGCCCACCCGAGGGCCGTGAGCGGCGCCGCCCAGACACCCGCGAGGGCTCGCCCCGCCGTGGACCGCGGAGCGGTCGGCTGCCACGTCCGCACGCGGCGGTGCAGCTCGCCCGGTGGTTCCTCGCCCTCGCTGGTCCCGGCAGGCCCCAGGCCGCGCAGACTGCCGCCGCGCACCTTCCTCGCCTCCCGCTGCATCCGCAGGATGGCTGCGGCACCGACGGCCGCCGCAGCGGCGGTGAGCAGGGACCTGATGCGCACTCGTGGCTCCTCGCGTGGGTGTCGTGGCACGTCGCGACACCCATGGTGCCCGGTGGCCGACCGGTACCGTCACGGCTCGCCCACCGAGGACCCGCGCCGTGACCGTGCTGCCGCCGTTGCAGGCGCCACGTCGCCCCGAGGAGGCCGTCGTGCGGGTCCCCCCGCTCGCCATGACCCCGGTCAACACGGCGCTGCTCCTGGCCGCTGCGTCGCTGGTGCTCGACCAGGCGACCAAGTCGCTCGCCGACCGCCTGCTGGTGCCGAACCGGCTCGTGCAGGTCGTCCCCGACTGGGTGCCGCTGGCCGGTGACGACTGGGGCTGGCAGCTGACGTACAACCCCGGCGGCGCCCTCGGGTTCGCGCCCGAGGCACTCATCGGACGGCTGCTCGGCGATGCCGTCGGTGCCTTCGTCGGGGAGTGGTTCTTCGTCCTCGTCACCGTCTTCGTGACGGTGATCGTGGTGCGCAACCTGCCCCGCACGGTCCACCTGCGCAGCGGGGTCGCGTACGGGCTGCTGCTCTCGGGCGCGTGGGGCAACGGTCTCGACCGCATCCTGCGGCCGCCGGGCTTCCCGTCGGGACAGGTCGTGGACTTCGTCGCGATCGGCACCCTGCCGCGGTTCAACGTCGCCGACGTCGCGATCGTCGTCGGCTTCGTGCTGCTGCTGGTCGTGATGTTCCGCGACGAGGACGCCCCGGCGTGACCGGGCCGGTGAGGTTCACCGCGACGTCCGAGGAGGACGGAGAGCGGCTCGACGTCGTGCTCGCGCGTCGCGCCGACTGCTCACGGAGTGCCGCGGCGAAGTGGCTCGACGCCGTGGACGCGACCGTCGACGGGGCCGCGGTCAAGCGGTCGGCGAGCCTCACTGCCGGTGCGCACGTGGTGGTCCCGGCAGCGCCCGAGCCCGAGCGCAGGCCCACGCCACCACCACCGCCGATCCGGTACCGCGACGAGCACCTCTTCGTCGTCGCCAAGCCCGCGGGACTCGTGGTGCACCCGGGCGCCGGGCACCGTGGCGACACGCTCGTGGACGCCCTGCGCGCCGCGGACCTGCCGCTGGCACCCGGGACGGGACCCGACCGGCCCGGCATCGTGCATCGGCTCGACCGTGACACCTCCGGGCTGCTGGTCGTCGCGAGCACGACGGTGGCCCGCGACGGCCTCGTGGACCAGTTGCGCCGACGGACCGTGGAGCGGCGCTACCTCGCGCTCGTGCGCGGCGAGCTGCCGTCCAGCGTCGGCACCGTCGACGCCCCGATCGGCCGGCACCCGACCGACCGCCAGCGGTTCGCGTGTGTGGAGGGTGGCCGGCCCGCCCGCACGCACTGGCAGGTGCTCGACACGACCGTGGACCGCAGGGTGAGCCTGGTGGAGTGCCGGCTCGAGACCGGCCGGACGCACCAGATCCGCGTCCACCTGCAGGCGGTCGGCCACCCCGTGCTCGGCGACGACCGCTACGGGGATACGCTGGGTCTGGCCGAGGAGCTGGGTGTGCCGCGGCTGGCCCTGCACGCGGCGACCCTCGGGTTCGAGCACCCGGTGACGGGGGAGGAGGTCCGCTGCCAGGAGCCCCTGCCGGAGGACCTCGCCGCCCCCACCCGCGCGCTCGGCCTGCAGCTGCCGAACGCCTGAGACGTCTCGCCGTACGCTCGGCGCCCGTCGTCCGCGAGGGGCCCCGTGCCGCGCACCCCACCCGCCCGCACCGCCGGCCAGCGACCGTTCATCGCGGCCGTCGCGACGGTCGTGCTGGCCATCGGGGCGACGTCCGTCGCAGGACGACTGCCCGCACCCGGGACCGGGGGGGACCCCGCGCCCGACCAGGAGCAGGCGGCCGTGCCGTCCCCGGAACCCGGGCGCTCCGCCCAGGTCGTCGGACCGGTGCAGGGTGCCGACGTCGCCGCGTACGTCGACGACCGCACGACGGCGCTCCTCGGCGCGCCGGCCGACGTCGACACCGCCGTGGTCTCGTTCACCGACGTGCTCACCCCGGCCGACGCCGTGGCGCTGGTCGGTGCGGACGTGCAGGTACGCGCCGTCCTCCACCGCCTGCCGCTGCCCCAGGCGACCACGCGGATCGTCCGCGTGGCGGCGGACGAGGACCCGTCGGCGGCGCTCGCCGCCGACCTCGCCGGGCGGGTCGACGACCTGCGGGCGGAGCGCCAGGAGACCGTGACGCTGCTGGAGAGCGGCACCGTCGAGGACCAGGAGTTCGTCGCCGAGTATCAGCGCCGGGTCGGGGAGCTCGACGCCGCCCTCGGGGCAGCCGAGGACGGTCGCGTGGTCCACGCCGTCGTCGTCCGGGGCGACCTGGCCGCGCTGCAGGCACTGGTCGGGGCCGTCGGCGTGCGGCTGGTGGACCCGGCGCCACCGGGCACCGACCTCTCGCTGTCGGTCTTCGCAGGGCTCCTCCCCGGCGACACCGAGACGGTCAGCCAGGGCCGGACCGGCTGAGCTGCCTGCCCTCCACGGCCGCGGCGGGGCGACTCGCTACGGTCCGGCCACGGCATGCGTGACGGCACACCTTCCCCGGGTCGGCGCGCAGGCTCGACGCGAGGTCCGCTGGCAGAGCGGGCCCGACCAGGGGAACCACCGTGGCTGACGACTCCTTCGTCCACCTGCACGTGCACACCGAGTACTCGATGCTCGATGGCGCGTCGAAGCTCGGACCGATGGTCAGCAAGGTGGCCGACGACGGGCAGCCGGGTGTGGCGATCACCGACCACGGGGTGCTGTTCGGTCTCGTCGACTTCCACAACGCGGCGCGGAAGGCCGGGGTGAACCCGATCCTGGGCTGCGAGCTGTACCAGGCCGAGGGCTCCCGCCGGGACCAGCAGCGCACCCCCAACGGCGACCGGTACTACCACCTCACCGCGCTGGCGATGGACGACACCGGCTACCAGAACCTCATGGCCATCTCGAGCAAGGCCTACCTCGAGGGCATGTGGTACAAGCCGCGCATCGACAAGGAGCTGCTCGCCGAGCACAGCGACGGGCTGATCGTGCTGTCCGGCTGCCTCGGTGGTGAGGTCAACCAGGCACTCCTGCGCGACGACGAGGCGGGGGCCAAGCAGGCACTGGCAGACTTCCGCGACATCCTCGGTCCCGAGCGCTTCTTCGTCGAGCAGATGGACCACGGCATCGACGAGCAGCGCCGCAACTGGCCGCGGCTGGCCTCGTTGGCCAAGGACCTCGGGCTGCGCACGGTCATCACCAACGACAGCCACTACACCGACGCCGAGGACGCCCAGGCCCACGACGCACTGCTGTGCATCCAGACCGGTGCCGAGCTGAGCCAGGAGAACCGTTTCCGCTTCTCGGGCCCGGACTACTACCTGCGCACGGCGCAGGAGATGTGGCAGCTGTTCGGTGACCGGGACCCGGACGCGCTGCGGGCGACGCTGGACATCAACGAGATGTGCGACGTCCAGCTCGACTTCGGTCAGGACCTGCTGCCGAAGTTCCCCACGACCGGCGGCCGCACCGAGGCCGAGCAGCTGCGTGACGACGTGCTCGACGGCGCCGCCCGCCTCTACGGGTCACCACTGCCGGGTGAGGTGCGCCAGCGCATCGACTACGAGCTCCAGGTCATCGAGGACATGGGCTTCCCCGCCTACTTCCTCATCGTCGCCGACCTCTGCCGGCACGCCCGCGACGTCGGCATCCGCGTCGGGCCGGGTCGCGGGTCCGCAGGCGGCTCCGTGGTCGCCTACTGCACCGGCATCACGACCGTCGACCCCATCGAGCACGGCCTGATCTTCGAGCGGTTCCTCAACCCTGCCCGCAACGAGATGCCCGACATCGACATGGACTTCGACGACCGTCGTCGCGCCGAGATGATCCAGTACTCGGCCGAGCGCTACGGCAGCGAGCAGGTCGCGCAGGTCATCACGTTCGGCACGATCAAGGCGAAGTCCGCGATCCGTGACGCCGCGCGCGTGCTGGGCAGCGACGGCCTCGGGGTCGAGAACACGTTCCAGGTCGGCGACGCGCTGTGCAAGATGATGCCGCCGGCGGCGCAGGGCAAGGAGTGGCCGCTGGTCGAGGAGCGCGAGGGCAAGCAGTCCGCCTACGACCTCTCCTCCGAGCTGCGCAACGCCAAGGACGACCCGGTCCACGGCAAGGTGCTCGGCATGGCCGAGAAGCTGGAGGGCCTGAAGCGCCAGCACGGGATCCACGCCGCGGCCGTCATCATCGGCGCGAAGCCGCTCGTCGAGACCGTGCCGCTGCTGCGCACCGACAACGGCGAGGTCGTGACGCAGTACGAGATGAAGGCGTGCGAGTCGCTCGGCCTGCTGAAGATGGACTTCCTCGGGCTGCGCAACCTCACGGTCATCGCCGACGCCGAGCGCCACATCCGCACCAACCGTGGCGAGGAGGTCAGCCTCGACGACCCGACGTTCCTCGGGAAGATGGACGACCCGGGCGTCTACGAGCTGCTGTCCACGGGCCACACGCTCGGTGTCTTCCAGCTCGACTCGACCGGCATGCAGGCCCTGGTCCGCAAGCTCAAGCCGACCCGCTTCGACGACATCTCGGCCCTGCTGGCGCTCTACCGGCCGGGTCCGCTGTCGATGGACATGCACATCACCTACGCGGACCGCAAGAACGGTCTCGAGAACACCGCCTTCGACCACCCGGACCTCGAGCCGATCCTGGGCGACACCTTCGGGGTGATCGTCTACCAGGAGCAGGTGATGCGCATCGCCACCGACATGGCGGGTTTCTCCATGTCGGACGCCGACGGCCTGCGCAAGGCGGTCGGCAAGAAGAAGCGCGAGCTGATGGAGTCCTTCAAGGGCCAGTTCATCGAGGGCGGCCAGGAGAACGGGTACGAGGGCGCGCTGATGCGCGACCTGTGGGACCTGATCGAGAAGTTCGCCGAGTACGGCTTCAACAAGGCGCACACCGTCGCGTACGGCGTGGTGAGCTACCAGACCGCCTGGCTCAAGGCGCACTACCCGGTCGAGTACATGGCGGCGCTGCTCACCAGCGTGAAGAACCACAAGGACAACAAGCCGATCTACCTCAACGAGTGCCGCCGGATGGACATCCCGGTGCTCCCGCCCGACGTCAACGTGTCCGAGGCGGACTTCGCACCGGACGGCGAGAGCATCCGCTTCGGCCTGACCGCGGTCCGTGGCGTCGGAGAGGCCGTGGTCGACGCGATCATCCGGGCGCGCGAGGAGGAGGGGCCGTTCACCGACTTCCGCGACTTCTGCGCCAAGGTCGACGGCTCGGTCCTCAACAAGCGCACGATCGAGAACCTCACCCTGGCCGGGGCGTTCACCGGGCTCGGGCACACGCGCAAGGGCCTGCTCGGGGCCTACGAGCCGATCGTCGACGCGGCACAGAGCGTCAAGAAGGCGCAGGAGGCCGGGCAGCACTCGCTGTTCGACGGCCTCGGTGACGCCGAGCCCGTCGTCGAGCTCGACGACGGCGTCGAGATCGGCATCGAGGAGTTCGGCAAGTCACGGCTGCTCGCCGCCGAGCGTGAGATGCTCGGGCTCTACGTCTCGGACCACCCGCTGTTCGGGGCGGAGCGGCTGCTCGAGGAGCAGTGCGACCTGCCGATCAGTGGGCTCCGCGAGCGCGAGGACGGCGACGCCGTCACGATCGGTGGGGTGCTGACCGGCCTCGTCAAGAAGTTCACCCGCAAGGGCGACACCTACCTGACCGCGACGCTGGAGGACCTGACGGGTGCCGTCGAGGTCGTCTTCTGGCCGACCGTCTACCGCGTCGCGCACGAGGTGCTCGAGGAGGACACGGTCCTGCTGCTGACCGGACGCATCGAGAAGCGCGACGAGGCCGTGAAGTTCACGGCGAACCGGGTCACCGAGCCCGACCTCTCCGAGGTGCGCGGCGCGCCGGTCCACGTGAAGTTCGAGCCGGCGCAGTGCACGAAGGAGGCGGTCGCCCGGCTGCGGACGGTGCTCTCCGAACACCGCGGTCACGTCCCGGTGCACCTCACCGTGGACCTGGAGGAGGGTGCGACCACGTGGCAGCTCGGGGACGACCTGCGGGTGACGCGGCATCCTGGCCTGTTCGGTGAGCTGAAGATGGCGTTCGGCCCGGACGCCGTCACCGACGGCACGCCGCGTTCCTTCGCAGCGGACTAGTCCTTCCGGACCCTCTTTCCTCCACCCCGCAGCGTCATCTCCAGTTGACGCAGGGTGGTGCCGATGGGCTGTTGAGACCAACTGAGCCCGGGGACCCACCTTGACTGCTGCAGCACGTGTCCGCACCTCCGCCATCGCGGCGATCCTGTCGGTCCTCGTCCTGTTGACCGCCGCGTTGCCGGCGCCGGGTGCAGCGGCGCCCGTGCTCGACAGCGAGCGCGTCACGGCCGCCGTCGAGGACGGGACCGTCCTGCTGACCGGGGCACTCGACGACGTC
>JBFKQZ010000001.1:0-43747 GCA_041627475.1 Nitriliruptoraceae bacterium | reverse complement strand
CCCGGACGTGCGGAGCACCAGCGGCCGCTCGGTGCCCGGGACGTCGTCGAGCACGTACGCCTGCGCCGCCCCGCACAACGTGCAGTAGGCGATGCCGAGCCGGACGTCACCGACGGTGTCGTTGACCAGCTCGTGCGTGGCCATGATGTGCTGCGGGTACGCCCGCGACTCGCCACCGACCCGGACCGCGAAGACGAGCTCGTCGTCCGCGTACCAGTCACCACCCTCCGCACTGGTCACCGCGGGGTCGTCGAGCGCGGGGATGCACGAGCGCTCGCACGGCCCCGGCGCACCGAGCGGACGCGTGTCGGCGAGGACGCCACCGAAGCCGACGAGGCGCCAGTCGACCTCGGCGTCGTCATCAGCGAAGAACTCCGCCCACGCGGGCTCGAGCTGGGTGTAGAGCCGCTCCTTGAAGGTCGCGTAGCCCGGTGGCGCCGGGAGGTCCCAGTTCAGCAGGTGGTCGGTCAGCGTGGTCCACGTCCCCCGCGCCTCGGGGTCGACCCGGACACCGGTGAGCGCCTCGGCCACCTCGAGGACAGCAGTGCCCTCCGGCCGTCCCTGCCCGAACCGCAGGACGTCGCTGAGCGGCCACAGGACCCGGGCATCGTCGCTGGCCCCCACTGCATGGATCGTGTCGACCGGGACGAAGGTGGAGAACCCGGCGACGATCTCGTCCAGCGCGGCCGACGCATCCGCGTCGAGCGGGCCGCTCGGCACCGATGGCGCGGGCGGGAACGAACGGACCGCCACCGGCTGCGGCGAGGCACCGTGGGCTGCCCGACCGGCGCCATCGACCGCACAGGCCGACAGTGCGACCGCTGCGAGCACCACGACCGTCACCTGACCTCGCACCGAATCACCTCCCGGCCCGCCAACGCTGTCGACGCCGGCCGCGTTCCCACCCATCCGTCGGCGGCGGCGGCCGCGAACGAGTCGTGTGGAGGCACTGATGGACGTGGCACGCAGGATCGACGCGCCGGCCGACGTGGTCTGGGAGCAACTGGCGCTGACGCGGCACTGGACGGCGTGGGGCCCCACGGTCCACGCGGTCGACCCGGCGGACGCCGAGGTGGCGCCGGGCCTCACCGGGACGGTCACGACACCGGTCGGCGTGCGACTCCCGTTCGAGGTGACCGAGGTCGAGCCGGGCCGACGCTGGCACTGGCGCGTCGCAGGCGTCACGGCGACCGACCACGTCGTCGAACCCGACGGCGACGGCTGCATCGCGACCATCGGCGTGCCGTCGTGGGCCCCGTTCTACGCTCCCGTGTGTGCCCTCGCCCTGCGGCGACTCGCCAAGCGCGTGACACGTGGACGCGCCGGCCGCGCGTGACGCGACGGGCGTGTCCTGACGCGTCACTCCCCGACGCGCAGCAGTTCGAGACCGTGGACGGCGTCGGCCGACACCACCAGCGTCTCGTCGACCCATGCCACCCCGACGGGTTGGCGAGGGCCACTTGAGGCGGCCGTGACGGTCGGCACACCTGCGCCGTCGACGGTGACGACCTCGATGCCACCCTCGACGTTGACCATGGCGGCCTGCCCGTCCGCGACCGGGTGAACGGCCGCGTCCGTGGTGCAGTCGATGTAGGTGCGCGGCGTCGTCGCTCCGCCCCATGCGTGCGCGGACCGGACCATGGGGCCGAAGGTGATCTCCCCCCGCTCCGACAGCGGAGCCGCGAGCCAGGCTGCAAGACCCGGGTCCTCGACAACGTAGACCTCGGCGCCGTCGGGACAACGGCCCGGCAACGCACCGAGGTTGGACGACGTCACGTAGAAGCGTCCCTGCGGACCGCCGACCCAGATCTGGTCGCTGGCGTTGCCCTTCAACGAGATCGTGGGGACAGGCGTCTCGACCTCCCCGGCGTGGAGCAGCACGGGCGCCAGCGGGTCCGTGACGTCGAGGTACGCCAGTCCGTACCAGGTCGACAGGGTGAGGAGCAGACCCGGGGCCATCTCAGCCAGGGAGTGCGCGAACTGGTCAGCGAGCACCTCGGAATGGGTCACCACCGGCGCAGCCGGGTCGGTGAGGTCGACGATGTCACCGTCGTCGGTGTAGACGTACCGGCACGACGCGACACAGGCCGAGTTGTGGTGCACGAGGTCGATCGAGCTCAGCAGCTCGAGGCTGGCGGGGTCGCTGCGGTCGAACACCAGCAGGGCGCAGTTGTCGAGGTCCCCGCAGCCTCCGTCGACCCCCGCGATGAGCAGGTCAGGACCGAGGTCGATCGACTCCTCCGGGATGACGGCCTCCACCGCGGGTTCCCGGTCAACGACCTCCGGTGCTGCGGGGTCACTGATGTCGACGACGGCCAACCCACCACGGTACGAGACGTACGCGTGGTCACCGTCGACCACGACGCTGGTGGCGCCGTTCAGTTCCGGCACCGTTGCGAGTGACGTCAGCGTCGGGGTCTTGGAGCTCGCCACCTGTGGAGCGAACGCGAGCGAGGCGGCGAGCAGCGCACCGACGGCGCCGGCGTGCACGGACGGACGGACGGACCCCCTGGGACGCATGTCGGACCCTTCCCCCGATGACATGCATCTCCGTGCCTTCGCCGTCGGGAGCCCAGATCCTCCTGCAACCGACAGCACGTGCGCCAAGCACAGGCGGGCGTGCGCATACCGCGATGAGCGGCGCGGTCCGCCTAGAGGTAGCCGCGCAGACTCGCGGCCTCGACGACGCGCTCGACAGCGAGGGCGAACGCGGCGTCGCGCATGGACTCACATCTCCCGTTGGCGGCCATGAAGTCACGGCAGCGGCCGTAGGCGGCGACCATCTTCTTCTCGAGCCGCCGGTTCACCTCGTCCTCCTCCCAGGCGATGTTCTGGTGGTTCTGGACCCACTCGAAGTAGGACACGGTCACACCGCCGGCGTTGGCGAGGATGTCTGGTACGACCAGGACGCCGCGGTCGGCGAGCGCAGCATCCGCCATCGGCGTCACCGGGTTGTTCGCCGCCTCGATGACCACGCTCGCCTTCACCTCGTCGACGTTTGCCGAGGTGATCACCTCGCCGAGTGCAGCGGGCATCAGCACGTCGACGTCCAGCGTCAGCAGCGCGTCGCCCGGGATCGGTTCGGCACCCGGGAAGCCCGCGACCGTGCCGTGGTGCTCGACGTGGGCGAACAGCGCCGGCACGTCGAGGCCCTGCGGGTCGTGGATCGCACCGTCCACGTCGCTGACGGCGACGACCTTCGTGCCCTGTTCGTGGGCGAGCTCCGCGGCCCAGGACCCGACGTTGCCGAAGCCCTGGATGGCGAGCGTCGACTCGATCGGCAGGCCGCGGTCCTGCAGCGCCTCGTTCATCGCGATGACGCAGCCGCGCCCGGTCGCTGCCTCGCGCCCGAGCGACCCGCCGAGCGCCAGTGGCTTGCCGGTCACGATCTCGGTGGTGTGACCCTTGCGTCGTCCGTACTCGTCCATGAACCAGCTCATGACCTGGGCGTTGGTGCCCATGTCCGGGGCCGGGATGTCGCGCTCGGCGCCGATGATGTGGCTGATCTGGCCGAAGTACGTCCGGCTCATCCGCTCCATCTCGGCCTGGGACAGCTGCCGGGGGTCGACCTCGATGCCGCCCTTGGCACCACCGAACGGCACGTCGATGAGGGCCGTCTTCCACGTCATCAGCGACGCGAGTGCGCGGACCTCGTCGAGGTTCGCGCTCGGGTGGAACCGGATCCCGCCCTTGTACGGGCCACGCGCGCCGTTGTGCTGGACGCGGTAGCCGGTGAACACGCTCAGCGAGCCGTCGTCGCGGCGCACCGGCACCTGCACCCGCAGCTCGCGGTAGGTCGTCGAGAGCACGGCGACCGCGGCATCGCTCAGGTGGTCGATGGCCGCTGCCCTGGCGAAGAAGTAGCCCACGGCCTCGAACGGCGTGAGATCGTCGCTGAGCTTGAGTGAACGCACGTCGACTGGCATCGGACCGGCTCCCGCTGTCGGCACGCCTGCAACCTTGCCACAGCGGGCGCTGCCGCGTCAGCCGTCGGTGGCGCGATGCGGTCCGTAGACGAGCAGGGCACGCCTGCCGTCGACCTCGACGACGAGCCCGACGTGTCCGTCCTCGCTGGCGTGCAGTGCGATCGGGTCGACGCCGTCCGGCAGGTCGGCCGACGCGGTCTCGGTGGTCGCCACCGCCGCGGCCCCCTCCTCGGTCACGCCGAGTCCCACGACACCGCCCGGTGTGGTGACGGCGTCGAGCGGCGGCGCAGCGAACGGCAGTGCCACGACCGGCGGGCTCGCGAGTTCGCGCCCTGCGCTGACGGGTCGGACGCCCGCCGTGGTCGGCAGCAGCAGCAGGTCACCGAAGGCGTCCAGCCAGGGCTCGCCGTCGGTCACCTCGAGGCCGTCGACCTCGGCGAGGACCAGCGACTCCCGGATGTCGCGGAGCAGGATCGTCGTGCCGTCCCCGAACACCACGTAGCCGTCGAGGATGTGCACGACCTCCGCGCCCGGTGCGCGCCAGACCTCGTCCCCGGACAGCGTCAGCAGCACGGCCTCGGGTCCGTCGGCGACGACGGCGAAGCCGCGGTCGAGCGCGAGCACGTCCGCGTCGGCCGGCAGCGAGCCACAGCGGTCCAGCTCGTACTCGCCGTTGAACACGGCCGTCTCGCCGTCGGCGGCCCGCAGCGCGAGGCTCGTGCCGGCAGGGATGACGTCCAGGCCGACCCGGCCGCGAGCGACCGAGGCGATGCCGAGCGACGGCCGCAGCACGGTGAAGGCGTCCTCGGAGGCGACGAAGAAGCCGAACTCGCTCCGGCTGACGAACGCGTCGTCGGGCAGCGCGACCGCGCCACGCCACGGCCCGAACCCGGCCGCCGTCCCGAGCTCCTGCAGCGCCGCGCCGGTGGCGGCGTCGACGGGGAGCGCGGCGTCCGCGTCGGCGAACACGAGGTCCAGCTCGCCGACCTGCTCGAGGTCCTCGCACTCCTGCGGGAACAGGCTCGCGCCGACGACGCCGACCACGGTCAGGGCCACGAGCCCCGCCAGCAGCAGGGCGAGCTGCCTGCGCTCCGACACGAGCCGTCTCCTCACGACGTCCGACGTCCCAGCGGTGCTGCCGGGACGTCGGACGGTACGGCGTCGGGCGACGCCGCTCGGACGGTCAGGTCGTGCGGCGGCCGGCGCGGTGCACGATCCCGAGGGCGGCCAGCAGGGTCGCCAGCGCCACGAGTGCGGCGTGGCCGGAGCCCTCGTCGACGGCCGCGACGGTGCCGGCGGCCGTGAGGTCGTACTGCTCGACCTCCGGCGCGCGCTCGCCGGGAGCAGCGCTGTGGTCGTGGTCCGTGCCGTCCTCGTGCTCGTGGACGATGTCGGTCCGTGCCGCGTCCAGCGCCAGCGCCGAGGTCGCCGCCCGGTCGTCGTTGAGCATCGGCAGCGGCGCCTCGGCCGGGGCCTCGTCGACGGTCCGCACCCGGCCGCCGGCGTCGAACGCGACGGTCACGTGGCTCGCCCGACCGTTGGGCAGCGTGCCGCAGTAGGTGTAGCCCTCCGGCCCGCGCAGGTGGGGCTGCCCTGCGGCGAGGAGCACGTGCTCGAAGGTCATGCCGGGCTCGACGGCGTCGGCCACGGCGGGGGCACCGTCGTCGAAGTGACAGGCGTCGCGGGTGACGCCGACGGCGCGCTCCCAGACCTGGAGATAGGCCTCCGGGCCGCGGAGCATGTCCTCGATGATCTCGTCGCCCGCCTGGACGCGGAGGTCCTCGACCCAGTCGGGGTAGAGGCCGTAGTGGGCCACGCCGTCGGTGTTGATGTCGTAGGGGGCACGGTCACCCGACACCTGCTGGTGGACGACGGCGCCGCCCGGGACGGTGAAGGGGTACTCGACCCGCGGCTCGCCCTCGGCCGGGTTGCGGGGTCCGCCCTGCCCGCCCAGGCCGTTGGTGTCGGCCCCGTAGCCGAAGCCGAAGTAGTAGCGGTCGTCCACCCAGCCGAGTCGTTGGCGCCAGGCGTTGACGAAGCCGGACGAGCCGCCGGCGTAGGGCGTGATGGTCCCACCGAGGGAGTAGATCCGCTCGTACACCTCGTCCTGCGACCACGAGTGGCTCGAGACGATGCCGGTGTAGTCGAGCTCCTCGAGGACGTCGAGCGCCTGGATGGCGGCGCGGGCCGACATGTGGTCCGGGTCGAAGAGCATCCCGCGCGCGGCCATCTCCTGCAGGAGGAACGCACCCTGGTCGGTGAGGCCGGCGGCGTTGCAGTGCGGCCCGACGGGGTAGGCCGGCGCGCCCACCGCGTAGCCGGCCTGTGCGAGGATCGTGCCGGCGAGCTCGTCGCGGGCCGGGTCCTCGAACGGCGTGCCGTCGGCCTCGTCGGCCAGTGAGATCTGGCGCTTGTCCGTGCCGAAGGCACGGTCCTCGGCCGCCGGGCACGTCTCCATGTTCCAGTAGTGGCCGGTCTCGGACTTGTTGCCGTTGTTGACCACGAGGCCGGTCTGGCCACCGTCGCCGGTCACGCCCGACAGGGCGTTGTCGAACTTGTTGACCAGCTCCATCTGGACGACGCCCAGGTCCTGGACCTCGTCGAGCTGGCGGACGATGTCCTGGTTCGTGCAGCGCGAGACGCCGAGGTACTCGCCGCAGTCGAACAGCACGGACACCTCGATGCCCATCACGAACGCCAGCCGGCCCTCGTTGACGATGCGCCGGGCCTCGAACGGATCGGTGGCGATCTGCGCGAACCCCTCCCCGGGGCCGCCGGCGCGAGCGTCGAGGTAGTCGACGAACTCGTGCAGACGCTGGGCCTGGAGCCGGACGGCGTCCATCTCGTTGCAGCTGTTGCGCTTGTAGGGGTAGACCTCGCACAGGACGTTGTTGTCGACCAGCAGCACGGTCATCATGCGCAGGCCACCGCGCCAGGCCCGCTCGAGCCAGCGGTGGTAGACCTGCTCGTAGGTCAGCGTGCGGTTGGTCGGCACGGTGAACTCGGGCCACATGGCGTCGGTGCCGTCGCCCGGGCCGCGACCCACGGCCGCCTCGGCGAGACGCTCACCGGTCAGGGAGTTCTGCGAGCAGTCGCCCATCGCCTCGGTGACGCCGTACGGGTGCCACGGACGGCCGCAGCGCAGCTCGCCACCCAGGAACTCGTAGGCCATCAGGTGGAGGTGGGCGTCGATCGTGCCGCGGGTCTCGTCCCACTCGGTCGCGCCAGCGAGGACCGGCCCTTCGACGTTCAGCTCGATCTCGGGCCACGCGGCGCACGCCGCCTCGTCGGTGCTGCGCAGCGTGAAGCGCGCGGTGTCGCCGGCGGTCCCGGCGTCCGCGAGGACCGCCACGCCGTCGACGACGGCGAGCGCCCGGCCGGACGCCGCCGGCAGCGTGAACGTCAGCGTGCCGTCGTTGTTCATCCGGGCCCGCCAGTCGGCGGAGGGCCCAGCCTCGCCGGCGACGACCGCTCCGGTGTGCGTGTCGACCACGGGTGTGTTGCCCGCGATGTCGTCGTGCCCGAGCGGCGCCGGCAGGTCGTCGTCGACGGAACGGGGCAGATCGGTGTCCCGGCCCACTGGAGCGTGGAACTCGGCCTCCTCGACCGCCGCGTCGAGCCGCTCCGCGGGTCCGCCGGCGGCTGCCACGAGGTCACCCTCCGCGTCGAGCAGCAGGTAGTGGCCGAGCCGCGTCGGCTCGAAGTGGACCGCCGTCGGGGCACCCGTCGCGTAGCCGTCGCCGGCGCGCGCGAGCCCTGCACCCGCCGCCACGTTGGTCAGCTCGTAGCAGCCGAGCGCCATGGCGTACTCGTCCTCCGGAACGGCACGTCGTCCGACGTCGGGGTCCGCGAGCGCGGGGACGGTCGTCAGTGCCTTCGCAGGGGGCGGTGACGGCGGCGCCGTGGCCGGGTCGGTCCCGCCGTAGGCCGCGAGCGGCACGGCGGCGAGGCCGGCGGCGGTGAGGGCGGCGACGAGCGCGCGGGCGCGGTTGCTGAGCTGCACGGGAGGCTCCGAGGACGCGGCGGGACGGGACCCAGCGGATCCACCGGCCCCAACGAGGCATTCGACGTCAGGACACGTCCCACCTCCCGTTCGGCCAGGGTCGCGCGGCGGCCGGTTGCACTCCGCGTGCAAATGTCCGTACATTTACGTGGTGCACCTCAGTCACCCCACGAACCGGAGCCTCCCTCCCATGTGCAGCCCGACCCGATGCAACACGTGCAAGAAGACGACCTGGACCGGCTGCGGCAGCCACGTCGACCAGGTGATGCGCCGCGTGCCGAACGACCAGCGGTGCCGCTGCAGCGCCGACGAGCGCGACACTCGCGGCGTGCTCGCCCGCTTCCTCGGTCGCTGACCCGCCTCAGGCGTCGACGGCCGCCGGCGACCGCGCGAGCGAGAAGCTGAAGGCCGCGCCATCCCCCGGCGTGGACCGCACGTCGAGCGAGGCCCCGTGCAGTCGCAGCACCTCGACGACGAACGACAGCCCGAGCCCGACCCCCTGGACCACGCCCTCGCTCCCGGCCCGGTAGAACCGCCGTCCGAGCCGGTCGACGTCGGCACGGGCGATCCCCGGGCCGTCGTCCCTGACCACGACCGCGAGGTCGTCCCCCCGGACCTCGATGACGACCTCGACGCGCGTGCGTCCGGGCGTGTGCCGGATGGCGTTGCTCAGGAGGTTCTCGACGACACGCTCGAGGAGGAGGGGGTCGCCCCAGCAGCTGCCGCCGTCGGGCGCGCCCGCCGCCTCGACCACGACCTGGTGCTCGGTGGCCATCCCGGCGAGGCGCTCCACGACCTCCCGCACCACGGGCACCAGCGTGAACTGCCGACGGTGTGGCTCGACGGCCCCGGCCTCGAGCCGCGCGTTGTCCAGCATCGCCTCGACCACGTGTCGCAGCCCCTGGGCGTTGCGCGAGAGACGCGTGATCATCTGTCGACGATCGTCCTCGCTCAGTGCGTCCCAGCGCCGCTCGACGGTCTCGGCGTAGCCGAGGACCGACTGGAGCGGGGTGCGGAGCTCGTGGGCCACCGTGCCGAGGTAGTCGGCCTGCGCCGCGGTCCCGTCGATCGAGACGCGCGTGGCCGCGTGGTCCTGCATCAGCTCAAGCGCGCGAGCCGCGTGGTCGGCCAGGAGCTCGACGAGCCGGACCTCGTGCTCGTCCACGCCTGCACCGTGGCGCCCGACGACGAGGGCACCGCGCAGCACACCGTGCACGACCAGGGGCGCACCGACCGTGTCGCGCACGACCCCGTCGCTCCAGGTGGCCAGGGCAGCGGTCTCCGCCGACGCGGTCGTGGTCCCACCGCGGTCACCCACGGCCTCGAGCAGCGCGGCCGCCGGCCGCGGCGTGGCGTGTCCGTCCCCCGCCCCTGCGGCCCCGCCCGGGGCCGTCCAGATCCCGACCTCACGCCACCCGAGCCGCCCCGCGACGTCGGCGATCGAGGCCAGCAGCACGTCGGGGTCGAGCACGTGGAGGTCCCGCGCCGCGTCCGCGACGATGCCGAGACGGCTCGACCGTCGACGTGCCTCCTGCCGTTCGACGACCTGCTCGGCGACAGCGGCGCGGTAGCCGACACCAGCTGCTCGCGAGACGACGATCGCGAGCGAGGCGACGACCAGGAAGCCCGCGGTGGTGAACCAGTCGGGAGCAGGGCTCCGCAGGGTGCCGATGACCTGGACGCCCAGCGCGACCGTGACGATCACGCCGAGGAGCCAGCGCTGCTGGACCCACAGGGCAGCGAAGACGGCGACGAAGAGCAGGAACATGCTGACGATCGGGGTCGCGCCGAAGCTGACGTGGAAGCCCCCTCCGAGCAGTGCCAGCAGGAGCGGGTAGTACGCGACGGTCCGCATGTTGCGGACGGCCGTCGCCGGATCGTCGAGCGGGATCGCCGCGGCACGCGCGCCCAGCACCGCGAGCCCGGCGCTACCGAGCCACCGGGCGACGCTGGGCACCCCGTCGCGGACGCCGAGGACGTCCGCGAGTCCGGCCACGGTGACCGCCCCCACGGCCAGTGCCAGGGCGACGATCCGCACGAGCCGCTGCAACGTCGGCCCGATGGCTGCAGCGACGAGCTCGTCGTCGCCCTGCGCCACCGTCCCCCCGATCCGTCGATCCAAGAGAAGCGTGGCGAGCAGCGCAGCCGCAGCCAATGACCCGCCGGGACCAGTTCCGGCGCGAGTCAGGCCGACAGGATGGCCGTCGCCGTGCGACGGCCGCTCACCAGGGCGCCCTGGATCGAAGCCGTGTCGCGGTGGTCACCGCAGACCCACAGCCCCTCGTCGACCACGACGGACCGAGCGAGGCTCGGCAGGTCGCTGGGGTCCTGCCGCGGCTGCGCCCACGCGATCCTGTCGACGCGCAGCAACTCCCACGCGTCGACCTGGGTGCCGTACCACCCGCGCAGCTGCTGCCGTGCCAGCCGGTCGAGCTCGGCGTCGCCCTCCTCGGGCACGCCGACCACCGAGCCGCAGACCAGGTGGCGCCCCCGCGGTGCGTAGGTCGGCGCGACGTCGCTCATGACCGCGAGGTTGTTGACCGGCCCCCGCCCCTCGCCGTCGAGGACGAGGTCGGCGGCGCCGACCGGCGACGCCGGTGCCGACCACCACAACGTCGCGGTGCCGCGCCCCGGCGGGATCGCGAGGCGCTCCTCCCCCAGCAGCTGCTGTGCTGCCGGGCCGTCGGTGGCCACCACGACGTGCTCCGCCTCGACGACCTCGTCGTCGAGGACGACCCGGCCCGGCTCCACGGCCCGGACCGGCGTGTCCAGCCGCACGGTGTCGGGTGCGAGCCGGTCCGCCAGCTGCTGCGTCATGGCGCCCATCCCGGCGGCGGGCACGGCGACGTCCCCGGCGAAGAACGACCGGAAGACGAGCTCGAGCATCCGCGACGACGTCGACAGCCCCTCGTCGAAGAACACCCCGGCGAGGAACGGCTGGAAGAAGCGGGTGAGCACGCGCTCGGAGAAGCCGCGGCGCCGCAGCCGCGCCAGCGTCGTCGTCTGGGGCCGGTGCGCGACCCGCTGGCCGGCGGGGAGCTGGACCGAGGCACGCAGCGCCAGCAGGCGCACGCCGTCGGCGACCGTGAGCGCCGGGGAGGTGAGGCCGCCGGCGACCGCACCGACGTCACGCAGGGGATCCGCGAGCCGTGTGGGGCCGTCGTCGAGCTGGATGACGACGCCCGGGCGGAACGGCTGGAGCTGGAGCGCCTCGAGGTCGAGCTGGGCCTGCGCCGCCGGATAGCCGGTCAGCAGGACCTGGAAGCCGCGGTCGAGGAGGAAGCCGCCGTGGCGGTCGGTGCGGACCCGACCCCCCACGCCGTCGCTCGCCTCGAGCACGACGACGTCCCGTCCGGCCGCCTGCAGGCGACGGGCACACGCCAGTCCGGCGAGCCCCGCCCCGACGACCGCGACGGTCACGCGAAGGCCTGGCGCAGCGGCGTGCGGACGTCGGTCTCCTGCCACTCGAAGCCGGCCTCGGTCAGGACCTCGGGCACGACCCGCTGCGACGCGGTCGCCAGCGTCACGCCCATCTCGCCGTAGAGCAGGCGGATCCCGAAGGTCGGTGTCGGGATCACCGTGGGCCGGTTGAGGACCTCGCCGATCGCCTTGGTCAGCTGCCGATTCGTGACGCTGTTGGGCGCCACGAGGTTGACGGGCCCGCTGATGTCGTGCGTCAGCAGGAAGTGCAGCGCGCGGACCTCGTCGGTCAGCGAGATCCACGGCACCCACTGCGAGCCGTCGCCGATCACGCCACCGACGCCCAGCTTGAACGGCAGCTCGACCTTCTCGATGAGGTCGCCGTGCTCGGCGAGGACGACGCCGGTCCGGGCGTAGGCGACGCGGATGCCGGCGGCCACCGCCGGCGCAGCAGCTGCCTCCCACGCGACCGTCACGTCGGCCAGGAAGTCGTCGCCGCTCGCGGCGTCCTCGGGCAGCCGCTCGTCGCCGCGCGAGCCGTAGTAGCCGACCGCCGAGCCCTGGACGAGCACCTGCGGGCCGTCGGCACCGAGCTCGGCCATCGCACCGGCGAGCAGCGCCGTGCCCTCGACCCGGCTGGCCTTGATCTCGCGCTTCTGCTCGGGCGTCCAGCGCTTGGCACCGATCGGTTCCCCGGCGAGGTGGACGACGGCGTCCACGCGCGCGAGTGCCTCGGTGTCGACCACACCCTCGTCACGCGACCAGTAGACGTCGCCGTCACCGACCTGCGCACGGCGCCGGACGATCGCCACGGTGTCGTGACCGGCGGCCTGCAGGCGGTCACGCAGGGCGCCGCCGATCAGGCCCGTCGAGCCGGAGATCGCCACGCGCATCGGCTGGTCAGTCATGAGGTCCTCGTTGGTCGTCGGTGCACAGCATGCACGGAAGGTTCGTCGCCGCGCAGGTCAGGTCGTGGTCGTGATGCGCCGCAGCAGGGCGTCCGCGAAGCGATCTGCGCTCCCCTCGGCCCAGGCGAACAACAGGGCCGGCTCCACCGCCTCGAGCTCGCCGAGGAGCCACGTGCCGTCGTCGTCGGCCAGCAGGTCCACACGGGCGTACAGCAGGTCGTGGCCGGTCGCCTCGACCAGCCACGCCGCGAGCGCCGCGGCGTCCGGATCGGGATCCTCGGGCGTGTACCGCGCGCCGAACTCGATCTGGGTGCGCACGTCGCCGCCCGTCGGACGCTTGCGCACGGCGTGGCTGACCTCGCCGTCGACCACGACGACCGACAGCTCGCCCTCGTCGCGCACCGACGGCACGAACGGCTGGACCATCGCGTCGCCGGCCGCAACCAGCCGGGCGAACGTGGCCTGGTGCGCAGCGGGGTCGGTGCCGGGCGGCACGACCAGCAGACCCTCGGCGCCGGCCCCGACGGCCGGCTTGGCCACGACGCCGTCCCAGCGACGTGCGGCGGCGAGGGCCGCGAGGTCGACCTCGTCGCCCTGCCCGAGCCACGCGGTCGGGACGATCGGGGCACCCCGCTCCTCGAGCTCGAGCAGGTAGCCCTTGTGCGTGTTCCAGCGCACGACCTCCGCGGAATTGTGCAGCTGGGTCCCGGCGGCCTCGACCCGGCGGGCCCAGGCGAGGAAGCCGTCCACGTCCTGGGTGTAGTCCCAGGTCGAGCGGATCACGACGGCGTCGTAGCTGGCCCAGTCGACGCGCTCGTCACGCCACTCGGCCTCGTCGACGTGGACACCCCGGTCGTGCAGCGCGGCGGCGACGACGGCCTCGTCCTGGTCCATGACGGGCAGGTCTGCGGTGGTGGCGAGGGCGACGCGGACGGGATCCTCCGAGGCGTGGGCGGACGGCGACGCTAGCGGCGACCGGGCGCGTCGAGCCCACTAGCGTCCGGACGGTGCGGCCGCGACGACGACCCTGGAGCACACCGTGATCGAACACCTCCGCGTCGACCCGGGCGAGCGCACCGGGCTCGACACCCGCGACACCCGCGACGACCTGGGGCTGGCCGACAAGGACGCCGGCAAGGAGCGCCAGGACGAGCTGGTCGACCGGATCGCGGACCTGCAGGAGCGACTGTGGGCCGAGGACCGCCAGGCCCTGCTGGTCGTGCTCCAGGGCATGGACACCGCCGGCAAGGACGGGACGATCCGTCGCCTCGCCACGGGGATCAACCCCCAGGGCGTCCGCGTCGAGGGGTTCAAGGCACCGAGCAGCAACGAGCTCGACCGCGACTACCTCTGGCGACTCCACCGGGTCACCCCTCGTCGCGGCGAGATCGGGATCTTCAACCGGTCGCACTACGAGGACGTCGTCACCACGCAGGTCCTGGGCATCATCGACGCCGAGCACGCGCAGCGCCGGATGCGGCACGTCGTCGAGTGGGAGCGGCTCCTCGTCGAGGAGGGCACGACCGTCGTCAAGATCTGGCTGCACATCAGCAAGGACGAGCAGAAGGAGCGGCTGCAGGCGCGGCTCGACCGGCCGCACAAGCGCTGGAAGTTCGACCCGGGCGACCTCGACACCCGCCAGGACTGGGACCGCTACCACGAGCTGTACGAGGAGACGATCGCCGCCACCTCGACCGCGTTCGCGCCGTGGTACGTCGTGCCAGCAGACCGCAAGTGGGTCCGCGACGTCGCCGTCGCCGAGATCGTCGTGCAGACCCTCGAGCAGATGGACCCGCAGGTCCCGGCCGCGGCGGAGGGGCTCGACGACCTGGTGATCGAGTGACCCCGATCGAGTGGGGCGCGGCCCTGCTGGTCGTCGGCGCCGCCGTCGTGTCACTGCGGCGCCCCCGACCGGCGCTCGTCCTCGGGGCGGTCGCCGTGGCGGTGCTGGTCGGCGTGCTCGGCACGCCGCGCTGGCAGCTGGTCCCGGCCGGTCTGGCGCTCGCCCTGCTCGGTGGGATCGCCCTGCTGCAGCTCGCCTGGCCCGCGGCCCCGACGACGTTGCCACGGCTGACCAGCGGCCTCGCGGTCCTCGGCGTCGTCGCCTCCGCGGCACTGGCCTGGGTGCTGCCGGTCCCCGCGATCGAGCTCGACGGCGGGAGCGCGCCGGTGGGCTCGGTCACGTTCGACCTCGTCGACGACAGCCGGACCAGTCCGAGCGGGCGGGACGACGGACCGCGGCTGACGCCGGTCCAGGCCTGGTACCCGACCACCACGGACGCCACGGGTCCCCGGGCACGACTGACCGACGAGCCCGCGCCGTTCGCCGCTGCGGCCGCGTCCTTCCTCGACCTGCCGGCGTTCACGCTGACCCACCTCGGCGCGATCCGGACGTCGGCCACCATGGGGGCCCCACCGGCCGACGCACGCCTACCGGTGGTGCTCTCGATCCACGGGTGGGGTGGCTTCCGCTACGCGCAGGTGCCGCTGCTGGAGCAGCTGGCGGCGGACGGCCACCTCGTGCTCGCCCTCGACCACACCTTCGGCGCCCTGGCGTCGCAACCGGCCGCCGGCGGCGTCATCCCGCTCGACGAACAGCTGCTGCCCGACGGCGTCCCGCCCGCCGTGTACGACGCCGCGGCCGCCCGGCTGGAGCGCGTCTTCGCCGACGACGCGGCGTTCCTCCTCCGGGCGCTCCGTGACGGTGACGCCCAGGTCCCCGCCGACGTCCTCGAGGTCGCCGACCTCGACCGGCTCGTCGTGCTCGGACACTCGACGGGTGGGGGTGCAGCGGCCCTGCTGTGTGCCGAGCAACGGTGCGGCGGGATGGTCCAGTACGACCCGTGGGTCGAACCGGTGCCCGCCGAGGTGCGCGAGGCGGGCTTCGCCGCGCCGACGCTCGTCCTGCTGAGCGAGGCGTGGGACGGCAACGACAACGACCAGGTCCTTCGCCCGATGGTCGCGGCGAGTGACGAGGCGCTGCTCTACGTCTTCGAGGGCACGACGCACCGCGACGTCACGGTCCAGCCACGGCTCAGCCCGTTCACGCCCCAGCTCGGCATCGCCGGCGACGTGGCGATCCCCCGCGTCGACGAGGTGGTCACGACGATGACGCGGGCCTGGCTCGCCCGCACGATCGGCTCGGGCGTGGGCGATCCCACGCTCGCCACCGACCCGGGGCTACCCGAGCTGCGCCGGGAGTGACCCTCCGCGGCGGTCGGCCATGAAGCGGTAGGCGTCACGCGTCGCGGCCACGGTCGCGGCGTCGACCTCGGCGTGGAGCGTCGTCGGCCGGTGCGCCGCCTCGACCACCGTCCGCCCCATCGGATCGATCACGGCGGAGTCGCCCGCGTAGTCGAGCCCGTCGTCGTGCCCGACGCGGTTCGCGGCCACGACCCAGGCCTGGTTCTCGATCGCCCGTGCCCGGAGCAGCGTGCGCCAGTGCTCGCGTCGAGGTGCGGGCCACGACGCCGGCACCACGAAGCAGTCGGTCCGCTCGGCCGCCTGCCACGTCAGGTCGGCGAAGCGCAGGTCGTAGCAGATGATCGGCGTCACCCGGACGCCCTCGATCTCGACGGTCACCAGCTCGCCGTCGGCCGGCAGCTGCTGCGGAGCGACGTGCTCGTCCTCGCCGGCGTAGGTGAAGCGGTGCACCTTGTCGTAGCGGGCCACGGTCTCGCCGGCGGGCGAGACGACGTGGCAGCAGTTGCGGGGGCGCGGGTCGTCGTCACGCCGCTCGGGGACCGTGCCGAGCAGCCAGACGCCGAACGCCTCGGCGCTCTCGCGCATCCAGGTGACGGTCGGGCCGTCCTCGGGTTCGCCGGTGCGCTCGGTGTCCATCGAGAAGCCCACCGCGAACATCTCGGGGAGGACGACGAGGTCGGCCCCGGCCAGGGCAGCCTTCCCCACGACCTTGTGCAGCTGGTCGCACGTGGCCGCGGCGTCCTCCCAGACCGGCTCGTGCTGGACGACGGCGACGCGCATGCGGGCCCCTGCTGGTCGGTGAGGTGGTGGTGGGCGCCGACCAGCCTACGAGTGCCGGCGGCGCAGCTGCGGTTCGGCCTCCATCGCCCGCATCCCGTTCCACATGAGGTTGATGATGTGTGCGGCAACGACGTCACGAGGTGGCTCGCCGACCTCGAGCCACCACTCCCCGACCTGTGCGACGGCGCCGACGAGCATCTGCGCGTACATCGGTGCGATCTCCGGGTCCAGGTCGCGTGCCTCGAACGCCCGGGCCAGCAGCACCTCGGTCCGGGCGGCGACGTCCGACAGCACCGACGCCAGCGACCGGCCACCACCGGTCGGTGCGTCGCGCGTCAGGATCCGGAACCCGGCGGACTCCTCCTCGACGAAGGTGAGGAACGCGGTCGCCGCCCACTCTGCGGCCTCGCGGTTGCTGCGCGCCTCGCGCAGGGGCTCGGCGAGCAGCTCGGAGAGGCGTGTGACCTCGCGGTCGACGACGACGGCGTGGATGCCCTCCTTGCCGCCGAAGTGCTCGTACACGACGGGGCGGGTCACACCGGCACGTTCGGCGATCTCCTCGATCGACGTGGCCTCGTAGCCCTTCTCGGCGAAGACCTCGCGCGCGATGCCGAGCAGCTGCTCGCGCCGCTCCGCACCGGTCATCCGTGTCCGACCCGCCACGCCTGCTCCCACTCGTCCGTGCGCGCAGCGTAGGGCTGGGCCCCACCGCGTACCGTGCCCAGCGATGTCTGCTGCACCCCCGCTCCCACGCCTGCTGCCGCCGCCCGCCGACGCCGGCGACGCCGACGTGCGTGGTGAGGTGGAGCGGGCGATCCGCGTCGTGCACGGCGCGCTGGACGACCTGCGCGCCGGCCCCCTGGTGCACGGGGGGCGGACCTCGCACGAGCTGAAGGCCGACGGAACCCCGGTCACCCCGGTCGACGTCGAGGTCGACCGCCGGCTGCGGGCCGCCCTGGCCGTCGCGTTTCCCCACCACCGCGTCGTGTCGGAGGAGCTGGACGCCCGCACGCACGACGTGGAGTGGCAGTGGGTCGTGGACCCGGTCGACGGCACGTCGAACTTCGCCGCCGGCCTCCCCCACTGGGGCGTGTCGCTGGCCCTCTGCCACGGCGGTGTCCCCGTGCTCGGGATCATCGACGCCCCTGACCTCGGTCACCGCTGGGTGGCCGTGCGCGGCGAGGCCTGCCACCGCGACGGGACACCGGTGACCGTCCGCAGCGACGTGGGGATCAACGACCCCGAGACGGCGCACCTGCCGATCTTCGCGAGCCTCGGTCTGCTCCGGCGGATCAAGCGGCCCACGAACGTCCGGCTCAACCCCCGGGTGATGGGGGCGGTCGCCGTCGACGGCGCGCTCGTCGCCGACGGCGTCGGCGTGGCGTCGGCGACGACCGGCGCCCGCGTCTGGGACGTCGCCGCCTCGGCGGTCCTCGTCGAGTCCGCGGGCGGCGCCTCGGTCGCGCTGGCCGACCCCGTCTTCCCGTTGGTGCCCGACCGCGACCACACCGACATCCGGGTGCCGTCGGCCCACGGGCCCTCGCAGGCGTTCCTCGAGGAGCTCCTGCACCGTCTGACACCCGATGGGGGCTCGCTGCTGCCGCGGTGACGCTCAGCCCTTGACCGGGACCTCGATCCCCGCCACGAGGAGGCGGACCCGGTCGGCGACGGCCGCGACCCGCTGGTTGCACCTGCCCTGGTGGTCGCGGAAGGCCCGGGTGAGCGCATGCATCGGGACGGTGCCCTGCCCGACCTCGTTGCTGACGACCGCCACGTCGCCGCCCGGCCGTGCGAGCTCGGCGCACAACGCGTCGACCGCTGCGTCGACGTCGTGGTCGTCGAGGAGGAGGTTCGTCAGCCACAGCGTGAGGCAGTCCACGACGACGACGTGCGCGGGCGACCGGTGCGTCCGCAACGCACTGACGAGGTCGAGGTCCTCCTCGACCGTCAGCCAATCTTCTCCGCGGTCCGCACGGTGACGGTCCAGCCGTGCAGCGAACTCCTCGTCCTCGCTGGGACGCGCGGTCGCGACGTAGACCGGGGTGCCGCCGGCGGCCAGCGCGAGCTGCTGGGCCGCCGTGGACTTCCCCGAGCGCGCCCCACCGAGGAACAGCGTCACGCTCACGTCGCCTCCTGGCACGGGGACGCCGAGGCTACGCCCGCGACGGTGTGGCAACCTCACGGCCGATGACGACCGACCCGGACGCACCCGCCACGGCTGCCACCACCGCGTGGGAGCCGCTGCGGCTGTTCGTCGTGGCGGCCCGGTTCCTCACGCGGCTCCCCTTCCCGGAGCCGACGTTCCGCGACGGCGACCTGCGCCGAGCGACCGGGGCGTTCCCGCTGGTCGGGGTCCTGGTCGCGGGCGCGGGCATCGCGGCGTACGCGGTGGTCCAACCGCTCTGGGGTGTGGTCGCGGCCGTGGTCGTCGCCACGGCCGTCGAGATCGGGGTCACGGGCGCCTTCCACGAGGACGGACTCGCCGACGTGGCCGACGGCCTCTGGGGCGGCTGGACCGTGGCGGACCGGCTGCGGATCATGCGGGACTCGCGGCTCGGCACGTACGGCACCGTCGCGCTGGTCGGTGTGCTGGCGCTCCGGGTCGCGCTGCTCGCAGAGCTCGACCCGGGCTGGTTCTGGCGCGCCACGCTCGTCGGGCACGTCCTCGGCCGCGCGGCCATCCTGGTCATGGTGCGCCTGCTGCCGCCCGCCGACGACGGCGGCAGCGGCGCGCAGGTGTCGCAGCCGACAGGGCCGGTCGGTTCGGCGGTCGGGGCGCTGACCACGGCGGCCGTGCTCGTCGCGGCCCTCGGCACCGATGGCTGGGTGCCGCTGCTCGCCACCGTCCCGCCGGTCGTGCTCACGACCATCCTCTACCGCCGTCGCCTCGGCGGGATCACCGGCGACACCCTCGGCGCCACGAACCAGCTCGTCCACCTCGCGGCCCTCGCGGCCGTCGCCCTCCTCCCCGGAGCCGTCGCATGACCCACAACCTCCTGCTCGTCCGCCACGGCGAACCCGTCGACCGCCATCTCTGCCACGGCACGCGCAGCGACCCGGAGCTGTCGTCGCTCGGCCGCCGGCAGGCGCACGCCGCGTCGCTGCGGGTCCGCGTCCTCGCCAACGAGTTCGGTCGGGTCACGCGCCTGCTGCGCTCCCCGGCGCAGCGCGCAGAGGCGACCATGGCACCGATCGCCGCGACGCTGGGCCTGCAGGCCGTGGTCGACGAGGACTGGCGCGAACGTGACTGGGGCGCCTGGGAGGGTGAGCCGTGGGACGCGTGCTGGGCAGGCGCGCCTCCCGAGGTCACCGAGGACCCGGCGGCCTACCTCGCCTTCACCCCGCCCGACGGCGAGACGCCGCCCGCCGCGGCGGCACGCGTCGCCGCCGCGCTCGAGGACGTGCCGCGCGACCCGGGCACGACCGTGGTCGTCACCCACGCCGGCACGGTCCGACAGGTCATCGCCACGGCGCTGGGCCTGCCGCTGGCGGCCACCCTGTCGATCGACGTGCCCCACGGCCGGATCACCGCCCTGGCCCTGACGGACGACGCCGCCACGCTGACCCGTGTGGGCGCGTGACGGCGTCGCCGTGGTGCGTGCAGCGTGTCAGTCGGCCCGGTCGGCCAGGTCCTGCTCACCGAGCCACTCGTAGACCTCGAAGCCGCGGCTGAGGTCCGAGACGAAGACGTAGCGGCCGTCGCGGTAGGACTTGGCGGTCCAGACGTCGGAGTCCTCGAACATCAGCGCGCCGACCTCGTTCGGGTCCAGGGGGTCGCTGAGGTCGAACACGCGGACGCCAGCGCCGTAGTAGGCCACCGTCAGCGTGTCGTCGCTGTGGTTGATGTTGCCGTAGTGCACGGCGCACGCGGTCGGACCGCTGCCCGTCCCGTCGGTGCCGGTCAGCCCGTCGATGTCGGCGACCGTGTACGACAGCGGCACCGGGCTCGTCTCGACGGTCAGGTCGTAGAGCCAGAAGCCGGTGCCCGGGCAGACGCCCTGGTCGTAGCCCGGGTCGTAGCCACCCTCGTCCATGACCAGGACGAAGCTCTTGTCGTGCGACGGCAGCGACTCGTGGGTGTAGAGGTTCCGCGGGGCGGCGGAGACGCCGATCGGGGCCGGGTTGTACGGATCGGTCAGGTCGTGGATCGACAGCGTCTGCATGAACGAGCCGGCCGAGTAGCCCCGCGTGCCGTCGTCACTGACGCGGAAGGCGTGCGGGTTGCCGAGGGTCTCGAGCGGACCGGTGATGACCGGCTTCTCGGGGTCCGAGAAGTCCACGATCTCCAGCCGCGGGTCGAGCGCGGTGACGATGTAGGCGATCGGTGCGTTGCCCTGCATCTCGATGGTGTGCGAGCCACCGGTGGCGGTGATGCTGGTCCCAACCGCGGACAGCGCCTTCGGCTTGCGCAGTTCGGTCACGTCGAAGAAGGCCATGACCTCCTGGCCGGAACCGGCCGCGAGCGTGAAACCTCGGAAGTACGGGCTGCCCGGATTCTTGAGGCAGTCCTCGTGATCGGTGACGTCGTCAGCGCCGAGCACGGCGATCCAGCGGCCGTCATCGAGTTGGTACATCCCGACGTCGACCTGGTGGTAGCCACAGTTGATGACCGACAGGAGCTCGGGCGCGGTCGGGTCCGTGACGTCCCAGAGCAGCGCACCGATGTCGTTGACGCCCTGGATCGCGACGTCGATCGTCTCGCCCTCGAACTCACGGGTGTAGAACTCCATGAACGTGCCGTGGTCGCCGGCGTTGCCACCGCGGATCTTCCCACCGTCCGGGTTGCCGTCCTTGTCCGGGATCGACGGGTGGCGGGTCCCCACGAGCTTCTCGTCGAAGTCGAAGCTGAACACCGGGGCGGGGTTGAACTGCTTGTTCTGGATCGGTGCCGCGTCCAGCTCGCACGGCACCTGGTCAGGTGCGTCAACCGACGTGACGAGCGGCACGTACGGGCGGCACAGGAAGCCGGCCGGGACGTTGTCCACCGACTCGACCAGGTCGAGCGGCCCCGGGTTCGTGCTGGCGCCGTCGAGGTACGCGAGCGGGTCGGCGAGACGCTCCTCGGACGGACCGGTCCAGCCACCGCCGTCCACGATCGGGGCGAAGGCGAGGCCGGCCAGCGCGCTGGCGGCCACGAAGGCGATGGTCGTGCGACGCACGGAGTGCTCCTGGTGGGAAGATGGAGGGCTTCCCGCGTGGCTTCGCCGCCCCTGGACCGATCTCCTGCCCTCGGTGCGCATGACGCACGGCGGTAGCGTCCGCCGCGACGAGAGGGGGTCCTGCGGTGCGGAGGTCACTGGCCGTCGCCATCGTGCTCTCGTTGTCGGGCGCCGCGTTCGTGTGGTTCGTCACGTCGTGGTCCACCGCCGTCCTCGACTCGGGGTCGATGGAGCCGTGGGCCTCGTCGGGGGACCTGCTCGTCCACCGCGTCGAGCCGGTCACGGCGATCGAGGTGCAGGACGTCATCACGGTCCGGACCCCGGACCGCGGGTTGGTCACCCACCGCGTCGTGGCCATCGACGACGCCGTCGGGGGGCGCACCGCCCTGCTCAAGGGCGACGCCAGCCGCTTCCCGGACCGCTCCCCGGTGACCCTGCGCGGCGAGGTGGACCGCGTCGTGCTGGTGGTGCCGCGGTTGGGGAGCATGCTGCGCGTCGGTGGCCCCTGGCTGCTCGGCGGGGCCCTGCTCCTGCTGACCGGCGGAGTCGTGCTGGGGCTCGCCCAGCGGCACGCTCCCGAGCCGGCCGAGGAGGCCGACGAGATCGTCCCGCCGACGCCCACGGCAGACCCCCGCGTGGAGGCCCTGCTGGCCACGTGCGAGCAGTTCCAGGACGACGGGCTGCCGGACGCCGTGCTGCGCGACATCGTCCGGGTCCGCACCGCGGCGGTCGTCGGCCTGCCGTCGGCCGAGCGGTCCGGCGCGGTCCTGTCGACCGACGACGGCGCCCGCTTCTACGTCCTCGCCGTCGCGGACGCCGACGAGGCCATGCTCGGTCTCGTGCCGGTCGCCAGCCAGCGGCGCCGCGACGGCTCCGCTGCCATCGACGAGTGGTGGGCCGCCGTCGAGCACGACCTGCCGCCGGACGTGGCAGCGACGATCGCACCGTGGACGGCCCGGGCCTAGACGTGCGACGACGCCAGGCCCCCCGGCTCTGGCGTCGTCGTGTGGGTCCCTGTGGGCCCCAGGATGCAACTGCCGGCCGCCACCGGCATCGTCGCTGGCGCGCCGTGGTTCGACGCGGCTGCCCCTCTCGTCGGCCTGTCGAAACCGTTTCGTGAGAGACGCATCGCCGGCGCGACCGACTTCGCACCGATGCGTCCGACCTGCGCACGCAAGCGCCCGATGCGACGCACTGGAGCATGGCGGGGACTGCGCGGGCGGGGCTCCGTAGGATCCGTCCAGGGGGTGCGCCATGACCGTCCAGGAGCAGCTCGGGCTGCGCTACCGACCACCGAACCTGCTGCACCGCGCCGTGCGATGGACGGCCGGGACTGCCCTCGGCGCGTGGGTCCTCCAACGCACGCTGCACCACGCGGATCGGGTGCTCTTCAAGGTGTCCCGCGGTCGGTTCACGCTCGCGACCCTGCTGGCGGGCCTACCGGTCGTGCTGCTGACGACGACGGGCCGACGGTCAGGCCTCGACCGGACGACACCGCTCCTGGCGATCCCGGTCGACGACGATGTGGCACTGATCGGGTCGAACTTCGGCCAGGCGCCGACCCCGGCCTGGGTGCACAACCTGGAGGCCGATCCGCGGGCACGGATCGCCCACCGAGGACGGACCGTCGACGTCGTCGCGGAGCGCGCCTCGGAGACCGAGGCCGACCTCGCCTTCGAGCGGGCGGCGGCGATCTACCCGGGCTACCGCGCCTACCGGGAGCGCGCGTCGCACCGGACGATCCGCGTGTTCCTCCTGCGGCCACGGAACTGACGAGCCCGACCACGACGGGCACACACGAAGACCCCGCGCCATCCGGAGATGGTGCGGGGTCGTCGGCGCGTCGATGCGCTTGTTGCAACGCATGGTCGAAGCTGGTCGGGACCCGGCCGCGCCGCCCTTGGTGGCGGTGGCGGTGGTCGCCCGTCCCCACGGTGCAGCCCTTGGTGGCTGCTGCCGCGGTGCCTGACCACACGAGGTCTGTCGCAGACGTCCCACGGTTCGTGGTCGGTCATGCGTGGGGTTGGTGGAGCTGCGGGGAGTCGAACCCCGGTCCCGCGCCCCCGATGCTGTGGGCTCTACGTGCGTAGATCACCGGATGAGGTTCGGGCTGGGCGCTCCGAGATCAGACGACTTCCCAGTCCCTAGCAGCTTCACGTGTCGATCCCCAGCTGGCTGCCCGCTGGTTCACCAGTTACCTCTGATGTCGTCCTGACCCTCCTAGAGGTGTCAGAGGCAGGACGTGGCTGTCATGCAGCCAGTGCCAGATCAGTGTCGGCAGATATAAGGTTCCACAGGTTCATTTACGAGGTCACCGTGGGTCCTCGGCACGCTCCCTCTGTCACCGGACTGAGCACGGTCGAAACCAGGTCAGCCCCGTGGTGTGGTGGGTGCGTCGCACAGGTGCGACGCCAGTGCATCGACGCTCTTGAGTTGTCAAGTCCCTCCCTGCGGAGGGTCGACCATCGTAACGCACGGGGCCCCGCTTGTCATTCCCGTCCGTGATCCGACGGACACGGACGGTGGCCGAACGGGTGGGAGGAGTCACGGGCGCCAGCGGCGAAGTCCCGAACCGCGATCCCGCTCCCCCACCCCCTCGAGGACCCCCGCATGTTCCGCTCCCGCACCCTCCCGGCCGCCCTCGCGGTGGCCGCCCTGGCCGGTGCCGCCATCGCCGCAGCACCCGCCGCCGACACGACGGACGTCATGGTCGACGCCGCCGGCAACGTCCGCGTGGTCGGCACGCTCGTGCAGCCGCTCGACACCGTCGTCATCGGTGTCGACCCGGCCGACGACGCGCTGGGCTCCGGCTCCGGCGTCGACGTCAGCGAGTACGCCGTCAGCTTCCCGGACGCCACGACGCTCGCGCTGCACGTCACGCTCGGCGACGCCAACCCCGGCACGGGCTACCTGCCGCAGGGCATGGCGATCGAGATCGCGCCGACCATCGACGGCGAGCTCACCGAGCTGACCGTCACCGCGACGGCGGACGCCGGCCTGCGCTTCGGCGCCCAGAGCTGCGCGGTCAACCCGGACACGGGCGTCAACGAGTGCTCCACCACTCCGGTCGAGGGCAGCTTCGAGGACGACACCCTGACCTGGCTGCTCCCGATCGGTGAGAACCCGGGGGCGACGATCAACGGCCAGTACGTCCACTCCAACCTCTACGTCGGGACCGGCACGACCGGCGGCGCGACCTTCGTCAACGGCATCCTCGACGACATGGCCATCAACGCCTTCGCCGTCCTGCCGCAGGCGACGCTCCTCGTCGACGGCGAGGTCGCGGACACGAGCCCGCTGTCGGACGCCGGCTACGCGCTGGACGCGTCCGGCCTCGCCCCCGGTGAGCACACCCTCAGCGTCGAGCTCTGCGCCGGCGCCGCCGACTTCGACGGCAACGCGACGGAGTGCACGACGATCGACCTCGACCCGATCACGGTGTCCGAGCCACAGCCCGTGGACGAGGGCACCGAGCCGGCCGCCTGACCACACGCGCGACCCAGTGGGTACCGAACGCCTCACGTGCTGGGGCGGCCGGTACCCACTCGTGGTTCCGGCCCAGCGTCTCACCACTTCTTGCTGAGGGCCTTGTCGATCTCGCGCTGTGCGGTGCGCTTCTTGGCGGTCTCGCGCTTGTCGGCGACGTTCTTGCCGCGCCCGACCGCGAACTCGAGCTTCGCGAGCCCACGCTTGAAGTACAGCCGGGTCGGCACCAGCGAGACACCCTTGGCAGCCACCGCCTTCTGGAGTCGGTCGAGCTCCTGGCGACGCAGCAGCAGCTTGCGCTGGCGGGTCGGGTGGTGGTTGTTGATGTTGCCGTGCTCGTAGTGCGGGATCGTGCACTGCATGAGCCACGCCTCACCGCGGTCGTCGATCTTCACCCACGCCTCGGCGAGCGACGCCTTGCCGTCACGCAGCGACTTGACCTCGGTCCCGGTCAGCTGGATCCCGGCCTCGTACTTGTCGTCGAGGTGGTAGTCGTACCGAGCACGACGGTTCTGCACGACCAGCTTCGTGCCATCGGACTTCGCGTTGTTTCCCATGCGAGTGAGCGTAGGGCCCGCGTCCGGTCAGTAGTGACCCATCGGGTCCTCCGGCACACCCTCGCGCCGGATCTCGAAGTGCAGGTGCGGGCCGGTCGACGCGCCCGTGGACCCGACGTAGCCGATGGTCTGGCCGGCGGTGACGACGGTCCCCTCGGCGACGGCGAAGCTCGACTGGTGGGCGTACAGCGACGCCATGCCACCACCGTGGTCGATCACGATGCGGCAGCCGTAGCCCCCGCCGGAGCAGTAGGCAGCGATGACGAGCCCGGTGTTGGCCGCGACGATCGGGGTCCCCCACCCGGCACCGACGTCCACGCCGGTGTGCAGGCGACGCGAGCCGTAGATCGGGTGCGTCCGGTAGCCGTAGGGCGAGGTGATCGGCCCGGTGGTGGGCCACACCCAGGTGCCGTTGCCGGGGGCGCCGGCACGCCAGCGGGCGTTGCGCAGCTCCTCCTCGAGGGCGGCGGACTCGGCCTCGAGCTCGGCGATCTGCGCCTCGGTGGCGGCCTCGAGGACCTCGAGCTCCTGCAGCAGCGACTGCCGGCGTGAGCGCTCCTGCTCGGCCAGCGCGGTGACGCGGGCCTGCTCCTCGGTCAGCGTCGTGATGATCGCCAGCGCCTCGTCGGCGGCACGTTGGTCGGCCTCCATCTGCTCGCGCAGGCGATCGGCCTCGGCGCGGGCGGTGGCGAGCTGGGCGGTGAGGTCCTCGACGTCCTCGACGACGCGCTTGTCCTCGTCGAGGATCCGGCGCAGGTAGTAGGTCGTGTTGACGAACTCGGTGACCGAGCGCGACTCGACCACGACCTCGGCGTAGTTGACGCTGCCGAACATGAAGGCGGCGACGGCACGGTCCTCGAGGAGTCGCTCGCGCTCGGCGAGGTAGGCCTCGGCCTCCTTCAGCTCGGCGTCGAGGACCATCAGCTGCTGGCGGGCCTCCTCGGTCCGCCGCGCGGCGCCCTCGGCGCTGGCCCGGGCGTCGGCGAGCTGGTTCTCGAGCACGGCGAGCTCGTTGGACAGCTGCGCGATGGCGGCATCGGCGGCGCGCACCTGGTCGGCGACGGTCCCCTTCTCCTCGCGGGTCCGTGCCAGCTCCTCCTCGGCGGAGTCGAGCTGGTTGCGCGTGTCGTCGAGGTCGTTGCGCAGCTCGTCGATCGTGGCGGCGCTGCCCAACGGGACGCCGGCGACGAGCACGCTGAGCACCGCAGCCATCGTGACTGCGGTGGTGCGTCGGAAGCGCGGGATGTGCACGCGATCTCCACGTCGGAGCAGGCCCGTGTCACCGTACATCGGATGCCACAGCAGCACCACAGGCAACACCAGCAACAGCAGCCACAGCGTCCACGAGCGTGTGGGGCGGGGCTGCCCCTGACACTATGTCGGCAGGCAGCGTCGCGGGGTGAACCTCAGACGTCGAGCGAGCGCTGCAGCGACAGCACCGACGAGAGGGCCGCGATGCCCAGACCGACGGCAGCGAGCACGAGGGCCACGCTGAAGACCTGGTCCTGCCCGATGATCGGCACGAACGAGACCTGGCCGGCGAGCGCGTCGCGCGCGAACGGGTAGCCGAGGTACAGCAGACCGGTCGCGATGCCGGCACCGGCGAGGCCCTCGAACATCCCCTCCAGGACGAACGGCAGGCGGATGTACCAGTTGGAGGCACCCACCAGCTTCATCACGGAGGTCTGCTCACGGCGCGCGAAGGCCGCCACGCGGATCGTGTTGGCGATCAGCACCGCCCCGGCCACGAGCTGGATCACGGCGACCCACAGCGCACCGGTCTGGATCGTGTTGGCGAGGCCGAGGAAGCCCTCGAGGAACTCGCGCTGGTCCACGATCTCCTCGACGCCCGGGAAGGCACTGAAGCGGTCGGAGATGACCGCGAAGCGCTCCGGGTCGGTCAGCTTGACGCGGAAGGACGCAGGCAGCGTGTCGGGGCTGATCGTCTCGACCAGCGCGGGCTGGTCCTCGAACTGCTCGACGAAGCGGTCGTAGGCCTCCTGCTTGGACTCGAAGAAGACCTCGGCGACGACCGGCTCGGCCTCGAGCTCCTGGCGCAGCTCCTGCTGCTGCTCGGGCGTGATGGCCGGACAGCGGGCGTCGTCGCACAGGAAGATCGAGACCTCGATGCGGCCCTGCCACTCACCGGCGACGAGGTCGACCTGGCGGCTGAGCAGGAGTGCGGCACCGAACAGGGTCAGCGACACCGCGACCGACAGCACGACCGCGACGGTCATGAGCAGGTTGCGGCCGAGACCGATCCCGGCCTCGCGCAGGACGTGGAGCCAACGTGACATGTGGGAGGTTCCTCAGTCGGCGTAGCCGTACACGCCGCGCGACTGGTCGCGCACGACGTTGCCCTTCTCGAGCTCGATGACGCGGCGGCGCATCGTGTCGACGATCTGCTGGTCGTGGGTCGACATCACCACGGTCGTGCCGGTCCGGTTGATCCGGTCCAGCAGCTTCATGATCCCCACCGACGTCTGCGGGTCCAGGTTCCCCGTCGGCTCGTCGCAGAGCATCAGCCGCGGGTGGTTCACGAACGCGCGGGCGATCGAGACGCGCTGCTGCTGCCCACCGGACAGCTCGTGCGGCATCGCCTCGTGCTTCTCCTCGAGACCGACCAGCTCGAGCACCTCGGGCACGCGACGGTCGATGCGGCCGCCGCCCTGCCCGATCACCTCGAGCGCGAACGAGACGTTCTCGAAGACCGTCTTGTTCGGCAGCAGCTTGAAGTCCTGGAACACGTAGCCGATGGAACGCCGCAGGTGCGGCACCTTCCAGCTGCGCAGCGTGTTGAGGTTCTTGCCGGCGACGTAGATCTCACCGCCGTCCGGGCGCTGTTCGCGCGTCAGCAGCTTCATCAGCGTCGACTTGCCGGAACCGGACGGTCCGACGATGAAGACGAACTCGCCCTTGGCGACCTCGAGCGAGACGTCGTCGAGGGCCACGACCTCGCCGACTTCGCCACGCTTGTAGGTCTTCGTGACGTTCTTGAGGGTGATCACGTGTGTCCCCGGTGGGAGGCTGCGCGGTGGGTCGGACCGCGCCACATGGGGAGGCTACGGGCCGCGGTCGGGCATTGCCGACAGGCCCCCCGCCCCCGGTCGACGGTCAGTTGGTGGCCTGGGCCTCGGCAGCCCGCCTGCGAAGTTCCGCCTCGATGAACTCGTCGAGGGCGTCGCCGCCGTCGAGCACGGTCGCCGGGTTGCCGTGCTCGTGCTCGGAGCGGTGGTCCTTGGCGATCTGGTTGCCGTACATGAAGAAGCTGCGGATCTGACTGCCGAAGCCGACGTTCTTGCGCTCGCCACGCAGCCCCTCGAGCTCCTCCTCGCGCTTCTGCCGCTCGAGCTCGGCCAGCTTCACCTTCAGGACGCGCATCGCGGCGGCCTTGTTCTGGTGCTGCGACTTCTCGTTCTGCGAGGTGGCGACGATCCCCGTCGGGATGTGGGTCAACCGCACGGCCGAGTCGGTGGTGTTCACCGACTGCCCGCCGGGCCCGGACGAGCGGTAGACGTCGACCCGCAGCTCTTCGTCGGGGATGTCGACGTCGGTCTCGGCCTCGGGCAGCACCGGCACCACGTCGACGGCGGCGAACGAGGTCTGGCGGCGGCCCTGCGAGTCGAAGGGCGAGTTGCGCAGCAGGCGGTGGACGCCGTGCTCGGTCTGGAGCATCCCGTAGGCGTCGGGGCCGCGGACCTCGAACGAGGTGGACTTCAGCCCGGCCTCGTCGCCGTAGGACTCCTCGTAGACCTCGGTCTCGTACCCGTTCTTCTCTGCCCACCGCAGGTACATCCGCTGGAGCATCTGGGCCCAGTCCATGGCGTCGACGCCACCCTCCCCGGCCTGGATCGAGACGATCGCGTTCTCGCCGTCGTACTCGCCCGACAGCAGCGTGGAGACCTCGATCTGGTCGACCATGCGCACGAGCTTGCCCATGCCCGCGGCGACCTCGGCCGCGGTGTCGTCGTCCTCCATCTCCTGCGCCAGCTCGTTGAGCGTCTCGAGGTCCTCGAGCCGGGTCATCAGCTGGTCGTAGCGCTCGACGTCGCGCTCGACCTGGCTGAGGCGCGTCGTGACCTGCCGGGCCTCCTCGGGGTTGTCCCACAGGCCCGGCGCCGAGGCCTCGGCGCGCAGCTCCTCGAGCCGCTCGCGCTTGGCCTCGATGTCGAGGTACTGCTCGATCGCCGTCACGCGATCGCGCTGCTCGGCGATCTTCGCGGCGTGGTTGTCGACCATCAGGTCCTCCGGGATGCGTGCCCGCGCAGTCCTGCCCACGGGCGACCCACGAGGCTAGCGATGCCCCCCGGCGCCCCCGTCCGACCGCAGAGCGCACACGCGCCGACCTCGCGGCAACCGATCCGGCCGCTCGTGCGTCCGAGTGGTCGGGTGCCTCCGAACACCGGGGGCCGATCGCGGAGGCAGCAATGGTCCTGGTCCTCGTCCTCGTCACGATCCTGCTCACCGGGACGGCGACGATCGCGTCGCTGCGCGACATCGCCTGACGCGACCGTGCCCCAACCCGACGGCCCGACCGGCCCGACCGGCCCGACCACCTAGGCTGGTGGGTCACCCGACCGACGAGGTGTCCGTTGCCGCTGCCCGACGCCGACCTGCAGTCCCTGCCCAAGGTGGAGCTGCACGTCCACCTCGAGGGCACGGTCTCCGCCCGGACCGCCGCTGCCCTCGCACGGTCGCACGGGGAGGACCCGTTGGAGGTCCTCGAGGTCGTCGAGGACGGCGACGAGCTGCGCTACCCCACGCCGTTCACCGACTTCGACCAGTTCGTGCGCACGTTCGTCGCCACCTCCGGCCAGCTGCGGCGACCGGAGGACCTCGAGCGCGCCACCGCCGCGTTCGCGAAGGGCCAGGCGGCGCAGTCGGTGGTCTGGACCGAGGCGACGTTCACCGCGACCACGCTCGTCTGGCAGGGCTGGGACGCCGAGGCGATGTGGGCCGCGGTCGCGGCCGGTCTCGGTGACGCACCGGTCGGACTGATCATCGACTCGCCCCGCAACCTCGGCACCGACAACGCCCGACGGGCGGTCGAGCTGGTCGAGCAGGGGCTGGCCAGCGGCGCGCCGATCGTCGGCCTCGGCCTCACCGGCCCCGAGACGTCCGCCGACGTCCACGACTTCGCCTTCCTGCGCGACGAGGCCGACCGACTCGGCCTCGGGCTGGCGGTGCACGCCGGTGAGACCGGCGGCCCGGAGCAGGTCGCCGGTGCGCTGGACATCGGTGCCGACCGCATCGGACACGGCGTGGCATCGGTGCAGGACGACGCCGTGCTGGACCGGCTCGCGGCCGACGGCGTGGTCTGCGAGGTGTGCCCGTCCTCCAACGTCACGCTGCAGGTCGTCCCGAGCATCGCGGACCACCCGCTGCCGACGATGCGCGACGCGGGCGTGTCCGTCGTCGTCAGCAGCGACGACCCGCCGTTCTTCGACACCACGCTCACCGACGAGCTGCGCCACGCCGAGTCGCTGCTCGGGCTCGACCGCGCCGGACACGCCGCGCTGCAGCGGCGCGCGGCGGAGGCCGCGTTCCTCCCCCGTGGCCGCCGCGAGGAGCTGGTCGCCGCGATCGACCTCTGGGAGCGCGGCTGACCCTCAGCCCTGCTGTTCGGCCAGCAGACCGTCGAGGTCGACGACGTCGAAGCCCCACAGCTCGGAGTCGGTCGCGGCGGGCTGCTGGCCGCCCTCGCGGCGCTCGCTGGCGTGGGCCTTCTTCTCGCCCTCCGACGCCTGGCCCCCGCCCGAGCTCGCGTGGCCCTGCTGGAAGTCGCGACTGTTGAGCCAGTTCTGGAACGCCTCCTGGCTCTCCCAGCGCGTCAGGACCATGTAGCGGTCGTTGTCCCCGGAGGTCGGCCGCAGCAGGTCGAAGCCCTCGAAGCCCGGCGTGCCGTCGACGGCGCGCTTGCGGTTGGCGAACCGCTTCTCCAGCTCAGGCCCCATGCCCTCGGGGACGGTCAGGAGGTTGATCTGCACGATGCTCACGGGAGTGCTCCGCACGGTCGGTGGACCCACGAGGCTACGGACCCCCGGCAGCCCGTCCGGACCCGTACGGTGCGCGACGACGAGGGGGCACACGTGCTGGTCGCAGGAGCGGACGTCGGTGGGACGAACATCATGGTCGGCCTGGTCGACGAGGACCACGAGGTCGTCGCGCGGCGCAAGCTGAGGACGCCCGACGGCGCGCGGGCGGTGATCGACGCCATCGTCGGCATGGTGCTGGACTTCGACGAGAAGCCCGGTGCGCTCGGCGTCGGGGTCCCCGGCCCGGTGCACGACGGCAGTGTCGTCTCGCTGCCGAACCTCACCGGCTGGACCCCGGACCTCTCGGTCGTCGACGCGCTCGCCTCCCGCATCGGGATCCCGACGGCGGTCGAGAACGACGCCCAGGTCGGCGTGCTCGGTGAGTGGGTGGCCGGGGCCGCCCGCGGTCACGACGACGTGCTCGGCATCTGGCTGGGCACCGGCGTCGGCGCCGGGATGGTCGTCGGTGGCCGGCCGTTCGGTGGCGCGCACGGCACCGGTGGCGAGTTCGGGCACATGGTCGTCCGGCCCGACGGCGCGCTGTGCGGCTGCGGCCGCCGCGGGTGCGTCGAGGCGTACGCGGGCCGGCGGATGATGGGCCAGGCCGTCCAGCGGCTCGTGGATGCCGGCCGCGAGACGGTCCTGTTCGAGATCATGGAGAAGAAGGGCAAGCCGCGCCCCACCTCGGCGGTGTGGCGCGACGCACTCGAGGCCGGCGACGAGGTGGTCGAGGAGGTCTTCGGGGCCGGCATCGAGGCGCTCGGCATCGCGCTGGCCTCGGCCGTGAACCTCCTCGACCCGAGCATCGTCGTCGTGGGCGGTGGCCTCGCCGAGAAGCTCGGTCAGCCCCTGGCGGACCGCATCGCTGCCGCCGCCGCGGACCGGGTGATGCACATCGCGGGCCGCCCGGTCGTCGTCGCCGAGCGCGGCGACGACAGCGGGGTCATCGGTGCTGCGTGGGTCGGCCGGGAGCGGGCAGCGAGCTGACCCGTCGGTGCCTCACCAGAACATGGTGCCGGGGCTGCCCTTGAACGGGCCGACGACGTCCGGCGTGATCCAGCCGCCGTAGAAGTCGCCGGGCTGCGGCTCCACCGCGACACCGTCGACGAGGCAGCGTCCCACGCGCTCCGGGTAGAACGTGACGTGGCCGGCGATCGCGGTGAACGGCGGGGTCGGGTCCTCGTAGGACCACCCGACCTGCGGGACCACGGTGCCGTCGTCGAGCACGAGGTCCCAGTACGTGGCCCGGCCCTTCCACTCGCAGACCGTGCTGCGGGCCGCGGAACGGCGCAGCCTGCCCTCGACGACCGCGTCGGGCGGCAGGTACCAGCCCGGCGGGTGCGAGGTCTCCAGCACCTGGATCGCGGCGTCGGTCTCGGCGACGAGCTCGCCGCTCGCCGTCTCCACCCGGACGTGCTGGGCGACCGCACGGATCGCCGGCGGGCGCGGGTAGTCCCACACGGACTCCTGTCCGGGCCCGGGTTCGATCCGTCGTCGCACAACGCTGCCTCTCGCCAAGACGAGCGTGCCGCGAGGTCGCCTCCCGAACGGGCGGTCGCGTTACCGTCGTGCTGCCCGGCCGCCGTCACGCCCGTGGACACGGCCCCGCTCCCCCGATGCCCCGCATCCCCGACCAGGCCGAGTTCAACCGCCTGTGGTCCCAGATCCCGGTCAGCGACCGGCGTCGGATCCTGCGTGCGGTGAACCGGGGACAGGTGCTGGAGAGCCGCAAGGAGGCCGCGCTCGCCGTGGTCATGGCGCGGCGACAGCAGCGGTTCTGGCGCTGGGCGTGGCTGCTCGGGCCGCTGATGGCCATCCCGCTGGCGAACCTGGTCGGGATCGAGGGGCTCGGCCGCCAGGCTGCCTACGCCCTGTTCGGCGCTGCTGTGCTCCTGGCGATGAGCGGCTTCTACACGCGACGTGCGCGCCGGGCCGAGGAGGGCAACACCGACCACGCCGTCCACGGCCGCAGACGCCGCGACTGACGCGGTGTGCCTCTGCCGGCTCGCATGTGAGCCAGGAGAGGCACACCTCGGTCAGACGGCGGCGAACCACCCCATGGCGCCGGCGTCGGCGAGGTGGTGCTGGTGGGGGTGGAACATGTAGCGACCACGCTCGAGCAGGGTGAACTCGACGATCGCGCGGTCCCCCTGGGTCAGCGCCACGGTGTCGGCGTGCAGGTCGGGGGTCAGCGACGTGCCGTGCCAGAACACGTCGAACGTCTGCGCGTGGAGGTGGAAGCTGCCGATCGGCTCGTGCTCGGTCATGTTCAGCACGTAGACCCGCACCAGCTCGCCCACCGGCACGGTGATCGGGTGCCGCTGGTACCAGCCGGCGACCCCGTTCCACGTCGCGAGCTCGTTGCGGCCGTCGCCGTCGAGGTCCCAGCCGGACAGCAGCAGCAGCACCTCCGTGGCCGGCGGGCGCGGTTCGGGCGGGTCGACGATGAACGCCCCGTACAGCCCCTTGGCGATGTGCACCGCCAGCGGTGCGGTGTGGCAGTGGTAGGGGTGGATGCCGAACGGTTCGGCGGTCACCTCGTAGGTGAAGGAGTCGCCGGGCGGGATCGGCTCCCAGCCGTCCATCTGCGGGCTGTGACGACCGTGCAGGTGGAGGTTGTGCGGCCGCTCGGTGCGGTTGTTCACCGTCACGCGCAGGGTGTCGCCCTCGGTGGCCCGCAGGATCGGCCCGGGGGTCCCCCCGCCGTAGGTCCAGGCATCCACGACGGTGTCGTGCGCGACCTCGAGCGAGGTCTCGAGCACGTCGACCTCGTACTCGCGCAGCGTACCCGGCGGCCGGTCGTCGCGCGGTGGCGGGAACGTGACGTCGTCGAGCAGCGTCGCGGGCAACCCGAGCGGCGGCGCTGCGCCGTGGCCGTAGTTGGCGGCGACGGCGGCATCGCCCACGATGCCGCGCCCGTCGGGGTAGGCGTCGCTGCCGTGCGTCGGGGCACCCCCGTCCTCGCCGGCGTGCGCGTGCACGCCGGTCGCCGACGCCACCTGGTGGCCGCCGAGCCCGAGACCCGCGACGCCGAGCCCGCCGAACGCCGCACGGCGCAGGAACACCCGCCGCGACGTGCCCTCGTCGCGCTGCGTGCCCGGCTCGTCGTCCATGGGGTCAGACAACCCCGCCCGCCACGGCGGCGCCACCGACGACCACCACGAACGCGAGGAAGCCGCCCACCACGATCATCAGCCGTTGGGACAGCGGGATCTGCGAGCCGCCGGCGAAGAGGTAGGCGACGGCACCGACGAACGGGACGACGAGCACTGCGGCCATCCACCCCAGTGCGCCGCCGCCCTCCAGGTCCTCCCGTCTGACGATGTCCCAGAGCGCCAGCGTGACCCAGGCGGCCAGCAGCACGAAGGGCAGGTAGTAGCCGTAGAGGCTGAACAGGCCGGGCCAGAACCCAGCGGCGATCGGCATGCCGGACATGGTGAGCTCCCGTGGCTGGTCGGGCTCGCCCGCGGCTGCGGGCACGGCGAGGGTGGTCGGGTCGCGCACGACGTCGGCGAACACGTCGACGGCGGGACGGACGGGCGCGTCGGGCGCCATGGAGGTCTGCATCGGCGGCGCCGGCTGGGACTGCCAGTCGTTGATCGGGAAGCCGTCCAGCTGCGCGGTCTGGGCGAAGCGACCCAGCAGGAAGAACAGGCCCGAGGTGTTGCTGCCCCACGGCAGGCGGACGTCGCCGTCGCACGCCTGGGCCAGCTCGAGGCCGGCCGGGACGGTGCGCTCGAGGTCGTTGTCAGCGAAGCAGTCCCCACCGAGGCCGGGGCCGGTCAGCAGCACGTCGCCGACCCCCGACCCGTCGATCACGTTGCCACGCACCTCGTTGCCGCCGGAGAACCAGATGTTCTCGTCGGGCAGCGGCACGATCGCGACCCCGGCGAGCGTGTGGCCGCGGATGCGGTTGTTCACCACGACGGCGTCCCGCACACCGCCCAGGACGACGCCGACCCCGCGGGCCGAGTCCTGGATCGACAGCGCCGGCGCGGTCGTCGACGAGTTGTCCTCGACGAGGTTGCCCGCGACCACCACGTCGGTGGCCGGCGGCAGCAGCTCCGAGTCCAGCGAGTTGGGGACGATCCCGGCGGCGTTGTCGTGCCACCACGAGTCGGAGATGTGGACGCCGCTCGCGTTGGTGCCGGAGTAGCCGAGCCCGTTGTTCTCGGCCTCGACGTTGCGGATCACGGCCTCGCAGGGGTCGCACTGCCCGATGTAGAACCCGGCGTCGGGCGAACCGCTGGCGTAGCTGTCCTCGAACAGCCCGTCGGTCGCGTCGAAGGCGTAGATGCCGTAGACGCCGTTGTTGTAGGCCGTCAGGTGCGACCCGCGGTAGCCGCGCAGCCCGGTCCAGAACACCCCGTTGATCGTCGCGTTGCGCACGGTCAGGTTCTCGACGGCGACGCCGTCGGCGCCCGCGACGTTGATCGCGTTGGGACGCTCGAACTGGCCGTCGATGACCACGTCGTTGCGATCGGTCCCGCGGATCGTGATGTAGGGCGTGGAGACGTTGACCTGCTCGAACCAGACGTAGGTGCCGTCGGCGGCCCGGTGTGCGTCGTCCTGCGGTGCCGGACCGACGAGCACGAGGTCGCCCGGCTCGGCTGCGTCGACCGCGTTCTGGATCGTCGGGTGGTCCTCGGGCACACGACGGGTGGTGCCGGTCCACTCGGTGACCGGCTCGACAGGCGCGTCGTCACCGGCAGCCGAGTACTCGACGTCGCCGACGACCAGCACGGCGGCCATCCCCTCTCCTTCGGCCGTGCCGTGCAGCGTGCAGTAGTACTCGTACACACCCGGCTCGTCGAAGACCATGTCGATGCGGGCGCCCGGCTCCTGGACGGCGAGGAAGTCCTGGCCGTTCGCCTCGCCGGTCGACCACGACCCGTCGACCGCGACGGCGTTGTGCACGGTGTCGCCGGTCAGGCTCCAGCGGACGGTGTCGCCGACCTCGATGCGCGTGACGTCCCGGGTGAAGAAGTTGTCCTGCATGCCGATGCCGACGCGGCCGTCGGGCTCCTCGCCCTCGCTGCACCCGGCCAGCAGCAGCACCGCGGCGACCGCCGCCAGCGCCCACACGACTCGCCGCACGCACCGCTCCTCCCGTGAGCGGCAACCTAATCGTCGCCGTGCGCCGCGGGGCGCAGGTGCGTCAGCCGGTCACGATCGGCAGGCCGGCCCGGTCCCACGCGAGGATCCCGCCCTCGACGTCGACGACGTCGGTGAAGCCCTGCTCGGTCATCACGTCGCGCGCACCGGCCGAGCGGTTGCCGGAGCGGCAGTAGATGACGTAGTCGCCCTCCGGGTCGAACTCGGCGATCCGTGCCGCGAAGTCCGGCGCGTTGAAGTCCACGAGGACGGCGCCCTCGAGGTGCCCTGCGGCGAACTCCTCCGGCGTGCGGACGTCGATGACGACGCGGTCGGGCTCGGTCTCGAGCAGCGCGGCGACGGCCTCGGCGTCGTCGACCCGGACCCCGGTGGTGGCCGTCCCGCTGTCGGAACAGGCGGCGAGCACGGCGGCCAGTGCGACGGCGACGAGTGCGGTGGTGAGGGAGCGCGGCACGGGGGTCCTCAGCGGGAGTCGGTGACGCGGCGAATTGTACGGACAATTCGTGATCGCTGCATCACCGGCCGCGTGCCAGCTCCTGCAGCCACCGGTAGCTGTCCTTCGGCGTGCGCTCCTGCGTCGCGAAGTCCACGTGGACGATCCCGAAGCGCGGCGGGTAGCCGTGGGCCCACTCGAAGTTGTCCAGCAGCGACCAGGCGTGGTAGCCCGCCAGCGGCACGCCCTCGGCGCGCGTGTCCAGCATCGCGGCGAGGTGATCGGTGAGGTAGGCCACGCGCGCCGGGTCGTGCACCGCACCATCCGCACCGACCTCGTCGGGCAGCGGGATGCCGTTCTCGGTCACCGTGACCGGCAGGTCGGGCAGGAACTCGTGGGCCTGGTGCAGGACGGCAGCCGCCCGCTCGGCGTCGATCCGCCACCCGAGCATGTTGGTGGGCTCGTCAGCGTGTGCGGGCACGTGGACGATGCCGTCCAGCCCCGGCCCGGCCGGGCGGTGCGTCGCGTCGTCACCGGTCGCGACGACCTGCGGGCCGTAGCTGTTGACGCCGAGCCAGTCGAGCGGTTCGGCGCACAGCTCGGCGTCGCCGTCGCGCGACAGCGTCTCGAGCTCGACGAACGGCGCGATGCTGTTGGCGACCACGTCCTCGGGGAAGTCACCCGCCAGCGCTCCGAGCCACCACCGATTCTGCGTCCCGTCGACGCGTTCGGCGGCGTCGCGGTCACCCTCGCGGTCGGTGGCCGGGTCGACCCGGTGGAGGTTCAGCACGATCCCCACCGCGGTGGCACCGACGCTGCGCAGGGCCTGGACCGCGAGGCCGTGGCCGACCAGCAGGTTGTGGGCGGCCCGCACGGCACCGGCCTCGTCGGTCTCCCCCGGCGCGTGGATGCCACGCTCGTAGCCGAGGAAGGCCGAGCACCACGGCTCGTTCAGCGTCGCCCACGTCGGCACGCGGTCGGCGAGCCGCGTCGCCACGTGAAGGGCGTAGTCCGCGAACCGCCCGGCCGTGTCTCGGTGCCGCCACCCCCCGAGGTCGTCCTCGAGCGCGGCCGGCAGGTCCCAGTGGTAGAGCGTGACGTTCGGGGCGATGCCGCGCTCGAGCAGCCCGTCCACGAGCCGGTCGTAGAAGTCGAGCCCGGCCTGCAGCGGCTTCCCGCGACCGTTGGGCTGGATGCGCGGCCACGCCACGGAGAACCGGTAGCTGTCCACGCCCAGCTCCGCGAGGAGGTCCAGGTCCTCCTCCCAGCGGCGGTAGTGGTCGCACGCCGGGTCGCCACTGCTGCCGTCGGCGATCGCACCGGGACGCCACGCGAGCGCGTCCCAGATCGACCGCCCGCGTCCGTCGGCGGTCACCGCACCCTCGATCTGGTAGCTCGAGGTGGCCGTGCCGAGCACGAACCCGTCCGGCAGGTCGCCCGGCCTCACCTCACGCGTGGGCTCCGTCGGCGGTGCGGCCAATCACTACCTCCATCGTGTGAGTGGCTCGCACGATATGTCGGGCGAGCCACGCACGGAACGCGGCGGTGGGGTCAGCCCAGGACGCGACGGGCTGCGTCGACGACGGCATCGGCTGTGATCCCGAACTCCTCGAAGAGCACCTCGGCCGGCGCGGACGCACCGAAGCGGTCAAGGCCGACCGCCTCGCCGTCGATGCCCACGTGGCGCTCCCAGCCGAAGGTCGTTCCGGCCTCGACCGAGACGCGGTTGGGGACCTCCAGCGGCAGGACCTCGTTGCGGTAGGCAGCGTCCTGCTCGGCGAACAGCTCCCAGCTCGGCATCGAGACGACCCGAGCGGCGATGCCGTCCGCGGCCAGCGTCTCGGCGGCCTCGACCGCCAGCTGCACCTCGGAGCCCGTCCCGATCAGGATCACGTCGGGCTGGCCGTCGTCGTTGGTGGCGTCCCGCAGGACGTAGCCGCCACGGGCGACCGCGGCGACCGCGCCACCCGGCTTTTCACCGAGCGCCGGCAGTCCCTGACGCGTGAGCGCGAGAATGGTCGGCCCGTCGTGCTGCAGCGCAGCGGCCCAGGCCCCCACGACCTCGTCGGCGTCGGCCGGACGCAGCACGGTGCAGTTGGGCATCGCACGCAGCGACGCGACGTGCTCGACGGGCTGGTGCGTCGGGCCGTCCTCGCCGAGGCCGATCGAGTCGTGGGTGGCCACCCAGACGACGCGCTGGCCCATCAGCGCGGCGAGGCGGATCGCCGCGCGGGCGTAGTCGGTGAAGATGAGGAACGTCGCGACGTACGGGATGAAGCCACCGTGCAGCGCCATCCCGTTGCCGATCGCTCCCATGGCGTGCTCGCGCACGCCGAAGCGCAGGTTGCGCCCGGTGCGGTCGTCGGCCGAGAAGTCGCCGGCGCCCTCCACGTCGGTGTTGTTGGAGCCGGCGAGGTCCGCCGAACCACCGACCAGCTCGGGCAGGACGTCCACGAGGGCGTTGATGACCTCGCCGGAGTTGGCGCGTGTGGCCTTGCCCTCGGTGGCGTCCGGCAGTGCGTCCTGCCAGCCGTCCGGGAGCTCGCCGGCCATCCGTCGCTCGAGCTCGGCGGCACGGTCGGGGTGGTCGCCCTTCCACGTGGCGTAGAGCGCGCCCCAGGCCTCGTGGGCGGCCGCCCCGACCTCGCGGGCGTCCATGTGCTCGCGGACCTCGTCCGGCACGGTGAACGGCTCGCTGTACGGCCAGCCGAGCGCCTCCTTGGTGCGGGCGATCTCCTCGTCGCCCAGCGGCGAGCCGTGGCTCGACGAGGTCCCTGCCTTGGACGGCGAGCCGTGCCCGATGACGGTCCGGACCGCGATCAGGCTCGGCCGGTCGTCGGCCTCGGCAGCGGCGATGGCGGCGCGCAGCGCGTCCAGGTCGGTGACGTCGGCGACCCGGTCGGTGTGCCAGCCGTAGGCGTCGAAGCGCCCGAGCACGTCCTCGCTGAACGCGATGTCGGTGCCGCCGTCGATGGTGATCTTGTTGTCGTCGTAGAGGTAGACGAGCCGCCCGAGCCGGAGGTGGCCCGCCAGGGACGCCGCCTCGGCGGCGACGCCCTCCATGAGGTCACCGTCCGAGACGATGCCGTACACCCGCTGCGGGAACAGGCCCACGCCCTCGGGGTCGAACTCGGACGACAGCTTCTCGGCGGCGAGCGCCATGCCGACACCCGTCGCGAGCCCCTGGCCGAGCGGGCCGGTGGTGGTCTCGACCCCGGCGAGCTCGTAGGACTCGGGGTGTCCGGCCGTGACCGAGCCCCACTGGCGGAACTGCCTGATGTCGTCCATCGTCGGGCGCTCGTAGCCGGCGAGGTGGAGCGCGGCGTAGAGCAGCATCGAGCCGTGGCCCGCCGACAGCACGAACCGGTCACGCGCCCACCAGCCGGGCGCGGCCGGGTCGTGGCGCATCGCCTCGCGGTACAGCACGTACGCCATGGGCGCACAGCCCATCGGCATCCCCGGATGGCCCGAGTTCGCCGCTTGCACCGCGTCCATCGCCAGGGTGCGGATCGTGTTGATCGACGCCTGCGTCACGTCACTGGTCTGGGTGTCTGCCACGGCCGAGTCCTCAGGAGGTTGTGCTGCCCGGTCGCGAGGCTACGGCGCGACCGCGCCGTTCCCCACCCCGACGCCGGACGGGTTCCGCGTCCACGCGGTCTACCCTCGCCCCCCGCCCAACTCCCGAGGTCGCCGTGGCCCTCCTCCCCCACCGTGTGACGGTCAGCGTCGCGCTGGAGAACCTGCCCGGGATGCTGGCCCGCGTCGCCGGCGCGATCGAGGACGCAGGCGGCGACGTCGCGTCGTCGGAGCGCACCGGGGGACAGCGCCACGTCGTGTTCCGCGACCTGGCGATCGACTGCCGCGACGAGGCACACGGCGAGGAGGTCGCCGCAGCGATCCACGCGATCGACGGCGTCGAGGTCCTCGCGCTCGAGGACGACGTGATCGCGGCGCACGAGGGCGGCAAGATCTCGGTCGAGAACAAGATCGCCGTCGAGGACGCCAACGACCTCGCCATCGTCTACACCCCCGGCGTCGCCAAGATCTGCCGGCTCATCGACGAGGACCCGGTCGCCGCCTACCGCCACACGATCCGGGGCAACTCCGTCGCCGTCGTGACCGACGGCTCGGCCGTGCTGGGTCTGGGCGACATCGGCCCGCTGGCGTCGCTGCCCGTGATGGAGGGCAAGTGCATGCTGCTGAAGTCCTTCGGTGGCGTGGACGCCTATCCGATCCTCGTCGACGACAAGGACCCCGACACCTTCGTCGACACGGTGGCCCGCATCGCACAGGGGTTCAGCGGCATCAACCTCGAGGACATCGCCGCACCGCGCTGCTTCGAGATCGAGGGCAAGCTGCGACAGCGGCTCGACATCCCCGTCTTCCACGACGACCAGCACGGCACGGCCATCGTGGTGCTCGCGGCCCTCCTCAACGCGGCGAAGCTGCTCGAGCGCGACCTGTCGTCCCTGCGGGTCGTCGTGCAGGGCGTCGGCGCAGCCGGCGTCGCGATCATCGGCCTCCTGCAGTCCGCCGGCGTCGAGGACATCATCGGCGTCGACGTCGACGGGATCCTCGAGGCGAAGCGCAGGGGCACCGACCCCATCCGCCGCCGCGTGGCCAAGCAGACCAACCCGCGGGACGTTCGTGGTGGCAAGACGGAGGCGCTGGCCGGTGCGGACGTCTTCATCGGCGTCTCGGGCCCGAACACCCTGCCGCTCGAGCTCGTGCAGACCATGAGCGAGGACCGGGTCGTGTTCGCGATGGCGAACCCCACGCCCGAGATCCACCCCGAGGTCGCGGGCCCGCACGTCCGCATCATGGCGACGGGGCGCAGCGACTTCCCCAACCAGATCAACAACGTGCTCGCGTTCCCGGGGGTCTTCCGCGGCCTCCTCGACGCCGCCGCGACCACGATCAACGACGAGATGAAGGTCGCCGCCGCCGAGGCCATCGCCGACTGCGTCGGCGACGACGAGCTCGCCGCCGACTACATCATCCCCTCACCGTTCGACCGCTCGGTCGCACCCCGCGTCGCAGAGACCGTGGCGGAGAAGGCCCGCGAGCTCGGCCTCGTGCGGCCGGGCAGCCGCGGGTCGCTCGAGGACGAGACGCGTGCCCAGGCGCACGACGCCGCGCACCGGGCGGTGGAGCGCGCGGTCGCCCGCCGCTACGGGGACGCGGCGGCCGAGCAGATCCGCGCGCAGCGGCTCGCGGCGAAGGGCATCACGCCCGTGTCCGAGGACAGCCCGGACGAGCCGCCGGAAGCCGAGCCCGCGCCGGTCCCGGTGACCGGGCCGCCGGCCGGGAGCACGCCCGGCGACGAGGACCCACCGGAGGAGTACCCGGGCGTCCCGATCTGAACGCCGACGACCCGCCGAGCTCGGCGGGTCGTCGCGGTCGTGCGTCGGTGGCAGCGGTTGGCGTGTCAGCGGTTGGCGAGCGAGTCGCGGATCTCGCGCAGCAGCACGATGTCCTCGGGGTCCGCCTCGGGCTCGGGCTCCTCGACCGGCTCGTCCCGCTGCATGCGGTTGTAGGCCTTGATGACCAGGAAGACCGCGAAGCCAACGAGCACGAAGTTGATGAGCGCCGTGATCACGGCACCGACGGAGCCGGCACAGCCGTTGATCAACCCCTCGCCCTCCGCCCCACACGCGAACGTGCCGAGCGTGTCGAAGTTGGGCTGCCCGACGAGCATGCCGATCAGCGGCATGAGGACGCGGTCGACGACCGCACCGACGACCGGCGCGAACGCCGCGCCGAGCACGACGGCGACAGCGAGGTCGAGCACGCTCCCCCGGTTGATGAACTCCTTGAACTCCTGCATCACGATGACACCTCCGCACTAGTGAGACTGGTTGGATCCAGCGTTATAGAACTTTACACCGACGCACCGTCAGTGTTCGGGAATCCACGCAGCGAGGTCATCGGCCAGGCGCGGGACGACGTCGGCGCCCTCGTGCCGTCGTCCGTCGTCGGACCGGGTCGACGGGACCGCGAGGCCGTGGTCGCCACCGGCGACGGGGAGGACCGTCGCGTCGCCGGCCAGCCGGTGCAGCTCCTGCTCGAGCTCGTCGACGCCACCGAAGGGGTCGTGCGTGCCCTGGACGAACAGCAGGGGGTGGGTCACGGCCGCCCAGTGGTCGATGCGGTCCCCGATCGGCTTGCCGGGAGCGTGCAGCGGGAACGACACGAGCAGTCCCCCGACGGCCTGCACGCCGAGGTCCGGGTCGGCCAGCGCGTGCGTCGTCAGCCGGGCCCCGTTGGAGTGGCCGCCGACGACCCAGCCCCGCCGCGGCCCGAACGTCGTGCGCACGGCGGCCGCCACGGCGGCGTAGCCCGGCAGGGCCCGCGGTGGTCGTGGCGGCACGGCGCGACCGGCCTGCTTCCACGGCTGGTTCGCCCGCACCACGAGCACGCCCGTCGCGGCGACCGCGTCGGCCAGCGCGACGAGGTGGGGCGCGTCGAGGTCCTTGCCGGCTCCGTGGGTTAGCAGGACGCCGGGCCCACGGGGACGCGTCGGACGGTGGACGACCACCGTGACCGCGTCGACGGTCTCGTCGTCGACCGGTAGGACACGACGTCTGCGGGCGACCCTCACGACGCGGTCACCATGTCGCCGCGCTCGGCAGCGGCGACGGCGATCGCGGTCGCTGCCTCGCGGTCGACCTTGCGGTTGTTGCCCCGCGGGATCTCGTCGACGACGACGACGCCACGCGGT